>DASZLR010000123.1:0-8909 GCA_035552275.1 Pseudonocardiaceae bacterium | reverse complement strand
GTCCGCATCCGGCGGATCTCCCGTGTGCTGCGCGGTTGGCGTGAGGCCACCGGCCTGAAGAGCGGTGAAATCGCCAAGAAGGCCGGTTGGTCATCGGCCAAGCAGAGCCGCCTGGAGACCGCCGGCCAGCCGATCACGCCGGCTGACGTCGTGACGCTCGCGCTCGTCTACGGCATCTCGGAGGACGAGCGGACGAAGATGTTCGAGGCGACGCTGACCGCGCAGGAGAAGAGCTGGTGGGAGGAAGTCGCCAAGGGTGCTCTGGTGGACGACGTGCTCGACTACGTCGAGTTGGAGTCCGAGGCGCACGAGCTGAAGACGTTCAGGATTGATCTCGTGCACGGCCTGTTCCAGACCGAGGACTACACGGCTGCCGTTCTTGGCGCGGACGTGCCTACGCCCGGCGAGGACATCGTGCGCGAACGTGTGCAGGCCCGCGTGGCCCGCCAGAGTCGGCTGGTCGGCGATGACCCGATCCAGGTCGACGCGGTGATTGCCGAGGGCGCGTTGCGGATGGTGGTCGGCGGCCCGGCGGTTATGCGCGCGCAACTCAATCACCTGCTGGAACTTGGCGCGCTGCCCCATATCCAGCTCCGGGTGTTGCCGGCCAAGGCCGGCGCGCACTGCGCGTTGGGCACCGGGTTCAGCCTCCTGTCCTTCGAGGGTGAGAACTCCGACGTCGGCTACATCGAAGTCCTCACGAAGGGCGTCTATCTTGAGGAACCCGCTGAGTTGGAGCCTTATAGACTCGCATTTGCCACGTTGTGGGACAACGCGCTGGCGGAGGACGAGTCTGCCGCGATGATCTCCTCGATCGCGCGCGGCATGAAGCACTGACGAGCGGAGGAACATGTCGGTCCGGAACCTGTCCGATGCCCGGTGGCGGAAGAGCAGCCGCAGCAACGCGCAAGGCAACGAGTGTGTTGAGGTCGCTCACACCCTCGACCGGGTGCGGGACAGCAAGAACCCGACAGGTTCCGTGCTCCGAGTCGAGGTTGCCGCCCTGCTGACGGTGTTGAAGAACACTGGCCCTGACAACCAGGTCTGACCCGCACGCGACACGCGCCCGGAGGTCCCGGCTGAGCGGGCGTACACAAGAGACGATGACGGACGTGACGGTGCAGGTGAAGCCCGGAACCGCCCGGACAGCGCGGTCGCCGCGGCGATCCCCGGGACGACCCCGGGGCCGGCTGGCGGGCGTGCGGAACGCTTTCGGGCCGCTGACCGCGTGGCTGGGTCGGCCGCTGGCCTCGTTCCACCTGGTGTTGGCGGTGTTCGGCCTGCTCGCCGCGATCGGGCTGGTGATGGTCGCCTCGGCGTCGTCGGTGGTGTCCTACCAGGCGAACTCGCAGTCGGTCTACGCGCTGTTCAAGAAGCAGGTGGCGTTCGCGCTGATCGGCCTGGTGCTGTTCTGGATCGCCATGCGGCTGCCGCTGCGCCGCATCCGCGCGCTGTCCGGGCCGGCCGTCACGGCCTGTGTGACGTTGCTCATCCTGGTGCTGACTCCGTTGGGGCACAGCGTGTCCGCGACTCGCGGCTGGTTCATTCTCGGCCCGATCTCCTTCCAGCCGGTGGAGGTCGCCAAGCTCGCGCTGGCCTTATGGGGGGCGCACGTCCTGGTGCAGAAAAGGGCGGTGCTGCACCAGTATCGGCATCTGCTGGTGCCGGTCGTGCCGGTCGCGCTGGTGATGCTGACGCTGGTCATCCTGCAACCGGATCTGGGCAGCACGGTCACCCTCGGCGTGGTGCTGATGGCGCTGCTGTGGTTCATCGGCGCGCCGCTGCGGCTGTTCGTCACGGCGACGGTGGCCGCGGTCGGCGGCGTGGTCGCGCTGTCAGTGGGCGCGTCGTACCGGTTCGCCCGGGTGACCGCGTTCCTGCACCCGCAGGGCGATGTCTCCGGCACGGCGTACCAGGCGAACCAGGCGTTGTACGCGCTCGCCGACGGCGGCTTGTTCGGCCGTGGCCTGGGCCTGGGTTCGGCGAAGTACGACTACCTGCCTTACGTGCACACCGACTTCATTTTCGCGCTGATCGGCGAGGAACTGGGCCTGGTCGGCTGCGCTCTGGTGCTGGGCCTGTTCGCCATGGTCGCGGTGATCGGCATGCGGATCGCGGCGCGCAACATCGACCCGTGGATCCGGGTCGTCGCCGCGACGCTGACCACCTGGCTGGTCGGTCAGGCCGCGGTCAACATCGGCTACGTCGTCGGACTGTTGCCGGTGACCGGCATTCCGCTGCCGATGATCTCCTACGGCGGCAGCTCGCTGGTGGTCACCATGATCGTGTTCGGCATCCTGGCCAACTGCGCCCGGCACGAGCCGGAAGCGGTGGCCGCGCTGCGCAGCCAGGGTCCCGGCCGGGTTGGCGGTCTGCTGCATCTGCCGGCGCCCGAGGTGTACCAGCCACCGGCCCGCCGCCGCCCGGCCCGGCCGTCCACCCCGCCGAAACCCGCCAGGGCCAGGGCTGGCGCCAAGACCGGGAGCAGGGCGGGAGCCCGAGCCGGTGCCAAGTCGGCCGGCGGCGCCACCCGGCGGCGATCGGCCTCGCGCGTCGGTGAGGAACGATGGAACCCTGGGCGGTACCGCTCAGGACGAACCATCGAAGGAGGCGGCCGGTGACCGAACCCGTCGGAGCCGGCGAGGGCCGCTTCGCCGGCCCATGCGTGGTGGTGGCCGGTGGTGGCACCGCCGGGCACATCGAACCGGCGATGGCGCTGGCCGACGCCGTGATGCGGCTGCGCCCGGACGCGCACGTGGTGGCGCTGGGCACCAAGCGGGGCCTGGAATCCTCGATCGTCCCGGCTCGCGGCTACCCGTTGGAGTTCATTCCGCCGGTGCCGCTGCCCCGCAAGCCCACGCCCGAACTGGTTCGGCTGCCGCTGAAGGTCCGCGACGCCGTACGCGCGACCCGGGCGATCTTCGACCGGATCGGCGCGGACGTGCTCGTCGGCTTCGGCGGTTACGTCGCGCTGCCGGCGTATCTGGCCGCCCGCGGCCGGCTGCCGATCGTGGTGCACGAGGCGAACGTCCGGGCCGGGCTGGCGAACAAGGTCGGCGCCCGGTTCGCCGCCCGGGTCGCCGCCGCCGTGCCGGACACCGGCCTGCCCGGCGCCGAGGTGATCGGCATCCCGCTGCGCCAGTCGATCACCACCCTTGATCGGGCGGCGCTGCGAGCCCAGGCACGGGCCCACTTCGAGCTGCCGCCGAACGCGCCGATCGTGTTGGTGACCGGCGGCTCCCAGGGCGCCCGGTCGATCAACGACGCGGTGTCCGGCGCGGCCAGCGAGCTGGGCGGGATGGGCATCGGCGTGCTGCACGTGCACGGGCCGAAGAACACCGTTGCGGTGCAACAGGTTCCGGGCGCGCCGCCGTACCGCACATTCGGCTACCTGGACCGGATGGACCTCGCCTACGCCGCCGCCGACATGGTGCTCTGTCGCAGTGGTGCGATGACCGTCGCCGAGGTGTCCGCGGTGGGATTGCCGGCGGTGTTCGTGCCGCTGCCGTTCGGCAACGGCGAGCAGGCGCTGAACGCGAAGCCGATCGTGGCGGCCGGCGGCGGGGTGCTGATCGCCGACCAGGACTTGAGCCCGGCCAGGGTGGTCGAGACGGTCCGGTCGATGCTGACCAATCCGGCCAAACTGGCCGCGATGGGCCAGGCCGCACGGGGTTCCGGGCACCGGGTGGCCGACGAGGCGCTGGCCCGGATGGTGTTGGAGGCGGTCCGCAAGTGAACGTGGGTCCGGGTTCGAGTCCGAGCCAGCCGGATGTGCTGGGCGGCGCCCACCTGATCGGGATCGGCGGGGCCGGGATGAGCGGCATCGCCCGCATCCTGCTGGCGCGCGGCGCGCCGGTGTCCGGTTCGGACGCGAAAGACTCGCGGGCCGTGCTGGCGTTGCAGGCGCAGGGCGCGCGAGTCGCGATCGGACAGTCGGCCGCGAACCTCGACCTGCTCGACGGCGGACCGGCCGTCGTCGTCGTGTCCAGCGCGATCAAGGACACCAACCCCGAACTCGCCGAGGCGCGGCGGCGCGGAATCCCGGTGCTGCACCGGGCGCAGGCGCTGGCCGAGCTGATGGCCGGGCACCGCGTCGCCTGCGTGGCCGGCACCCACGGCAAGACGTCGACCACCTCGATGCTGACGGTGGCGCTGCAACACTGCCGGCTGGACCCCTCGTTCGCGATCGGCGGCGATCTCAACGAGTCCGGCGCCAACGCCCATCACGGCACCGGCTGGCTGTTCGTGGCCGAGGCCGGCGAGAGCGACGGCTCGTTCCTGGCCTTCCGGCCCTCGGTCGCGATTGTGACCAATGTGGAGGCTGATCACCTCGACTACCACGGCACCGTGGGCGCGTACGTGGCGGTTTTCGACGAGTTCGTCCGCGGCATCGAGCCCGGCGGGGTTCTGGTGGCGTGCGCGGACGATCCCGGTTCGGCGGAGCTGGCCGACCGCGCCGAGGCCGCCGGGGTGCGGGTCCGCCGGTACGGGTTCGCCGCGCGGGGCCCGGGTTCGGCCGCGCTTGCTGATTTCCGACCCACCGGCGGCAGCAGCGACGAGCGGTCCGGCGGCGGTGCGGTCACCGTCGATCTTGATGGCGAGAAAATCGAGCTGGTGATCGCGGTGCCCGGCGAGCACATGGCCGTCAACGCGGCCGGCGCGCTGTTGGCCGGCCTGGAACTGGGCGCGCCGCTGGGCGGGATGATCGAGGGGCTGGCCGCGTTCGGCGGGGTGCGCCGGCGGTTCGAGTTCAAGGGCCGGTCCGGCAAGATCCGGGTGTACGACGACTACGCGCACAACCCGACCAAGGTGGCCGCGCAGCTCAAGGCGACCCGGCTGGTGCTCGGCGGCGGCCGGCTGGTGGTGGTCTTCCAGCCGCACCTGTACTCCCGGACGCAGGATTTCGCCGCCGAGTTCGGCCGGGCGTTGGGGCAGGCCGACGAGGTGATCGTGCTGGACGTGTACGGCGCCCGAGAGGAGCCGATCCCCGGTGTCAGCGGCCGGCTGGTCGCCGACACGATCGACCTGCCGATGGGGCGAGTGCACTACGAGCCCGCGTTCGACCGGGTGCCGACGTTGTTGGCGGGCTTGGTGTCCGACGGCGATCTGGTGCTGACCATGGGCGCCGGGGACGTCACGATGCTCGGGCCGGAGATCATCGCCGAACTGGACCGGCGAGCCGAGGCCCCCTGATGGCCGACGTTTCCGAGGACGCCGGCACGCCGGTCCGCCGGTCGGCCCGACGGAGCCCGGCCAGCCCGTCCGCGCCGCGGGATCGATCGCGGTCGGCGAGCGCGCGGCGGCCGGAACGGGCACAACGGTCTGCGCGCAACCGATCCCGGACCGAGCCGGAGCCACGCCGGCATCCGGCGCTGCCGACCCGGCGGCGGGTGCTGGTGCGGCGCTGGGTGGCGTTGCTGATCGTGCTCGGCGTGTTCGTGCTGGGCCTGGCGGTGTGGTTCACCCCGCTGCTGGGCGTGCGGGACGTGGCCGTGTCCGGGACACAGGCGTTGTCGACGGACCAGGTGATCGCCGCCGCTGATGTCACCTCCGGCACGCCGATGGTCCGGCTGTCGACCGCGGCCGTCGCGGCCAGGGTGGCGAAGCTGCCGAGGGTGGCGTCCGCGGACGTGTTCCGGGAATGGCCGGGCACGGTGCGGATCGTGGTCACCGAGCGCGCCGCGACCTCGGTGCTGACCGAGCGGGACGGCGTGCATCTGGTTGATGCCACCGGTTTCGACTTCGCGACGGTGCCGGTGGGGTCGCCGATTCCGCCCGGACTGCCCAAGCTGCTGCTGCCCGCCGCCTCGCCGGCCGACCCGCGCACGCAGGCCGTGGAGGCGGTGCTGGCCGCACTGCCGGTGCCGCTGCGTGCGCAGGTGGTGTCGATCGGCGCGAACACCCCGGGCGGAGTGCGGTTCGCGCTGACCAACGGCAAGACGGTGGTGTGGGGTGGGGCCGAGGACTCGGACCGGAAGGCGGCCGTGCTGGCCGTGCTGCTCACCCGGCCGGGCACCACCTACGACGTGTCCAGCCCCGACCTGCCCACCGTTTCCTGACTTACCGTGTTCTGACCGGCCCAACATCGGTCTTGTACTACGCGTAATACGTGTAGTACCATTCACCAGGTGAATGAGGTCACCTTCTACGGGGTGGCGCCCGGGAACCTGCCGATCGAGGACATCGACTGGCACTATCGGGGCGAGTACATCCGTACCCGGTCGAGGCGTCGACCGGGTGACTTCGATGTCGAACCGGAGTGGGCGACGGAGGCCGCTTCGGATGAAAACCGCAAGATCGCGGCACCGGACCCGAGCAGCAAGACGGGCCAGACCATCCGGGTACTTGGTTACAGTCAGGCAGTCAACCGAGTGCTGGTTGTCATACTGAGGCCCAAGAATCTGCCTGACGTAGACGGTTCCTGGTGGGGCGTCAATGCATGGGCGGCCAGTTCGACCGCTATGCGCCGCTATCAGGAATGAGTGGAAATCAGGAGGTGTGATTGTGCCCAGTGACCAGAACATCGCGGATGTCCTTGCCGCTGAAGCAGAGGCCGCGGAGCGTGGCCGGGACGTGGACGCCCATTATGTGCCTAGCCGTAGGCGGTCGAAGGATCCGGCTCAGGTGTACTCGGTACGCCTGCCGACCGACCGACTTGAAGAACTCCGGCAGCTGGCGATGCGGCAGCACATGGCACCCAGTACGCTCCTTCGACGTTGGGTCGTAGAGCGGCTTGATCGCGAACTCGACCATGCGTCCCTCGTTGCCGAGTCGCGTGAGACGTACAGCCGTCCAGACGAAGACGAAGTGCTTGTGGTTACCCGGGGCCAGCTCGACAGCCTCATACATGGCTACCTCTATGACCATGCTGGGATGATCGCGAGGCTTGTTCGTGATAGTGATCACCCAGCTGACTAGAATGAATGAGTTGATCAGCGGGCCGAGCGGTGGCTCGGTCGGGGCGGACCTACGACGTGTCCAGCCCCGACCTGCCCACCGTTTCCTGACCTACCGTGTTCTGATGGCTGTCCATATCGCACCAGGTGTCGTCGCCGGTGCAGGACTGGAAAGTGTAGATCGCGGTGGTCATCTGCGTGTAGTAGTCGGGGCTCAGCGACTCGTAGACGAACTGCACCGGGGTGGCCTGGATGTTGGTGAAGGTCACCGTGATGGTGACCGTCTGGCCGGGGTTGATGGTGTCCGAGCTGAGGGTCACCTGGAGTTCTGGCGGGTCGGCTAACGCGGGCGTGCCCAGACTGACCAGGCCGATGACGAGCACGACGAGGATCAGAAGGATGCGTCTCAGGCGCTTTTTCGTTGGCATGGAACAGAAGCGTAGGGACCCACGCGGTGCGCGTCTGCCGCTGAACCGGGGACAGCCAGCCCGCAGAGACAGCCAGCGATCAGGGATAGACCGGCTGCCAGTTGGCGACCGAGGGGCGGATCCTCCCGGCCGGTCCCTGGCCGAGCAGCCACAGCAGGTTGCTGGTCATCTTCTGCATCATCGGCGCCGGACAGGCTTGCGGCGTGCACGCCTCCAGCGCCGGAATCCAGTTGTTCGTGCCACCGTCCCACACCCCGGCCCTGCTGGTCGGGTCGGTGTAATAGGTCATATCGGAGAAGAACGTGCCGCCGGTGTGGCTGTTGAACTGGGCGTGCGCGGTGGGCAGCGGGGAGTGCGCGAGCACCTGGACGTTCGGCGGATGATCGGAACTCGGCTCCAGACTGTCCACATCGGAGGCTATCGCGCCGGGCACCACGGACCCGTCGTGCAGCCCGGCGTCAGCGAAGATCCACGCTGACGCGTCGGTCACCACCAGGTTGCCCGGTGGCGCGCCCGGCTCCAGGAAGCCGTTGTACGCCTCGCCGACGAAACCGGTCTCCGGCCAGCTCGCCGGTGGCGAGGCCCAGGTGTTTCCGGTGACCTGCAACGGGTTTCCCTTGCCATTGAGCGGATCATCCTGCGACGACCGGTAGTCCACCAGCTCCCGGTTCGGCCCCCTCGGGGACGGTTGGGTGCGGACGTGCCGGAGCACCCCGCTGGCGCCGAAGAACGCGAGGTTCATCCCCTTGTCGTAGGCGGCGACGGCGGCCTGTCGCTCGTCCAGCGACCAGCACTCGTCATGCCCCAGCGACATCAGCACCTTGTGGTTGTCCAGGAAACTCGGATGGTCGACCAGCGTGAGGTCGGTCGCGTAGGCCACGTCCAGCCCGTGCTGCTCGATGAACCGGACCAGCGGCGACTCCAGCCACAGGAAGTCGCCGGTGCCCTCGCCGCCCGCGTCGGAGAATTCGTAGGGCCGGTCGTAGCTGACCACCCGCGCCCGCGAGCACAGCGGATATACGTTCGCCGGGCAGGAGCCCAGGCCCTGGTAGTAGTCGTAGCCGCCATAGGGGTTCCACGCCTGCCAGGTGAACACGTCGTTCTTCACCAGATAGGCCGCGTGGCTGGTCGGATCCCACACGGTCAGCGGCACATAACTCTGCTCGTTGTCGCCGCCCACCAACTTCAGCAGATAGTCGCCCGGCACGAAATCGGTGGTGACCGGAAAGGTCAGCGACGGCGTCCAGTTGGCGCAGGACACCATGTTCACTCCCGGCGTCAGCGGGCAGGGCGCCTGCCGTTTCGTCGGCATCTCCGGGGACCGCCAGACCAGCCGCCCGCCGACGCCGCCGTAGTAACCGACCCGGTACGCCTCAAGATGGAATCGCGGCGCGCTGCTGGACACGTACACGGTCACCGACTGCCCGTCGGCCGCGTAGGTGGTGTCGGCGAATCCCTCGATGCTGCCGGCGGCCGGCGTGCCGGAGATTTTCCAACTCGGCGAGCCGGGCTTGGCGTTCTCCGCGATCACCCAGTTGGCCTTGACCCCGTCCCCGGCGAGGTAGGTCGCTGACGGCCCGCCCGG
>DASZLR010000122.1:0-17333 GCA_035552275.1 Pseudonocardiaceae bacterium | reverse complement strand
GGTGCGCGCCGGCGTCATCGTGTCCGCACCAGCAGAACTACCCGTCACAACACTGACTGTGGTGATAGCGGCAGCCGCGACCAACGCGGCGCCCATAACTTTGCGAGTACGAGATTTCATGATCACTCTCCGTTGAGGTTGTGCATAGCCTTCACTGATAGCGCGGCCGTTGTTGAGTGACGCGTGGCCGGGTCGACGGTGCCGCGAGGCTCGCCGGCACGGAGAAAACGACCGGTCCGCCGCTGGGCTGACGTCTGGTCGAACTCGCCGACACCATAAAGATGGTTACCGGCGACCAGGGTCGCGGTGACCGCGTGGTCGTTGCGGTTGACCATGCGGTTCATGCCGCCGAACACGTCGATCGGCGCCTCGGTGTGCTGGTCGACCGATGTGTCGAGGCCGGCGGGATTGATCACCACGAGGTCGGCGCGGTCGCCTTCGCGAAGGGTGCCCGCGTCGATGCCATACCACCGGCCGAGTTCGCCGGTCAGCCGGTGCACGGCGCGTTCGATGGTCATGAACCCGGTCCGGTGGGCGCGGCGCAGCAGCCGGAGCGGGAAGTTGTAGAAGGCCATGTTCCGCAGGTGCGCGCCGGCGTCGGAGAAACCCATCTGGACTTCGGGCAGCGCGGAGAGTTTGTTGAGCACCTTGGGCCGGTGGTTGGAGATCGTGGTGTACCAACGGAGTTCGCTGCCGTGCGCCACCACGAGGTCGAGGAAGGCGTCCACCGGGTGCAGGCCGCGTTGGTCGCCGACCTGCCCGAAGGTCTTGCCGACCACCGAGGTGTCAGGGCAGGCGAGGATGTGCGCGTCGTAGAAGTCGCGGTGCCATATCCGGGGCGTCCATTTGCGGTCGTACTCACGGCGGAACCGGCGGCGGTACGCCTCGTCGCACATCAGCTCGTCGCGGGCCCCGTCCTGCAGGTGCAGCGCGGCGGCGCCGGAGCTGAGTTCCTCGAACACCACCAGGTCGATGCCGTCGGCGAAGATGTCGAACGGAACCGGCAGATGCTGCCAGCGGAAGTCGGCGCGGCCGAGCTTGTTGGCCAGCCGGGCGATCGGGCCCATGGTGTGGTGCAGCAACGGGTTGGCCTTGACGTCGGCCGCGGTGAGAAAACTGGTCTTCAACGCCCGGCGCAATCCGAAGCCCATGGACGCGACGAGGTAGAGCACGAGGCTGATCGGCGTGGTCAGGTTCGGGATCGACTGGAGGACCCGGCCTTCGCGACGCACGATCCGGTGCAGCATCCGGTATTCCCGCCAGGACGCGTAGGTCGAGGGCAGGGTGCGCGACCGGTACCGGTCACCGTCCAGTTTGTCCCACGGGTTGCGCATCTCCGACAGGCCAATGAATCCGGCGGCCAGGGCGTCGGCGAGCAGGTCCCGCATCCGGCGCAGTTCGGCGGGAGTCGGGGCGACCGTGCGATCGGTGGAGCGACCCAGCCCCATGACCGCGGCCCGCAGGTCCGAGTGCCCGAGAAAGGTCGTCACGTTGGGGCCCAGCGGCAGCGTTTCCAGTGCGGCGATGTACTCCGCTGCGGTAGACCAGGACTTGTGCTCGGTCAGCGCCCGGATCACGTGCTCGCGCGGCACGGCCTCCACCCGGCTGAACAGGTCCGCCGCGTCGAGCGGATCGACGTGCACGGTGCCCAGCGAGCAGGAACCGAACAGCACGGTCGTCACACCGTGCCGCACCGACTCGGTCAGGCCTGGTGCGAGCAGGACCTCGGCGTCGTAGTGGGTGTGGATGTCGATGAATCCGGGCATGACCCACTGCCCGGCGGCGTCGATCACCCGTGGGCAGCCGACGGTGTCCAGCGGCGCCGTGGACACCACCGCCACCCGGCCGTCCCGGATGCCCAGGTGACGCACCGCCGACGGCGCACCGGTGCCGTCGAACCAGCGCCCGCCCGAGATGATCGTGTCCCACGCCATGAGGAGGATAGAAACCGATCGGTCTCACACTGTCAATGGATAGAGACCTGTCGGTCGCTAAATACGCACGCGGCCGATAGACACAGCCGCATCAGTTGCTAAATACGCACGAGATCGGTCCCGTAACCTGGGCACATGGAGGACCACGCCGCGACCGTGCCCTCGGCGACCGAGGCGCGCGACGGCGGCCAGGTTGATCCGAGCGTGCCGCGACGGCGCACCCAGCGGGAGCGCCGCGAGACGACGATCAGACGGCTGATCGATGCGACGATCGCCGTCATCGCCGACGTGGGGTACGCCAACGCCTCGCTCGGCATGATCTGCGAACGCTCCGGCGTGTCCCGCGGCGGGCTGTTCCGGCACTTCGACTCACGGCTGGACCTGATGGACGCCACAGCGGCCGAAGTCGGCCGGCGGCACGTCATTCAGGCCAGGCAGCAGTTGACCGCACTGCACGAACCGACACTCATCGAAGCGCTCCGGGTGATGCGCGACCGCCACCGCAACGTGGAGAACGTCGTGTGGTTCGAACTCATGGTGGCCGCCCGCACCGACCCAGACCTGCGAACCCGGCTCAGCGAGACCGGGCGCCAGTTCTTCGCCGACATCGTCGAGGTGTCCCGCCTGGTGCCGGGCGCCGAACTCTTCCCCGAAGAGGACCTCGAGATGCTGGTCAACACCCTGGAGCACACCTTCGACGGCGAGGCGATCCGCCGGGAGATCGCACCCGACCCCGTCGCCGAGGACCGCCGACTGGAACTGGCCGCCGACTTCGCCGTTTTCCTCATCACCCGCCGCATGAACGCCGCGTCCAGCACCGCCGAGCCGGACCCGCCATCCTCGTCCGGCTGACCGCCGAGCGGTCGCCGCGCTAACATCGGCCGCCGCTTACCAGCGGGACCCGACCACACCATGACGATCACCGTAGTTCCGACCTGATCGCCGACTGTCCCGAGTGGACTACACTGGCCAGTCCAGACGAACGAGGAATGGGGCGGATGCCGTCGGTGGAGACCGCGACACCACGTGGGCTCGCGCTCCCGGCTGAGCGGACCAGCTATGTCGGCCGCCGGCAGGAGCTGGCTCAGGTACGAATCCTGCTCGACACCAACTCGCTGGTGACGCTCACCGGGGTCGGCGGGGTGGGCAAGACCCGGTTGGCCGGCCGGGTCGTCGCGGCGATCCGCGACGAGTATCCGGATGGCGTGGCGTTCATCGAACTGGCCGAACTGCATGAGCCGGACCTGCTGGCCAACACCGTCGCGGCGGGACTCGGGCTGTACGACCAGTCGGAGCGGTCACAGCACGATGTCGTCATCAACCATCTGCGGGACAAGCGGTTCCTGTTGGTGCTGGACAACTGCGAGCATCTGGTGACGGCCTGCGCCGGGTTCGTGGCCGACCTGATCGCGGGGTGTCCGACGCTGAGCGTGCTGGCCACCAGCCGGCAGTCCCTGGACATCGTGGGAGAACAGCTGCTGCCCGTGCCGCCGCTGGCGGTGCCCGGCGCCGAGGACATCGGGTCGCCGGCCGAACTGGAGCGGTACGAGGCGATTCGGCTGTTCCTGGATCGGGGACGGACAGTGCTGCCGTCGCTGGACATCACCGAGCAGAACCACCGCGATGTCGTGGCGCTGTGCCGTGGTCTGGACGGGCTGCCGCTGGCGATCGAGCTGGCGGCGGTGCGGCTGCGGTCGTTGTCGGTGACCCAACTGCGGGAGCGGCTGGCCGTGCCGCTGGCCCTCCTGACCAGGGGCAACCGTGGTGGCCCGGCCCGGCACCGGGCGCTGCGGGCACTGATCGACTGGAGCTACACGCTGTGTTCGGCGTCCGAGCGGCTCGTGCTGGCCCGCGCCTCGGTGTTCGCCGGCGGATTCGACCTGGCCGCGGCCGAGGAGGTGTGCGGCGGCGCCGGAATCCGGCGCGAGGACGTGCTGGACACCGTGCACGGCCTGGTGGACAAGTCGCTGCTGGTCGGCGCCGAGACCGGCGGGACCGGCGGGGAGTTCCGCTACCGGATGCTGGAGACGCTGCGCGAGTACGGCGCCGAGCGGCTGGCCGAGCTTGGGGAGACCACGCGGGTCGCGCGTCGGCACCGGGACTGGTGCGCCGGTCTGACCGCTCGCTACGAGGCCGGGTGGCCGGGCCCCGACCAGGTGGACTGGATCCGGCGGATCTCCCGGGAGCACGCCAACATCCGGGTGGCGCTGGACTACTGCGCCGGCACGGCCGGGGAGGCCATCGTCGGACTGCGGATGGCCAACCAGCTCGACGCGTACTGGACCGTGCGCGGACTGCTGAACGAGGCGCGAAAGTGGCTGACCAAGCTGATGGCCGCCGTGCCGCCGCGGGCCCCGGAACGCGCGCTGAGCCTCCGGCTGCGGACCTGGTGCGCCATGCTCCAGGGCGACGTGTCCGCGACGCTGGCCGACGTGCGCGCCGGTCAGGAGTTGGCCAGGAGCACCGGCGACGACATCGCCGCCGCCTACGCGGATGTGGCCCGCGCGGTGGCCAACCTCTACTTCGGGACCGAGCCGGACATCCCAGCCGCCGAACAGGCAGCCGCCGCGCGGGCGGTGTTTCGTCGGCACGGGATGCGACCCGGCGAGGACTACGCCGCATACCACTACCGGCACGCCACCGCGTTGACGGGCACGATCGAGGACGCCCGCGCGATGTTCCGCGCGAGCATCACGGCGGCCGAGGCCAGCGGCGAGCTGTTCTGGCGGGCCTGGGACTGGTGGGCGCTGGGCCTCGTCGAAGAGCTGCACGGCTACCCGGATGCCGCCGAACAGGCCGCGCTGACGGCGTTCCGGCTGCACCAGGTGCTGGGCAACCGCTCGGCCGAACCGCACGCCGTGCAAACGCTTGGCTGGGCAGCGGCGCACCAGGGCCGCATGGTCCGCGCGGCCACCCTGTTCGGGATCAGCAGCGCCATGTTGAAGGCCATCGGCACCGATGCCCGCAATTTCAGCCGGTTCACCGAGCACGCTGTCGAGGTCGCCGGACAGGTGTTCGCGGCCCTGGGCGAGCAGGAGCATCGGCGGCACTACCGGCGCGGCCGGGCCATGTCGCACGACGACGCCGTCCGGTTCGTGCTCGGCGACTCGGCGACGCCGGCCACCGCGCCGGCCGCCACCCCGAAAAATCCGCTGACCCCACGGGAACGCGAGGTCGCCGAGTTGGTCGCGCGGGGCCTGACCAACCGGCGGATCGCCGAAGAACTGGTCATTTCGCCGCGGACCGCGTCGACCCATGTGGACAACATTCTCGGCAAGCTCGGCTTCAACTCACGCGCCCAGATCGCGGCGTGGGTGACGCGGGAGCGGCACCGAGAGCCCTGATCGCGCCGAAGGGCGCCTTCGTCCCGGCCGGCTGAGCTGCCGCCGTTGGTGGACTGCCGCCGTTGGTGGACTGCCGCCGTTGGTGGACGAAAGCGCCCTTCGGTGGATCAGAACGCGCTGAGACCCTGCGGGGTGCCGACGCCGGTCGGCCCGTCCCAACCCGGACCGGCGACGCAGGTCGCCTGGGGCAGCGAGCCACAGTTGCCGCTCTGCGAGTTCGAGCCGGTCGTCACGTCGTGGATGCCGCCCGTCGCCGCGTACAGCGTGTTCGGCCCGTGCACACCGCTGAGATTGCCGGCGCGGGCGTACAGACCCGCGATGTACGGCGAGGCGGCGCTGGTGCCACCGACCACGACCCAGCCGGACGGACCGTTGCCGTCGGGGTTCCACGTGTCGTACACCGAAACCCCGGTCGCCGGGTCGGCGTCGGCGGACACATCGGCCACCGCGCGATGCCCGCCGCAGTACGCGGCGACCGAATCCGGCTGGCCGACCGCGGGACCAGAGTCGTTCGAGCAGCCGCTGCCGGGTCCGTCGAAGGTTCCCTTGTGGACCGCGCCCCACGCCGTCTGGGCGTAGCCGGAACCGCTCTTGGTCAACGTGATTCCGCCGGCCGCGGTGACCGTCGGCACCAGCGAGGGCCACAGCTGGGTGTTGCCGGTGAAGCCCTTGTCACCGGACGAGGCCACGATCGCGACGCCGGGGTGATCCAGCGCCTGGGCCGCGGCTCCGGTGGCCAACTCCGCGCCGTGCGAGCCGGACGGCAGGCCGTAGCTCATGCTGACCGAGGACGTGCCCTTGCCGACCGCCTGGTTCACCGCGGTGCCGAAATCGTCGGCCAGCGGCACCGAATCCCCGAACAGCGAGGCCTCCAGCAGCTTGCCGATATCGAACGGGATCTGCACCATGCTGATCTTGCAGCTCGGGCAGGACGCCGAGGCCATGTCCACATCGAGCGCGGTCTCTTCCGCGTACGTCTCCTCGATCTGCGGCTCGGACGGCTGCAGCGGCGCCCCGCCGTGATAGTCCGTGATCGACAGACACCCGTTGGTCGTCGTGCAGGCCGGCAGCCCGTACGACGACCGGTATTTCGCCAGATCGGACTCCAGGTTCGGATATGCGCCGACGCCGACAATCGTCACCGTGTTCTGCGGACCACTGACATTCGCCGGCAGCCCATACGCCTGCGCGAGATCCGCCGGGCCGTAGCCCTGCGGGGTGTCGTTCACGGCCAGCGCGGCCGACCACGGAGCGGTCGTCACGGTCTGCAGGTCACAGCCCAGATCGAGCTGCTTTCCCTGGTAGGAGATTGAACAGCTGTGCTGCACGCCGAACTGGTCGGCGACCGTTCCGGACCGCACGGCGGCGGCCAGGTCGGGTCGTTCGGCCGCGGAACTCTGTCCGCTCGTCACGGTTACCAACGCCACAGCGATCGCAGCAGTCCCGACAGCGGCAATCGCCGCCCTGCCCCGTTTCACGTTGCCTCCAACAAGGATATGGAAAGAACCAGATCCCGACCGAAGGTAACGAGGAGGAGGGCCCTTGACTACAGCCCGCGAAATTCTTCGAACAATCACACAAAAAGCCGCAACAGTTTTTATAACGGCCGGTTTGTCAAGTTTAGTGAAAAAGATACTGAGAATTACGTATGCCGGGCCTCACGTACGTACGGCACACGGGCGATCATGCGTTCAGGCCAACCAGCGCCGTGCCCACGCCGCCGAACGATCATGGCGGACCGCCCTCGTCCCCGTCCTGCTCGCCGAACTCCGCACCGGCTGAGCTGCGCCCGCGCGGCCCAGCTTCCGGAGCTGCCCGCCCAGGCAGTCCGGCAAATGTCTACCCGGAGCATCCGCAGATGTATACGCAAGGCGTCCGCACATGTATAACCTGTGCAGCTCAGCGCGGGGTGTGCAAAAATCACACACATGGACACCGCGGCGAGTTGGCTGGAGATCGGCGAGCGCATCGCCGAAGCTCGGCGGGCTGCCGACATGAGTCAGGGTGAGCTCGCGACACGGATAGGGCTCGACCGCACCGCGATGGTGCGCATCGAGGCCGGCGAACGCCGGGTCAGCGCGCTGGAGCTGGCCCGTCTCGGCGAGGAACTGGGCGTGCCGATGGCGCACTTCGTTTCGCGACCGCCGGCCCCGCTCGCCTCTCAGCGGCGTGGCCTGGACGAAACCACCGACTCGGCCTCGCGGTCGCATTACCGGCTTGATGTCCTCCTGGAGACGCACGCACGCAACGCCCAGTGGTTGGTCGAACAGGGGTTTCTCGTGCCGCCTGCTCCGTCCGTCGACGTCCCGCGGTCCACGACGGGTGTGGACGTGGGCGAAGTGACCAAACTCGCCCGCAACGCCCGCGAGGCGATGGGCGCTCCATCCGGCCCACTCGGCGCGCTGGCCAGTGTCGTCGAGGAATTCGGTCTCTATGTGACTGTCGCCGACGAGGACGCCGAGGGGGCCTCACTGCTGCTGGAAGGCTTCGGCGTGGCCATCATCAGCGGTCGCTCCGAACCTGGCCGGAGGCGTTGGACGGCTGCCCATGAACTCGGCCATCACCTACTCCACGACGCTTACAACAGTGACGTCGGCGTTGCCGCTGGCCGCGATGGACGGGAACAGCTTGTGGACCGGTTCGCCGGTGAGTTCCTGCTTCCGGACAACGACCTGCTGAGCACGTGGCGCCGAATGAGCGGAGCAGACCAGAGTCCGCGCGATGTTCTTCTCGGTCTGGCCACCGACTATCGGCTGTCGTGGAGCGCCGTCGTGGCTAGAGCACGACAGGCCGCACTGGTCAACGTCGCTGATGCCCGGCGGCTACGCGCGAACACGCCGGTTCGCGGCGACTTCCTCGCGATCCGTGGCAGTGAGCCCAGCCCAGACCTGACGATTGGGGAAACCGGTGCGCAGTGGCGGCGCGCGGTGCTGTCCGCCTGGCATCAGGGCGCGATCACCGGGGCACGAACAGTCGAGTTGCTCTACGGCGCGGTGACCGTGGACGATCTGCCGGCCAGAAACATCGCTGATTGCCTGCCATGATCGACGACCAACAGCGGCAGGACTCAACGGCCCGCGTTCTGGTCTGGGACACGTCGCCGCTTTACCACGCGATGAAAGCCGATCGGATTGACGTGCTGGCCGATGTGGCAACGATGGGCGATTGCACCGCCTGCCGAAATATCACCACCGCGACGGTGATCGAAGAATTGCGCTATCACGGGCTATCAACAGACGACCTTGGCTGGATCGAGATCGTCCATGTCGATGGTCTCGACGAGCTCAGCGCCCTGGTGCGGTGGATGGACCGCGTGTCAGGGGACAAGTCCAACCAGGGCGAGGCCACAGTGCTGGCGTGGGCGGAGACTCACCGGGCAACGGCCGTCGTGGACGATCAGGACGCCCGTCGTGCCGGTCGAAACGGCGGGCTCGACGTGTGGGGGTCGCTGCGGGTCGTGGCCGAGTCTGTCCGCAACGGCCAGCTCACCGAGTACAGCGCCAACGCGTTTGTCGACGCGCTGATCGAGACGGGTGCCCGATATCCGTGCCAACGTGGGCAATTCACGATATGGGCGAAGGCATCCGGAATCCTGTGAACCGTCGGTTGACCGACTCGCCTCAGTCCTGGATGTGGGCTGGGAGGTCGACGGACTCCCGACCGGTGAGGTCGTGCTCGATCTCGTCCAGTGCGAATCGCAGTTCCGGGGGGACCACCCGGGTGAGGTGGCTATGCCGTAGTTCGGCCTCGAAGCCGGCGAGGCCCTGTTCGAGCACGGCGAAGATTGCGGTGCACGTCCTGCTCGCCGAACTCCGCGCCGGCTGAGCTGCGCCCGCGCGGCCCAGCTTCCGGAGCTGCCCGCCCAGGCAGTCCGGCAAATGTCTACCCGGAGCATCCGCAGATGTATACGCAAGGCTTCCGAATATGTATAAGCTAGGAGCATGCCTGCCGCCTACCTACCGCGTCAGATTGACAGTCTGCTGGTCCGTCGGCTTGCCCATCATCCGGCCGTGTTGCTGGTGGGACCACGGGCGACCGGCAAGACCACGACGGCGGCTCGGCTGGCACGCACCGAGCTCAGGCTGGACCAGCGATCGCAGGCGGTCGCGGTCGAAGCCGATCCCGACGCCGCGCTGCGGGATCTGGTCGAGCCCATCCTGATCGATGAATGGCAGATCGCGCCGGACGTGTTGGGCGCGGTGAAACGATCTGTGGACGCCGACCCACGGCCGGGCCGGTTCCTGATCACCGGGTCAGTCCGGGGCGACGTCGACTCGCCCACGTGGCCAGGGACCGGTCGGCTGCTCCGGGTGGCGATGTTCGGGCTGACCGTCGGCGAAATCCACGGCTCGCTGCCCCAGGTGCCATTGCTTGACCGGCTCGCCGAACACGGTATCGAGCCGTTGATGACGAACCCGACCGAACAACTCGATCTGCGTGACTACGCCGAACTGGCCGCCACCGGCGGTTTCCCTGAGCCCGCGCTACGGTTGCCGGCCGCTGAGCGCGGGCCCTGGCTGGAAAGCTATGTCGAGCAACTGCTGACCCGCGACGTCGCCATGCTCTCGGCCCATCGCGATCCACAACTGCTCCGTCGATACCTGGAATCGTGCGCTCTGAATACCGCGGGCATCACTGATCACCGGACTGTCTACGAGAAAGCCGGAGTGGCCAGGGCGACGGGAGAAGCCTACGACCAGTTGCTACGCAACCTGCTGATCATCGACACACTACCGGCCTGGTGGACCAACCGCATCAAACGGCTGGTCCGCATCCCCAAGCGATACCTTGTCGATCCCTCGCTCGCCCTCGCCGCGCTGCGCATCGGCGTTCCCGGGCTGATGAAGGACGGAGATCTACTGGGCCGAATTGTCGACACATTCGTAGTGGCCCAACTGCGCGCCCAGCTCGCCAGCTGCGAAACCCAGCCCCGTCTTTATCATCTCCGTCAGGAGAAAGGGCAACACGAGATCGACATCATCATTGAATACGGTGGCGGGCGGGTGTTCGCCATAGAAATCAAGGCGAGCAACGCCCCGAACCGGGGCGACGCCCGTCACCTCGCGTGGCTGCGCACCGAGTTGGGGGACCGCTTCGTCGGTGGCGCCGTGCTGCACACCGGCCCACGCGCCTTCCGACTGGGCGACGACATCGCCGCCGTTCCGATCGCCGCCCTGTGGGATTGAGCGAGCGAAGTTCGCGTCGTCATCGCAGCGCCGTTTCAGTCCTGGAGGTGGGCTTCGAGGTCGGCGGACTCCCGACCGGTGAGGTCGTGCTCGATCTCGTCCAGTGCGAATCGCAGTTCCGGGGGGACCACCCGGGTGAGGTGGCTATGCCGTAGTTCGGCCTCGAAGCCGGCGAGGCCCTGTTCGAGCACGGCGAAGATGCGGTGCACGTCCTGCCCGACGGCCACCGTCACCTCAGCCGGCGTCTGCCCGGCTTCGAGCCGGCGCTGACACTCCCAGCGCACCGATCGCTTGGCCCCCAACAATGTGTGTGCGACCGTCCGGGCCACCGGGTCCCAGTCCGGCAGCCCGGCCATCGCCGCGATCTGCTCGGCGATCACCCGCTCCTGCCGGGCGTGGATCTCCAGTGCCCGCCGCCACAGCGTGTGGCTGGACTTCGCCAGGCCGAACAGGCTTCGGCCGGGAAAACTGTCCTCGTCGACCATCTCGTGGACCGAGCGCAGGGCGTCCTCACGGAACACCTCGATCAACGAGACCCCTGGCGGCCGCTCCCGGATCAGCTGCACCATCTCGGCCTCCCGATCCTCGGCGCCGCTGAAGACCAGGTCCTCCTTGGTCGGGAAGTAGTTGAAGACCGTCTTGCGGGACACCTCGGCGGCCTGGGCCACCTCGTCCACGGTGACCTCGTCGAAGCCGCGTTCGACGAACAGCCGCGCCGCCACATCCGCGATGTGCCGCCGGGTCTGCTGCTTCTTGCGTTCACGCAGGTTGGTCACCCTGACCAGGATAAGAGCTTGACTTCACCCAGACTAGTTTTACACTCGGTGTATGGAAAATGAGGGGACGCCGGCCATCGAGGTGGCCGGCCTGGTGAAGAGATACGGCGCGGTGGAGGCGGTCAGCGGGATCGACCTCACCGTGTACGGCAACGAGACCTTCGGCTTCCTCGGCCCCAACGGCGCCGGGAAGTCGACCACCATCAACATGCTCTGCACGCTGGCCAAGCCGACCGGCGGCGCCGCCCGGGTCGCCGGCCACGACATCGTCACCCAGCGGGACGCGGTGCGCCGCAACATCGGCCTGGTGTTCCAGGACACCACCGTCGACGGCTACCTGACCGGTGAACGCAATCTCCGCCTGCACGCCGAACTCTACGGCGTGCCGCGCGACATCCTGGAGGACCGGCTGCGCCAGGTGCTGGAGATGGTCGATCTCTGGGACCGACGCGGCAGCAAGGTCAGCACCTACTCCGGCGGCATGAAGCGCCGGCTGGAAATCGCCCGCGGCCTGCTGCACTCGCCACGGGTGCTGTTCCTGGACGAGCCCACCGTCGGCCTCGATCCGCAGACCCGCAGCGCGATCTGGGCCTATATCCGGGAACTCAAGCAGGCCGAGGACATCACGATCTTCCTCACCACGCATTACATGGACGAGGCCGAGTACTGCGACCGCATCGCGATCATGGACCACGGCCAGATCATCGCGCTCGACACCCCGTCCGCGCTGAAAGCCAGTGTCGGCAAGGACCGGGTCAGCATCGACACGCCGGACAACCGCCAGGCCATCACGGCGGTCAAAGAACAGTTTGACATCGAGGCGAACATTGTCGAGGGCTCGGTGACCTTGGCGGTGGAGAACGGCGAGCAGTTCGTTCCGCGGCTGTTCGCGGAGCTGGGCATGCCGATCCTGTCGGTCAATGTCGCCCGACCGTCGCTGGACGACGTGTTCATGTCCTACACCGGCAAGACCATCCGCGAGGCGGAGGCGACTTCCTCGGATCGACTGCGGGGCAACATGATGGCTATGCGCATGGGGAGGAGATAGACATGGCGATCCAGACAGAACAAACCGGGCAAGCCCAGCAGATCGACGGCCCGACGCCGGTCGCCGCCGTCCGGGTGCCGACCACATCGGCCTTCGGCGAGCTGCGCGCCATCAAGATCGTCTGGCAGCGGGAGCTCATCCGCTTCCTGGACGACCGGACCCGATTCGTCACCTCGCTGATCCAGCCGTTCATATTCCTGTTCATTCTCGGCACCGGCCTTTCTTCGCTGACCAGATCGGGCAGCGGCGGGCTGAACCTGCGAACCTTCATGTATCCGGGCATTCTCGGCATGTCCGTCCTGTTCACCGCGCTGTTCTCGGCCGCGTCGATCGTGTGGGACCGGGAATTCGGTTTCCTGCGGGAGATGCTGGTGGCGCCGGTGCGGCGCAGCTCCATCGTCATCGGCAAGTGCCTCGGCGGCGCGACGACCTCGACGTTGCAGGGCATCCTGCTGCTGGCCGTCGCCGGACTGGTCGGCGTGCCCTACTCGCCGCCGATGCTGCTGGCCGTGTTCGGCATGCAACTGTTGCTGGCGTTCACACTGACCGCGTTCGGACTGATGATCGCGGTGCGGATCACCCAGATCCAGAGCTTCATGGCGGTCACCCAGATGCTGGTCATGCCGTTGTTCTTCATCTCCGGCGCGATCTTCCCGCTGACCGGCCTGCCCACCTGGCTGGCCGTGCTCAACCGGATCGACCCACTCACCTATGCGGTCGACCCGATCCGGCATGTGGTGTTCGCGCACCTGAACGTCAGCGCGGCCGCCCGCAGCGCCCTCGACCCCGGTGTCACCTGGGGCAGCTGGCACGTGCCGGTGCTGCTGGAACTCGGTGTCGTGGCGGCGCTCGGTGCGACCATGCTGGGCATCGCCATCGCCGCTTTCAGCCGGTCAGAATAAAAGATCAGTAGCCGTAGAAGACCCGCTCGACAACGGCCCGGGCGCGGCGCGTGGTCCGCAGGTAGTGGTCCACGAACTCGCCCGGGCCGACGTCCGGCTCGACCACGCCGGCCACCGCTGCCAGTTCCCGCTGCTGGGTCGGCAGTTGGTCGGACGCCTTGCCGCGCACCAACATGGTCGCGTTGCGCGCCCTGGTCACCAGCAGCCACGCGGTGATCAGGGCCTCGGCGTCCTCCTGCGACAGCACTTCGGCGTCCACCGCCGCCCGCAGACCATCCACAGTGGACTGGGTGCGCAGTTCCGGCGCGTCGGCACCGTGGCAGAGCTGCAGCAGCTGCAGGGTCCACTCGACGTCGGACAGTCCGCCCCGGCCGAGCTTGGTGTGCGTGCTGGGGTCGGCGCCGCGCGGCAGCCGCTCGTTCTCCACCCGCGCCTTGACCCGCCGGACCTCGCGAATCGCCTCCTGGCTCAGCCCGCCGGCGGGATAGCGCACCGGATCCACCAATGTCATGAACCGCTCGCCCAACTCGCGGTCGCCGGCGATCGGCCGGGCCCGCAGCAGCGCCTGCGCCTCCCACACCTCGCCCCAATGCGCGTAGTAGGCGCGATACGACTCAAGAGTGCGGCTCAGCGGCCCCTGTCGGCCCTCCGGCCGCAGGTCGGCGTCAATGTGCAGCGGCGGGTCCTGGCTGGGCGAGCCCAGCGCCCGGCGCAGCGTCTCGGCCACCGAGTTGGTCCAGCGCACCGCCGCCGACTCCTCGTCGGGATCGGTGGGCTCGCAGACGAACAGCACGTCCGCGTCCGAGCCATAGCCCAGTTCCCGACCGCCCAACCGGCCCATGCCGATCACCGCGATCCGCGCCGGCGGCTCGCCCTCCGCGACGAACTTGGCCCGCAGCACCGTCGCCAGCGCGGCCCGCACCACGGCGATCCACACGCTGGTCAGCGCCTCGCACACCGCCGGCACGTCCAGCAGGCCGAGAATGTCGGCGCTGGCCACCCGCAACAACTCGTGCCGGCGCAGCGACCTGGCCGCGGCCACCGCGACGTCCACATCGGTGTGCCGGTCCACGGCGGCGGCCAGCGATTTCGCGACCTCCGACGGATGCCGGCCGGCCAGCTCATCGGTGTGCGCGAACAACTGCAGCACCTCGGGCGCACGGATCAGCAGGTCCGGCACCAGTTTCGAGGTGCCCAGCAGGGTCGTCAGCCGCTGCGCGACGGCGCCCTCGTCGCGCAACAGCCGCAGGTACCACGGGGTGTCGGCGAGCGCCTCGGACAGTCGCCGATACGCGAGCAGGCCGCCGTCCGGGTCCGGCGTGTTGGCCAGCATGTCCAGCAGCACCGGCAGCAGCGCGGTCTGGATGGCCGCGCGCCGGGACACCCCGTCGGTCAGCGCCTGGATGTGCCGCAGCGCGCCGTCCGGAGCGGCGAAGCCAAGCGCGGACAGCCGGGCGACCGCCTGCTTCGTGGTCAGCCGCAGCGCGTTGGTGGGCACCCTGGCCACCGATTCCAGCAGCGGCCGGTAGAACAGCTTCTCGTGCAGCCGGCGGACCCGGTTGGCGTGCCGGCGAAACCGCGCCAGCAGCACCTCGCCGGCCGGCCGGCCACGATCCGGCGGGACGCCCGCGGCCCGCGCCAGCCAGCGCAGACCGGACTCGTCGCGCTCCTCGGGAAAGGTGTGCGTGCGACGCAGTTTCCGCAGTTGCAAGCGGTGTTCCAGGCCGCGTAGGAACCGGTACGACTCGCCCAGTTCCGCGGCGTCGACCCGGCCGACGTACCCGCCGGCGCCGAGCGCGGCCAGGGCGTCCACAGTGGACGAAAGCCGGAGTTCATCGTCGCTGCGGCCGTGCACGAGCTGCAGCAGCTGCACCGCGAACTCGACGTCCCGCAGGCCGCCGCGGCCGAGTTTCAACTCGCGGTCCAGCAGTTCGGCCGGCACGTGCTCCTCGACCCGACGGCGCATCGACCGGACATCGGACACGAAGTCCGCGCGGTCGGCCGCCGCCCACACCATCGGCCGCACGACGTCCAGGTAGTCCTGGCCGAGTCGCGCGTCGCCGGCCACCGGCCTGGCTTTGAGCAGCGCCTGGAACTCCCAGGTCCGCGCCCACCGCTGGTAGTAGCCGACGTACCCGTCCAGTGAGCGCACCAACGGGCCGGTCTTGCCCTCCGGGCGCAGCGCGGCATCCACCTCGAACGCCGCCCGCCGGGCGACCCGCATCATCCGGCTGGCCCACCGGCTCGCGGCGGTCAGATCACCGTCACCGACGAACACCACATCCACATCGCTGACGTAGTTGAGCTCGCCGGCGCCGCATTTGCCCATCGCGATCACGGCCAGCCGACAGCCTTCGGGCTGCTCGACTTCCTTGGCCACCACCAGCGAGGCGCGCAACGCGGCGTCGGCCAGTTCGGTGAGCGCGGCGGTGATCTGCTCGTACGGCGGCTGCGGCAACTCGGGTTCGATCACGTGGCCGAGATCGTGGGCGGCGATACTCAGGATGTGGGCGCGGTAGACCCGGCGCAGCTCAGCCACCCGGTCCGGCACCGAGTCCTCGCCGGCGACGGCCGCGAGCAGCGACGCGGTGACCTCCGCGCCGGGCACCGGCCAGCGGTGCGCCGAGGACTCCAGGCGATGCCATTGCGCCGGATTGGCCACCAGGTAGTCGGCCAGCGCGGTGGACGTGCCGAGCACCGCGAATAGCCGGCCGCGCAGACCCCGGTCGGCGCGCAGCGCGATCGCCAGGTCGGGCCAGTCCTCGGCCGACTCGCGCAGCCGGTTCAGGGTCAGCAGCGCGATGTCGGGTTCCGGGCTGCGGGACAGCGCGTGCAGCACCGGCTCGGAGCCGGCGACCGGGCCGACCGTGTCCCACAAACCGGCAGCACGAAGCTCGGCCTCGGCTCGGGGATCGGTCAGCCCGAAGCGACCCGGTGACGGGGTGGAACGAAACGGATCGGACATCGCACCGCAACGTTAGTCGCACCAGGCAACAAATACGTAATCAGTTGCGCTCAGTTGTGCGGACCGAAGGCCACGATCCGGCCGTCGTGCACGGCCTGGAACCCGATCCGCTGGTAGATCGCGTTCGACACCGGGTTGGCCAGATCGGCATGCAACACGACGTCGCGCGCGCCGTGATCCAACACCCACCGGCACACGGCCGAGGTCACCGCCGCGCCGTAGCCGTGGCCGCGCTCGACCGGCGGCGTGTAGACCGAACCGATCCGGGACATCGCCTCGACCGGTCCGGTGGCCGCGGCCATCGCCACCGGCCGGCCGTCGGCGATCCACAACCCGAACCAACCACCGGACGCGATGGTCCCCAGGATCTGCTTCGCCGCGCCGTCCGGTGTGACGACCCGGTCCATCGCCTCCCACTCGAAATCGGCCCGCCATCCGGCGATGAGCGGGAAAATCTCGTCGGCTAGGTCGGGCAACAGTCGGAACTCCCCCGGCACACCGGCCGGCGGCAGTAGCTCACCCAGCCGGTACAGCCGGTCGTTCATGGTCACTTGTGGCTCGTCCCCGGTCTCGGCGACCCAGGCAGCGGTGAAGGCGTCGACCTCGGGGTTCGGTCCACGGATGGCGCTGACATCTCGGCGCCGGACGTCGTCGGCGACCAGGTGGCGGACCACGTCCGGCGCCGCGTCGGACGGCAGGGCACTGACGTTGAGCGGAAACGGCGGCGTGCAGATCGCGGCGCCGCGCAACTCGGTCTCGTTGTCGTCGCCGTCTCGGCCATCGCTGTCCCGGCTGTCGCCGTGCACGGTCAGCAGGATCGGCTCGGCATCCGTGTACCGCGCTCCCCGAGCGAGCTGGCCGCCCACGGACAGCATGCTGGTGTGCCGGACCGGATCGGCCGACAGAATCGGCCTGGTGATCTCCCAGAACGTCCCGACATCCCGATGGCTCACGACTCGCACACCGGTAAGAATGCGACAACGAGCCCCGGGAGACAAATTATTTGTCTCAACCGGGGCTCGTTGCCCTCTAAAAGATGTTCGGCGGTGTCCTACTCTCCCACACCCCACCGGGTGCAGTACCATCGGCGCTGGGAGGCTTAGCTTCCGGGTTCGGAATGGGACCGGGCGTTTCCCTCCCGCCATAACCGCCGTAACCCTATGAACATATCCACCTGC
>DASZLR010000121.1:0-10398 GCA_035552275.1 Pseudonocardiaceae bacterium | reverse complement strand
TTGAGCCGTCGGGCGCCCTCGTCGCGTTGTTCCAGCAGGCCGGCGGCGCGCAGCACGGCGAAATGGTGGCTGCTGGTGGCCTTCTTCACCGGCAGGTCGAACGTCCCGCAGGCGCGGGTCCAGTCCGGGGTGGCGGCGAGTTCGCGCAGGATGAGCCGCCGCACCGGATCGGCCACCGCGTCCAGCGCCTCCTGCAACGTGACCTCGTCGGGGTGCCGGTGGGTCAGCGTGCGGGCGCGGGCGGACAGCTCGCCGCGCACGTCCTGCTGACTCGTCATCGTCGCCGACCTCCGGCCACCAGGATAACCGAGGCTATCCAGGGTGGGCGGCGGTTCGCGGCGGTCGGCAGCGGATCGCGGTCAGCTCGCCGGTCAGCACGGACGGCCCGGCCGCGTGCGGCACGACCAGGGTGTCGCCGCCGCGCAGTCGCGTCGAATCGCCCCGCTCGGTGTGCAGCCGGCCGGCTCCGGCGAGCACGATCAGCACCGCGAACGACGGCTCCAACTCGATCGCGCCGTCGACGTGCAGCCGCTGCGCCGTGAAGAACGGATCGGCCTGCGCGCCGAACAGCTCCACAATCGGATCAGTCGGATCAGTCGGACTGGTCGTCGCTGCGTCGTCGCCGGTGTGCCGGACCAGCGTGCGCCACCGGTCGTCGGCGGCCCAGTCGGCGCGGTCGACGCAGCACAGCGCGGTGTCGAAGCCGACGCCGAGATGACCGGCCCGCTCATCGGCCAGGAAGCCCTGCCATTCCAGGGTTACCGAGAGGTCGGTGGGCTGTTGCAGCTCCACCACGAACACCCCGGCGCCGATGGCGTGCGGCAGGCCGGCCGGGATGAACACCGTGTCGCCGGGCGCGACCGACGTGTGGTTCAGGGCCGCCAGCAGCGCCGGCCGGTCCTGGTCGGCGACCCATCGGCTCAGCTCGTCGGCCGGCACCGGCTCGTTGAAGCCAATGTGGACGGTTGGCGGCGCGTCATCGGTCGGCTCGGCTCCGATCACCACCCAGGCTTCGGTTTTGCCGAAGCGGCAACCGAAATGCCGGCGGGCGAAGTCGTCGGACGGGTGGCAGTGCACCGGCAGCCGCTGGCCGGCGTCGAGCAGCTTGACCAGCAGCGCGGTGTCCGGGCCGAACGTGGCGACATGCTCGGCGCCCAGCCAGGAGTCGGGTTCGGCGATCACCGCGTCGCGCAGCAGCCGGCCGTCCGGGAGCCTGGACAGGCCGTCGACATCCTGGCCGAACCGGGTGGTCGTGGAGGCCACCCAGTCCTCGGGGGTGAAATCGTCAGTCGGGGGCTCAGCGCGCAGCGCCGCGATCGCGCTGCCGCCCCGGTAGAACTGGCGGGGTTGGTTGGCCGGCAACAACACCGGACTGGTCGCTGACGTCGCTGACATTATGGGCGCACCTCCGCTGAGCCTCGGGCCACCAGCCGCACCGGCAGGGTCACCCGATGCGGGGGAGAGTCGTCGCCGCCCAATCGGGCCAGCAGCAGCTCGGCGGCGGTGCGGCCGAGCGCGGCGGCGTCCTGGGCGATCACGCTGACCGGCGGGGTGAGCAGGTCCGCCAGGTCGATGTCGTCGAACCCGATCAGCGCCGGCCGCCGGCTCCCGGCCGCCAGCGCGTTGAGTGCTCGTAGCGCGTGCACGGTGATCAGGTTGTTGCCGGTGATCACCGCGGTGACGGGGCTCGGACCGGACAGCAGCCGGCGCAGCGCGGTGTCGACGCGCCCGGCGTCGGCCGGGCCGAGCACCACGAGCTCCTCGTCGTAGCCGATGCCGGCCGCCACACAGCCGTCCCGGAAACCGTGCAGCCGCTGGACGGCGGTGAAGATCGTCGGCGCGTCGCCAAGGAAGGCGATTCGGCGATGGCCGTAGTCGGCGAGGTGCCGCACGGCTTGGCGCATGCCGCCGGCGTTGTCGACCAGCACCAGGTCGGCGGCGATGTCGCCGGGCGGGCGGTCCACGAACACTACCGGCGTGCCGGCCCGGACCTCGGGCAGCAGGTAGCCGTGTGCGGCGCCGGCCGGCACCACGATCAGCCCGTCCACCCGGCGCGAGCAGAACTCCAGCACCAGTTCGCGTTCGGCGTCCGGGTCCTGGCCGGAGGACGCGGTGAGCACGTACCGGCCGGAGTCGCGGGCGACCTGCTCGACGGCGCGGTTGAGCGCGGAATAGAACGGATTGGAGATGTCCTCCACGACCAGACCGATGGTGCCGGTGGTGGATCCGCGACGTAAGTTGCGCGCTCCCAGATTGCGGCGGAAACCGAGGTGGTCGATGGCGGCCAGCACTCGGTGCGCGGTGCTGGGATGCACCCCTGCCTCACCGTTCACCACCCTGGACACGGTCTTCAGGCTGACGCCCGCCACCCGCGCCACGTCGTTCATGGTGGCGCGCCGGGGACGTTCGGGCAGCTTAGACAACGTTGTCATAGTCGGCGTATCTCACACCCGGCGTTCGCGGATGTCAAGAGCGGATGATCATAGCGTTTCAGTGGGCCCGTCGACAAAGTCTCCGGCGGCGCGGCGCACCTTCGTCAGAAGTTCCGTCAGTTGCGCGGTCTGCCGGTCGGTGAGCCCGCGCAGGCCGAACTGGACGGCCATCAGCGCATCGGTCGCCGAGGCCCGCCGGTCGCGCCCGCTGTCGGTGATCTCGACCAGGGTGGTTCGCCGGTCGGTCGGGTGCGGCGTGCGCTTGACCAGCCCGTCGGCCTCCAGCCGGTCCACGATGTTGGTGACGCTGGTCGGGTGCAGTTGCAGCCGCTGGCCCATCACCCGCATCGGCAGGCTGCTCTGGCGGGCGAAGTAGAGCAGCACCAGGGCTTCGTAGCGGGCGAACGTCAGGCCGTGCGGTCGCAACGCGCCGTCGGCGGCGGACTGCAGGATCTGTTGCGCCCGCATCACATTGGTCACCGCGGCCATCGCGCTCGACGGGCCGATCCGCTCCTCCCACAACTGCGCCGCTCGGTCGATGGGGTCGAACGGCAGCGGTCGGCTGGTCATGGGCGTCGAAGCTACCAGCGGATATGGGTGTGCCGGGAGTCGGCTGGTGGGATTGACCACAGTGGCGAAGTAAAAGTAGGACGTCCTACTATTGGTAGTCAGATGGTTGAGCGTGACGTGCAGCGGGAGGCGTGAGATGTCCGCAGGTGGCGGTCAGATTGATGCCGAGATCCAGGCCGATATCGCGGCCGGGCGGGACCGCTGGCGGCAGCGGTACGCCGAGGCGGTGGCCAAGGTGCGGGTCCGGGACGCCGACTACAGCACGTTGTCGGGTACGGACACCGAGCCGGTCTATGGGCCCGCGCCGGGCGACTCGGTGGCCGATTTCGACCGGATCGGCTGGCCCGGCGAGTTCCCGTTCACCCGCGGTCTGCACAGCACCGGTTACCGGGGCAAGCCGTGGACCGTCCGGCAGTTCGCCGGCTTCGGCAACGCCGTGCAGACCAACGAGCGGTACAAGATGATCCTCGCCGGCGGGGGCGGCGGGCTGTCCGTCGCGTTCGACATGCCGACGCTGATGGGGCGCGACTCCGACGATCCGCGCAGCCTCGGCGAAGTCGGCCACTGCGGCGTGGCGATCGACTCGGCGGCCGATATGGAGGCGCTGTTCGCGGACATCCCGCTGGATCAGGTCACCACCTCGATGACGATTTCCGGCCCGGCGGTCCCGGTGTTCTGCATGTACCTGGTCGCGGCGCAGCGGCAGGGCGCGGATCTGGGCAAACTCGACGGCACCCTGCAAACCGACATCTTCAAGGAGTACATCGCGCAGAAGGAATGGTTGTTCGCGCCGCAGCCGCACCTGCGGCTGATCGGTGATCTGATGGCCTACTGCGCCGCGGAAATCCCGGCGTACAAACCACTTTCGGTGTCCGGCTACCACATCCGCGAGGCAGGCTCGACGGCCGCGCAGGAGCTGGCGTTCACGCTGGCGGACGGATTCGCCTATGTGGAACTGGGATTGTCCCGTGGGCTGTCGATCGACCAGGTGGCCGCGCAACTGAGTTTCTTCTTCGACGCGCACGTCGATTTCTTCGAGGAGATCGCGAAGTTCCGCGCGGCCCGGCGGATCTGGGCGCGGTGGATGCGCGATCGGTATGGGGCGACGAGCGCGAAGGCGCAGTGGTTGCGCTTCCACACCCAGACCGCCGGGGTGTCGCTGACCGCGCAACAGCCGGAGAACAACATCGTGCGCACCGCCGTGGAGGCGCTGGCTGCCGTGCTCGGCGGCACGAACTCGTTGCACACCAACGCATTGGACGAGGTGCTCGCGCTGCCCAGCGCCAGCGCCGCGCAGACCGCGATGCGTACCCAACAGGTCATCATGGCGGAGACCGGGGTGGCGAATGTGGCCGATCCGCTGGGCGGGTCGTGGTTCGTGGAGGCGCTGACCGATCGGATCGAGGCCGAGGCGGAGCGGATTTTCCAGCGGGTCAAGGACATGGCGCGGCTCGCGGCGCCGAACGGCGAGCACCCGATCGGCGAGATGACCTCGGGGGTGCTGCGCGGCATCGAGGACGGCTGGTTCATCGGCGAGATCGCCGACGCCGCGTTCGCGTATCAGCAGGCGTTGGAGAAGGGTGACAAGAAGATGGTCGGCGTCAACACGCTGACCGAGAGCGTTTCGGCGGAGCTGGAGATCCTGCGGGTCAGCCACGAAGTCGAGCGCGATCAGAACAGGGCGTTGGCCGATCGGCGGGCGGCTCGGGACAACGACACGGTCGGCAAGGCGCTCGCCGCGCTGGTCGAGACGGCGCGCGGGGAGGGCAACCTGATCGAGCCGATGCTGGCCGCCGCGCACACCGAGGCAACCCTCGGCGAGATCTGTGACGCGCTACGCACCGAATGGGGTACCTATTCCGAGCCCGCTCGGTTCTAAAATCCAACGGTGGACGCCAGCAGAGTTGCTCGTCGGATGTGGGTTCGGTTCGAGCCGTACCACGATGTCACGTACTTCACGCCCGAGTCCCGGGCCGCGGTGGACGCGGTGGGCGCCAAGGGCGGCTGGATGGGTTACTTCGCGACGCGGGCGGCGCCGCTGGGCGCGGTCTCGGCGGAGCGGGTGACCTCGGCGTTCTACAACTTCCACCCTCGGTTGGTGTCCCGCGCGGTGCCGGATGCCTGGCGGATCGCCGCGCCGTCGGCGTTCCTGGCGGCCAGGCTGACGGGTGTGGACGGGGCGTTGCGCCGGATGCTCGGTGACGCGGTGGTGGACGGTCCGGAGGTGGCCGAGGCGGCGAAACTGGCCGTCGAGGCGGCCGGGCACGCGCCGACCGCCGGCCGGGCGCTGGCGGCGGCGAACGCGGAACTGGACTGGCCCGAGCCGCCGCATCTGGCGTTGTGGCAGGCCACCACGCTGTTCCGGGAGTCGCGCGGCGACGGGCACATCGCCGCGTTGATCACCGCGGCGCTGGATCCGTGTGCGGCGCTGGTGATCTTCGCCGCCGATCGCGGGCTGCGGGCCGACTACATCCAGCAGGCCCGGCACTGGTCGGCGGCGGAATGGGAGTCGGCGCGGCGTCGGTTGATCGAGCGAGGCCTGTTGGGCGAGGCGGGTGCGCTGACCGAGGCGGGCGCCGAGTTGCGACGGTGGGTGGAAGACCGGACTGATTCGGCCGCCGCCGCGCCATGGCTGGCGCTCGGCGAGGATCGGACTGATCGGTTGATCGAACTGCTGACGCCGATCGCGCGGACCTTGGCCGAGTCCAACGAGGCGATGCGAATCAATCCGATGGCCCTCGACGTCGCCAAGGAACTCGCCGCCGATCAGGTCTGACCGGTCCGTCGGCGGTCGCCTGGGACAGTGCAATGCTTTTGCACATGATGCATAGCGGAGAATGAAGAGTTGACCCAGATCAACGAGCGGCTGGCACGAATCGAGGCCGCCTTGACGAGGGAGACGATGCAGTCACTGGAACGGCTCTGACTCGCGGTCGGCGATCAACGATCGCCTCGAAGATCATCGAGTATCGCCTGCGTCGATTCGCCGCGCTGAACCAGCGGCAGAGCCGAGAAGCCTCCCTTGCGCCTTGCCTTGCGCACGAGCAGCGACTCGTATGGGCGGCGGGTCGGCGGGCTCAGGAGGGCCACGATCTCGCCATGATCGCTGATCTCGAAAGTCTCGCCGGCCTGTACCGCGCGCAGAATCACGCCGCTGTCGTTCCGCAGTTCGTCGGGCGAGATGGTTCACGTCACAGTGATCTCCCACTCGGTGTAGTGCTCGAAGCACACCGTAGCTGTGGGCGCGACGGCGGGCAGTCTGGTGGGCGTGCCAGGATGGATGTGTGACAAGGCCAAATCCACGGCAGAACGCAGCAGCCATGTCCGCCGCACTGTCCGGCGCGGTCGACCTGTCCGCGGTCAAGGCGCGGGCGGACGCGGCGCGCGACGCGCAGCAACGCCCGGCGGCCGCGAACGGAACGGCGGCCGAGGCCGGATCCGCCGGCGCGCAGGTAATCGAGGTCACCGAGGCGACCTTCCAGGCTGAGGTGATCGACCGATCCGCCCAGATCCCGGTGGTCGTTGACCTGTGGGCGACCTGGTGCGAACCCTGCAAACAGCTCTCCCCGGTGCTGGAACGGCTGGCCAACGCGGCCGGCGGCGCCTGGGTGCTGGCCAAGGTCGACGTCGACGCCAACCCCCGCATCGCCCAGCTCTTCGGCGTCCAGTCCATCCCGACGGTCGTCGCCATCGCCGGCGGTCAGCCGGTCGACGCCTTCGCCGGCGCGTTGCCCGAGCCGCAGGTCCGGGAATGGATCACCTCGCTGCTGGACGCGCTGCGCGACAAGCTGCCCGGCATCCGCGCGGCCGAACAGGGTGGCCAGCAGGACTCTGACAGCGAGTTGCCCGCCGAAGAACCCGCCGATCCCCGGTTCACCGAGGCCGAGGAAGCCATCGACCGGGGCGACTACGCCGCCGCCGAGGCCGCCTACCAGCGGGTGCTCGCCGAGCAGCCGGCCAACGAGGACGCCAAGGTCGCGCTCGCCCAGGTTCGGTTCCTGGCTCGGATCGCCACCGTCGACCCCGACGCGGTGGCCCGTGCGGACGCCGATCCGGACGACGTGGACGCCCAGTTCGCCGCCGCCGACGCCGAACTCGCCGACCAGCGGATCGACGCCGCCTTCGGTCGGCTGATCTCGGCCGTCCGGCGCGTGATCGGCGACGATCGGGAACGTGCTCGCCAGCATCTGGTCGAGTTGTTCGAGCTGTTCCCGCCGGACGACCCGCGGGTCAGCAAGGCCCGCCGGGATCTGGCCAGCGCGCTGTTCTGACCGTCGGTCGGCACGCGCGAGCCGGTCAGGGGTACTGGTTCGTGCAGGTCTTGGCGCCCTGCAGGAAACCGACCCGGAACGCCTCGATCCGCACGAACCCGGCCGGCACCACCGTGCCGTTCGCGTCGGCGGCGATCAGGCTGTCGCTGGACAGCATCTCCGCGACCGCCTTGTCCAGATCGTCGGAACCCAGTCGCAGCTTGTTGTTCGGGTCGCCGGTGCCGTGCCGGGCGATGCCGGCCCAGGCTCCGGTGAGACAGGCGGTGCGCGGCGCGGCGTTGCCGCTGGTGATCGACAGCTTGTCGTGTCGCTGCACGGCCAGCACATATCGGGAGGCGATCTCGGCGAACGCGGCGAAGTCGCCGATGCCGCCAGTGCTGCCGCCGCTCCCGGCGCCGGCGCTCAGGTCGCCGTTCTGCGGTGGCGTGGCGATCTGTTGCAGCGCGTTCTGATCGACGCTGATCGTGTTGCCGGTGACGCAGAAGCTGGCCGGCGGGGTGCTCTTGGACCCGTCGCCGCAGGACGCGCCGCCGTCGCTGGTGATCGCCGGTGGCGTGAACGAGCCGGTCGCGGTGAAGCTGTCGTTGAGGCTGGTCTGCAGATAGGTCAGGGTCTGGTCGTTGACCGGCAGGTTGTCGTTGTTCTGCGCCTCGTTCTCGTTGGTGAAGCCGAGTTCGGTGATCCGTTGGTGGATCTCCTGCGCGTTGATCTTGTCGCAGCGTTGCGGTCCGTCCTCGAACCCGTACTGGAACGCGGTGATCCGGTCGAACGACGTGCCGTGCGCCTGCGAGCCGGTGTCGGCCGAGCCCATCGGGTCGCGGAACAGCACCATGGTGCCCATCACCCGGTCCAGACCATCCCCTGTGGACAGTTGGAAGTGCGGCGCGTTGCCCTCGGCGGTCCACCGCATGAACGCGCCCGCGTAGCAGTCCGCCTGCTGCTCCTTGATGATCGTGTCGGTCGACTGGGTGACCGCGCCGATGTGGAACTGCACGAAATGGCCCATTTCATGGGCGAACACCAGCACTACCGCCATCGGCCCGAACTGCTGGACCAACTGCGGTAGCAGCGCGCCCCGATCCCAGGACACGCTGTTCTGACCGGCGCAGTAGAAGGCGTTCTCCACCGCGTTGATGTTCTGGCCGCAGTCGGTGAAACTGTCCTTGGTCGAGTCGTAGGAGATCAGTTTCGAGGGCTTGGTGAACGCGGTGCCGAAGTTCTGCGGCATCGCCTGCGACCAGTAGTCGAAGATGTCGGAGAGGGCGTCCTCGGCGAGTTGGTCGATCTGGCCGTGATCGGTGCCCTGCACGGTGAGTTTCGCTGCCGGTGCACCGGGCTTGAGGCCGCTGGGGCCGTTGGTGACCGGCAGGCCGCCCACGCTGTTCGGATCGTTCGCGCCGCTGGGTTGGGCGGTGCCGTTGATCTCCGGACCGGCGCAGCCGGCGCACAGCGCGCCCACCAGCAGTCCGGCCACGACCGGGGCGGCGATCAGCCACCATGGTCTGCCGCTGGTTCGCCGTCGCACCATGTGTGCACCCTAATGGTCGCCCCGAGGTCTGGTTGACAGGTCCGGGTACCGGCGGTGGTCGCGATGGTTGGCCGGGCAGGACATCGGTGCGGTGCCGGTTCGGGTACACCGCCGCAGCCGCCCGTGTTTATCAGGGTTCAACAGATGTCGTCTCAGTAATTCGCGCGAAAGAACAGGATATGTGGCCATTGAGGTGTATTCGTTTTGGGCCGTTCAGCGGTGTGTGCACGGGTTGGCTCCGCTCATTATTGGCGCATGAAGAGATTGTCAAGAGTGATCACGGCGGCGGTCTTTCTGGCCGGTTTTGCGATCTTGTTCGCGGGGCCCGCCGGGGCTGCCGCTGGCCCGGTGGATTCAGCCACCGGCGGACCGGGTTCGCTGGTCGTGCTCGGGCTCCAGAACGATGAGACCACCGTCCATCTGAATGTGGGCCAACGGGTGCTAGTCGAATTGTCCGGAAACTCCACTATGGGCTGGCATCAGCCGACTTCGGACGGATCGGCGATAGTTCGCCGGGTCGCGTTCGGCGGTTTTCCCACGAACTTTCCGGCGGTCGGGTTGTTCGTCGCCGTCCGGCCCGGCGCCGCCACGATTTCGGCGCAGAGCGACGCCGCGTGCTTCTATTCGCAGCCGCCATGCCTCATCCCCGTGCAACTGTGGCGGGTGAGTGTCCTAGTCGGCTAGCACGCGCTCGGACCGCCGGTGAAACCGGTCCGGAAGGCCATCATTCGGTCGAATCCGGTGCTCACCGCGGCCCCGACGCCGTCCCGGGAGGCGTAGTCGTAGTTCAGCAACACCTGGACCACGCCGTCGAGATCACTGACGGACAGCGCGGCGGCGGGCAACCGCTGTCCGGTGTACGCGCCGACCAGGCACAGCACCGACCGGCCGGCGCCGATGGCCGAGCGGCCGTCGGCGAGCAGCGCGGCCAGCGCGAACCGGCTGGCGATCAGCGTGTCAGTGGCCTGGCTGCCCAGGTCGAGGTGGATGTCGGTGAGCTGGCCTCGGGTGTCGACGTCGACCTGATTGGTGGTCGGGCAGAACGCGACCGGCCCCTGACCGGTCGAGCCGGAGTCCGGGCAGCGCGGTGGGCCACCGGTCTGCCGCACGTCCGGTGGCTGCCAGCGGCGGCCGGCGTCGGCGACCAGGCCGCCGAAGTACTGGCTGGCGTCCGGGCCGGCGGCGTCGATGGCTGCCGGCAGCGTCTGGTCGGCCGTTCCGGCACCTGGCGAACTGGCCAACTGGTCCACAGTGAACTGACGATTGTGGACGGTCATGCCGGCGCACAACCGGGCTCTTTGCTGGTATCCGTCGGCGAACGCGGACACCCGGTCGAAGGCGTCGCCGTGCGCGTCGCCGGCGGTCGCGGTGCTGCCGATCGGGTCGCGGAAGGTGACCAACGTGTCCAGCGCCGCGTCCCGGGCGGCGGTGTCCAGTTTGAGGTGTGGCGCGTGCCCGTCGATCGCCCAGCGGACGAACGCGCCGGCATAACAGTCGGCCATCGATTCCAACAGAATCGTCGGATACCGCGCGGGATCGGCGGCCTCGACGTCCGGGGTGAGGCCGGTGCGGTGCTGCACCGCGTGCCCCATCTCGT
>DASZLR010000120.1:0-5092 GCA_035552275.1 Pseudonocardiaceae bacterium | reverse complement strand
CGCATCCCGGCGGCCTTGCCGAGCGCGATCAGCGCGGTGGAGACGCCGCCGGAAGCGCCCTGAACCAGCATGGTCTGGCCGGGCCGCAGTCCGGATTGGACGAACAACATCCGGTACGCGGTCAGCCAGGCGGTGCCCATGCACGCTGCCTCGGCGAAGGACAGCTCGGCCGGCTTGGGCAGCACATTGCGGGCCGGCACCACCACATAGTCGGCGAAGGTGCCCTGGTACCGCTCGGTCAGCAGGGTGCGCTTGGGGTCCAGCGTCTCGTCGCCCGACCACTCCGGATCGATGATCACCGAGTGCAGCACCACCTCGGTGCCGTCGTCGAGCACCCCGGCGCCGTCGCAGCCCAGGATCATCGGGAACCGGTCGGGCTTGATGCCCACCCCGCGCAGCGTCCACAGGTCGTGCATGTTCACGCTCGCCGCCCGCACCGCGACCCGCACCCAACCCGGCGGGACGTCTGGATCGGGACGCTCGCCGATCGCCAGCGAGGCCAATGGGTCGTCCGGATTCGGCTGGGTGGCGTAGACCGCGAACATGTGTCGGAAGGTAACAGCGGCCGGGTCGATTGGCGCACTGTCGTCGGCCGGTCGTGATCGCGATCACCGATGTCGCCGTTGCCGGCCGTTTCGCCCGGCGTAAGGTCGGGACGTGTTCTCCTGGCTGGCCGACTGGTGGGACGGCGTGCAGCTGTGGCTGACCCAGTTGGCCTTCCCGTTCCAGTTCGCCCTGGTCATGGCGGTGCTGCTGCCGGTCTGCGTGGCGGTCGCGTGGGCGGTCGATCGAGCGGCCGGGCTCGTCGTGTCGCGGTTCCGGCGATGAACTCGCGGCGGATCAGGATCGCCCTGGTCGGACTTGTGGTGTTGGTGTTGGTCGGCTGGCTGATCCGGGACCTGACCGGCGGCGGCCACAGCACCGGGCATGGTGCCGGCCTGAACACTCCGCCGCCCTACTCGGCGTCCACGTGGCCGGGAACCCAGGCGGGTGGCCGTTTCTGGGCGAACGCGACGATGCCCTCCTGACCTTCCGCGCTGCCGAAGAACCGGGCGGACAGCGCCAGCATGTCGGCGAACCGCTCGGCCAACGGCTTGGATGCCGGTCCGCGCAGCAGGTTCTTGGTAGTCGCGAGGGCAGTGGGAGCACCGAGCACCAGGGCGTCGGTGTAGCGGGCCAAGGCTACGTCCAGCTCCTCGGCCGGCACTGCCCTGTTGACCAGGCCGATCTCGGCGGCCCGCACGGCATCGAAAGTCTCGCCGGTCAGGAACAGCTCGTGCGCGGCGTGTGGCGTCAGCCGGGGCAGCACGGTCACCGAGATCACCGCCGGCACCAGCCCGAGGCGGACCTCGGAGAAGGCGAACGTGGCCGTGTTCACGGCGACCACGATGTCGCAGGCGGCCATCAGGCCGACGCCGCCGGCGCGGGCCGGGCCGGCCACCTTCGCCACCACCGGTTTCGGGCTGGACCAGATGCGCTCCAGGATTGCCGGGAACTCGTTGACACCCTGGTTCGCGGTGTCGGTTCCGCGAGCTTCCTTGAGGTCCATGCCGGCGCAGAACACCGGGCCGGTGTGGTCCAGCACGATCACCCGCACGGCGTCATCGGTGATGGCATCGGCGAGGTGACCGGACAGCTCGCCGCGCAGTCGCGCGGACAGCGCGTTGCGATTGCCCGGCGAGTCCAGCGTGATCGTGGCGATCCCGCCGACGGTCCTGCGGCGTGCCAGTTCCTCAGCCATCCGCGCTCCTTTCCACAGGGCACGGTAGCTCAGCTGGCCGCCGGAAGGGCCGCCGACACCGCCTCGGCATAGCGGTCCAGCACGAGCTCAGCGAGCCGCTCGTCCGGGCCGAGCGGTTCCGCGATCAGCCCATCCGGGGCCAGCGAACGGACCTGTCGGCTGACCCGGTCGGGCAGCAGGCCGGGCGCGAGGAACCACATGCCCACCGCTATCCGCCGGGCACCTCGGATCCGTAGGCGCGCGATTGCCGCTGGCACATCCGGTTCGGCCGTCGCGAACCCGGCGACCACGCCGGCCCACGACGTCCGTCGCGACCAGCGCCGGGCCAGCGTGTGCACCGCCGCGTTGGCGGACGGGCCGGATGCGCCGGTTCCGGCCAGCAGCACGCCGATCCGGCGGTCGGCTGGATCGGCTCCGACGGCGCGCAGCCGATCCAGCGCGACGGCCTCCAGCCGTGCGTCGGGGCCAAGCACATCGGCGGCGCGCACGTCCAGGCCGGGCCGGTGGCGGGCGAACCGGGCGATCACGCCCGGAATGTCCACCCGGGCGTGATAGGCGCGGCCGAGCAGCAGCGGCACCACGACGGCGGTCCGCTGGCCGTCCGCGTGGGTCGCCGCCAGCACCTTGGTCAATCGAGGCGTGGACAGGTCGAGGAACGACGTCCGCACGTCCAGGTCCGGCCGGACGAAGCGAACGAGGTCAACCAGTTCGGCCACGGTCCGCGCTGACCGGGGATCGCGGCTGCCGTGCGCCACCGCGACCAGCGTCGGTGTCTCGGCCACCTATATGGCCCCCGCGAGTCCGCGGGCGTTCAACACCGCACGTTCCAGCGGTCGGAACAGGATCAGGTCGATGCCGATGCCGACGACCAGGATCAGCACGATCGCGGTCAGCACCTTCCCCATGTCGTTGTACGAGCTGGCGCTCTCCAGGAACTGCCCGAGACCCTGGCCCAGCTGCGGCGAGTTCGCGATCAGCTCGGCGGCCATCAGCGACCGCCAGGAGAACGCCCAACCCTGCTTGAGTCCGGCCAGATAGCCCGGCAGCGCGGCTGGCAGCAGGATGTGCCGGGCATTGGCGAGCCGGCCGGCGCCGAGTGTGGTGCCCACCCTGGGCAGGATCGGCGGAATCTGGTCGATGCCGGACACCAGGCCGTTGGCGATGGAGGGCACCGAGCCGAGCAGCACCACGAGGTAGATCGCGCCGGGCGTGATGCCGAACCAGAGAACGGCGGCCGGCACCCAGGCGACCGAGGGCAGGCTCTGCAACCCGGACAGCAGTGGCCCGATGGCGGATCGGACCACTCGGACCTTGGCGACGACCAACCCGAGTGGGGTGGCGATGACGATGCCCACCAGGAAGCCGACAACCGCCCGGCTCAGCGAGGTCCACAGGATTGACCACACCTGGCCGGAGCTGATCAGGCTCCACAGGTCGTCGCCGACATCGGCCGGCTTCGGCACCTTGAACTCCGGCACGATCGCCGACGCCCACACCGCCTGCCAGATGACGATCAGCAGCACCAGCGCACCGATCGGCGGCAGCACCGCCCAGGCGATCTTGCGCAGCCGATCGCCCGCCGACCGGCCATCGCGGGCGGATCGCGGGATTTCCAGGGCGTCCAGGCCGGCCTCGACGGCCGCTTCATCGCCGGTGCTTCGGGAGACGGTCGTCGTCGGCTGCCCACCGTCGAGGAGTGGATCAGGCTGCGGCATGGCGGGAGATCACCTCTCGGAGACGGTCGTTGATCTCGTCGATGGCCGCGGTCTCGTCCGACCCGGCGAGCCCGTCGGCCTGCCATTCGCGCACGACCCGGCCCGGCCGCGAGGACAGCAGCACGACCCGCTGGCCCAGCCGCACGGCCTCGCGCACGTCGTGTGTCACGAACACCACCGCTGTGTTGGTGGCCCGCCACACCCGCAGGAGCTCGGTCTGCAGCACATCGCGGGTGATTGCGTCCAGTGCGGAGAACGGCTCGTCCATCAGCAACAGGGCCGGCCGGGAACCGTTGGGCGAGCCGTCGGCCAGGCCGGCGCTGCCGGTGGCCGCGGCCAGCGCGCGGGCCAGCGCCACCCGCTGCCGCATGCCGCCGGACAGTTCGTGCGGCCGCTTGTCGCCGACGCCGGACAGCCGCACCAGGTCGAGCAGTTCGGCGGTGCGCTGCCGGCGGTCCGCCCGGCGGGTGCCACCGAAGCGCAGCGCCAGTTCCACGTTGCGGGCGGCGGTCAGCCACGGCATCAACGCGGCCTCCTGGAACATCACCGCCGGCCGGGAGGTGTTCATTGCGATCTCGCCGGCGGTCGGCTTCTCCAGGTCGGCCAACAGGTTCAGCAGTGTCGTCTTGCCGCACCCGGACGCGCCGAGCAGGCAGACGAACTCGCCGGGGCTCACCTCCAGGTCAACCCCGGCGAGGGCGGTGACGGCGCGCGGACCGGCACCGAACGATTTGCCCACGCCGGTGAGCCGCACGGCCGGCCCAATGGCGGACTGAGGAATGGAAGCCTCCAGTGTGGCGGTCATCTCGGTTATGCCTTTCCTTGCGTGTCCGTCGTGCTCATCTGCCTGTGGTGGGAACGAGTCAGCTGCCGAGACCGCCGGCGCTGACGGCGGGTTTGCCCGCTGCGGTCAGGATCTGGTTGACCAGAGTGAGATCGGCGATCCCGTTGATGTTCGGTGCGCTGCTGGAAATGCCGGCCGTCACCTGGTCCTGGGCCAATGTCGGGAAATCACTGGCCAGCGGGTCCAGGGTGAGGGTCAGCTCGCTGAACGCGCGGTCGATCACCGGCTGGCTCAGCGTGGCGCCGGTGAGCTTCTTGAGCTGATCGTTGACGGCGGCCTCAGCGCCGGCCTTGTCGCCGGCCGCGTAGTTGATCGCGTCCTGCTCGCCCTTCAGCAGCGCGGTCACCGTCGCCGGGTGCTGCTCCAGGAACTGCTTGCGCACCAACACGACCGTGGTGGGGAACTCGCCGTTCGGCCACAGCGACTTCTCGTCCACCAGCACCTTGCCGCCGTCGTTGAGCACCAACTGCGAGGCGTACGGCTCGGGTACCCAGGCGCCCTGGATGTCGCCCTTCTTGAACTCGGTCAAGGTGGTCGAGTTCGCGACGCTGTCGACGGTGACCTGGCCGGTGAGGTTGTTCTTGGCCAACCACGTCCTCAGTGAGACGTCCTGGGTGTTGCCGGGCTGCGGGTCCGACACCGCCTTTCCCCTGAGGTCGGCCGGTGCGTTGATGTCCTTCTGCACCACCAGTTCGGCGCCGCCGGAACTGGCCCCGGCGACGAGCTTCACACCGCCGTCGGACTGGGAGTACGCGTTGAACAGCGGGCCGGAGCCGACGAACGCGACATCCA
>DASZLR010000119.1:0-9406 GCA_035552275.1 Pseudonocardiaceae bacterium | reverse complement strand
GGAATGGTTCGGCGGGGACCGAGCCGGTGGCCGACGCGCTGGGCGTCGCGTTGCAGCTGACCAACATCCTGCGCGACATCGTGGAGGACCGCCGCAACGGTCGGATCTACCTTCCCCGGGAAGACCTCGACCGGTTCGGCTGCACGCTGGATCTGGACGAGAACGGCCGGCTCACCGACGACGAGGACGCGCTCACCGCGCTGATCGAGTTCGAGGCGGCCCGAGCGCAGGACTGGTACGCGGACGGGCTGCGGCTGCTGCCCATGCTGGACGGGCGCAGCCGGGCGTGTTGCGCCGCCATGGCCGGGATCTATCACCGGCTGCTCGACCGGATCATGGCGCGGCCCTGGCTGGTCACCCGGACCAGGGTTTCCCTGCCGGTATGGGAAAAAGCGGTGGTCGCCGGCCGGTCGCTGGCGGGGGCGCCGGTATGACCGCCGGTGGACAGACAGCGGCGGCACCCGCGGCGAGCGAGCAGGCGGCCGGCGGCCATGTTGTCGTGGTCGGCGGTGGTCTGGCCGGGCTGTCCGCCGCCTGCCGGCTGGCCGCCGAGGGCCGGCGAGTCACGCTGTTGGAGAGCCGGTCCCGATTGGGCGGCGCGACGTTCTCCTTCGAACGCGACGGTCTGATTGTCGACAATGGACAGCACGTGTTGCTGCGCTGCTACGCCGAGTACCGCGCCTTCCTCGACCTGATCGGCGTCGGCGACCAGATCGACCTGCAACCTCGGTTCCATATTCCGGTCGTCACGGCCGATGGCCGGCGCGCCGAGCTGTCCCGCAACGGCCTGCCCGCGCCGCTGCACCTGGCCGCCACCCTGTCCCGGTACCGGCTGCTGTCCGCTGTGGACCGGGCGAAGGTGCTGTTCGCCGCCGGGCTGCTGCGAACACTGAAACCGGCCGATCCGGCACTGGACGAGCGGTCGTTCGGGGACTGGCTCGCCGCGCACGGCCAGAGTGCGGCGGCCATCGCGGCGCTGTGGAACCTGATCACCGTGGCCGCGTTGAACACCGACGCCGATCACGCCTCGCTTGCCTTGTGCGCCATGGTGTTCCGCACCGCGCTGTTGGAACGCGCCGACGCGGCCGACATCGGCGTGCCACGGTTGCCGCTGGGTCAGCTGCACGGCGAGGCGGCCGCGACGTTCCTGAGCAAGCGGGGCGCGACCGTGTCGTTGCGCACCCCGGTCCGGGAGATCCGCCGGAGCGCCGATGGGTGGTCGGTCGCCACCGACACTGACACGGTGACCGCGGATGCCGTCGTGGTGGCGACGACCCCGGAGCCGGCGGCCACCATCCTGCCGGCGGACGCGCTGGCCGAACCGGCGCGGTTGGGTGGTTTGGGCTCGGCTCCGATTGTCAACGTTCATGTTGTCTACAACCGGACAGTGACTCGTTCGCCGTTCACTGCTGTGGTCGACTCGCCGGTGCAGTGGGTGTTCGACCGCACCGCGATCGGCGGCGCACCGGTCGGCGGTCAGTACCTGGCGGTGTCGCTGTCGGCGGCCGGGGCGTGGATTGACGAGCCGACCGCCCGGCTGCGCGAAGTGTTCGTGCCCGAGTTGGCCCGGCTGTTTCCCGAAGCGACGCGGGCGGAGGTGCTGTCCTTTTTCGTCACCCGGGAGCGGCGGGCGACGTTTCGCCAGACTCCGGGCAGCGGCCGGTTGCGGCCGCCGGCGGTGACCCGGCTGCCCGGATGTGTTCTTGCCGGCGCGTGGACCGCGACCGGTTGGCCCGACACGATGGAGGGTGCGGTGCGAAGCGGAAACGAAGCCGCGCGGATCGTCGGGGCGTATCTCGCCCACGGCGTCGGCGCAGCGAGCAACCGTGTCGACAATCCTGTTGTCGACCAGCAGCACGGTCTGATTGTCGACAATCGGGCTGCCAGTAGTCGGGATGGCGGTAGTCGGGCTGGCAGTGCGACTGGAACCGCCGGGGCGACCTCATGACCGCCGATCTGGGCGTGCCGGCGCCACCGACCGAACCGATCGAGCGGCTGAGCCCTCCGGTCCGCGGCGCGACGCTGCCGGCGGAAGTGTCCCAGGCCCGAGCGATGGTCGAACCGGCACTGCGCGGCGCGGTGGACGAACTGACCCCGGTGATGCGCGCCGTGTCCCGGTATCACCTCGGCTGGGCCGACGAGCACGGTCAGGACACCGCTGGCGGCGGTGGAAAAGTACTGCGCCCGGCGCTGACCTTGTTGGCCGCGCGGGCGGCCGGCGCTGTTCCCGGGCCGGCCGTGCCGGCGGCGGTCGCGGTCGAGTTGGTGCACAACTTCTCGCTGCTGCACGACGACGTGATGGACGGCGACGCCGAGCGTCGACATCGTCCGACCGCGTGGCGGGTGTTCGGCGTGCCGGCGGCGATCCTGGCCGGCGACGCGATGCTCACCCTGGCCGTGGAAACAGCCCGGCTGGGCAGTGCGCAGAACGTCGCCAGTGAGGTCGTCGGCTGTCTCAACCTCGCCGTGCAGGACCTGATCACCGGCCAGACGGCGGACATCGAGTTCGAGCGGCGGCAGGACGTCACGCTGACGGAGTGTCTGGACATGGTGGCCGGCAAGACCGGCGCGCTGATGCGCTGCGCCACCGCCGTCGGTGCGATCGCCGTGGGCGCGCCGGAGTCCACTGTGGTCGCACTCGCCGAGTTCGGCGAGCATCTCGGGATGGCCTTTCAACTGGTCGACGACCTGCTCGGCATCTGGGGCAGCCCGGCGGTCACCGGCAAGCCCCGGCTCGCGGACCTGGCGGCCCGCAAGAAGTCCGTGCCGGTGGTGGCCGCGCTGGACTCGGGAACGCCGGCCGGCGAACGGTTGCGCGAGATGTACTTCGATCCGGACGCCTCCGATGACGAGGAACGACTGTCCACAATGGCCGATCTGGTGAAGCAGGGCGGCGGGCTCGAATGGGCGGAGACCGAGGCGGACCGGCGGATCCGGGCGGCCGAACGCTGCCTGAGCCGACTGTCCGCGCCGCCGTCGGTGGCCGAGGCACTACGCGCCACGGCGTGGTTCGTGACGAGGAGGGATCGATGAGCTCTGCGGTAGCCGACGCCATGACCGGCCCGGTCGACCCCGAACCGGAGGCCGGCGCCGACCAGGCTGAGACCGATCTCGCTGCGACCGATCTCGCCGTGGCGAGGCACACCACCGACCGGGCGCGCGACTACCTGCTGTCGCTCCAGGAGGATGGCGGCTGGTGGAAGGGCCACCTGGAAACCAACGTGACCATGGACGCCGAGGACCTGATGCTGCGGCAGTTCCTCGGCATCCGGGAGGCCGGACAGACCGAGGAGTCCGCGCGGTGGATTCGTTCGCAACAGCGGGACGACGGCACCTGGGCGAACTTCTACGAGGGCCCGGCCGACCTGTCCACCACGGTGGAGGCGTATGTCGCGTTGCGGATGGCCGGCGACTCGCCGGACGCCGAGCACCTGCGCGCCGCCCGGCGGTTCGTGCTGGCGCGGGGCGGCATCGAGGCGACCAGGGTGTTCACCCGGATCTGGCTGGCACTGTTCGGCGAGTGGTCCTGGGACGACCTGCCGGTGATGCCACCGGAGTTGATCTTCCTGCCGTCCTGGGTTCCGCTGAACGTCTACGACTGGGCCTGCTGGGCGCGGCAGACGGCGGTGGCGATGACCGTCGTCAGCGCGCTGCGGCCGGTTCGCCCGCTCGGATTCACGGTCAGCGAACTGCGCACCCGCAAGCCGCAGCGGAACCGGACGCCGCTGCTGTCCGTCGCGGGGGCGTTCGGCCAACTCGACAAGGCGCTGCACGCGTACCAGAAGCTGCCGATGAAACCGTTGCGGCGGTTGGCGTTGAAGCAGGCCACCGAGTGGATCATCGCCCGGCAGGAGGCCGACGGCGGGTGGGGCGGCATCCAGCCACCGTGGGTGTACTCGATCCTGGCGCTGAACCTGATGGGCTATCCGCTGGACCATCCGGTGCTGCGCAAGGCGTTCGACGGGCTGGATTCGTTCACCGTTCGGGAGGACACGCCCGAGGGGCCGATCCGTTGGCTGGAAGCGTGCCAGTCGCCGGTGTGGGACACCTGCCTGGCGGTCACCGGCCTGCTCGACGCCGGGGTGCCGGCCGACGATCCGGCGATCGTCCGCGCCACGGACTGGATGCTCGGCGAGGAGATCGGCACCGCCGGCGACTGGTCGGTGCGCCGGCCGGGTCTGCCGCCCGGCGGCTGGGCGTTCGAGTTCGCCAACGACTGGTATCCCGACACCGACGACACCGCCGAGGTGGTGCTCGCCTTGCGCCGGGCCGCGCTGCCCGACCAGGCGAGGCTGCGCGGAGCGGTGGATCGCGGTGTGCGCTGGCTGATCGGGATGCAGTCCCAAGACGGCGGCTGGGGCGCCTTCGACGCCGACAACACCCAGGACCTGATCCTCAAGCTGCCGTTCTGCGATTTCGGCGCGGTGATCGATCCGCCGTCGGCCGATGTGACCGCGCACGTGGTGGAGATGCTGGCCGCCGAGGGACTGTCCGATGTGGATGCCACCCGGCGGGGAGTGGACTGGCTGCTGCGCAACCAGGAAGCCGACGGCTCGTGGTTCGGCCGATGGGGCGCGAACTACGTCTACGGCACCGGAGCGGCGGTGCCGGCACTGGTCGCGGCCGGGGTGTCCGCAGCGGATCCGGCGATCCAGCGAGCTGTCGAGTGGCTGCGCGAACACCAGAACGCCGATGGCGGCTGGGGCGAGGACCTGCGCTCCTATAACGATCCACAGTGGATCGGCCGGGGCGCGTCCACCGCGTCGCAGACGGCCTGGGCGCTACTCGCGCTGCTGGCGGCCGGGGAACGCGGCGAGCCGACGCGCCGGGGGGTGCGATGGCTGGCGGAAACCCAGCGGGCGGACGGATCGTGGGACGAGCCGTACTTCACCGGCACCGGCTTCCCGGGCGATTTCTACATCAACTATCACCTGTACCGGATCGTGTTCCCGCTGTCGGCGCTGGGCCGGTATCTGGAGGCGGCCCATGGTTGAGGTGCCTGATCTGTTGGTCGCGGCGCCGTTGTGGGTGGAGGCCAGGGCGATCCGGCGCGGCCTGCCCGCTGGTTCGGCCGACATCAGCGTGGTCCGTACCGGCATGGGTCGAGTGCGGTCGGCGCGGGCGGTGCCCGGCCTGGTGGCTCGCCGGCCGGCGGCGTTGGCGGTGGCCGGCGTCGCCGGCGCCCTGACCAGCGACCTGACGCCCGGCGATGTGGTGGTGGCCAGCGAGGTTCGGTCGACGGACCGAGCAGCCAGCCCGGTCGCCACCACGAAGCCGGAGATGTTGGCCGCCGCGTTGCGGTCCGCCGGTCTGAAAGTCCATATCGGACACATCGTGTCGGCCGATCATGTTGTGCGTGGCCGGGAGCGAGCGGAACTGGCCGCGACCGGAGCGCTCGTGGTGGACATGGAATCGGCCTGGTTGGCCGAGGCGGCCAGCGCGGTGCCGTTCGCGGTGGTCCGGGTCGTGGTCGACACACCGGAGCGGCCACTGGCACATCCGGCCACCGTCGTCGGTGGGTGGACCGCATTGCGGATGCTGGCCAGGGCTGGGCCGGCACTATCAAAGTGGTCAACGTGGGCGGAGAGCGTTCATACGGTTCCCAAGGAGGTACGACCCTAATGGCAGTGCCCATTCGGCAGGCCGTGCGCGTCGGCGCGTACATCATGAAGCAGAAGATCAAGGGCAACGACAAGTACCCGCTGGTCGTGGAGATGGAGACGCTGTTCGCCTGCAACCTGGCGTGCAACGGCTGCGGGAAGATCCAGCATCCGCACGACGTGCTGAAGCGGCGGATGCCGGTCGAGCAGGCGGTCGGCGCGGTCATGGAAGCCGGCGCGCCGATGGTCGCCCTGTCGGGCGGCGAGCCGCTGATGCACCCCGAAATCGACGTCATCGTGAACGAACTGGTGAAGCGCAAGAAGTTCGTCACGTTGTGCACCAACGCGATGCTGGTGCGGAAGCGGATCGACAAGTTCGCCTTCAAGCCCTCGCCCTATTTCCAGTGGGCCATCCACATCGACGGCCTCAGGGAACGGCACGACGAGTCGGTCAGCAAGGAGGGCGTGTTCGATGAGGCCATCGAGGCGATCAAGGAGCTGAAGCGGCGCGGGTTCCGGGTCACCACGAACTCGACGTTCTTCAACACCGACACCCCGCAGACCATCATCGACGTGCTCAACTACCTCAACGACGACCTCAAGGTCGATGAGATGGAGCTTTCTCCGGCGTACGCCTACGAGAAGGCGCCCGACCAGGATCACTTCCTGGGTGTTGAGGAGACACGTGAGCTGTTCCGCAAGGTGTTCGCGGACGGGCGGCGCAAGAAGTGGCGGCTGAACCACTCGCCGCTGTTCCTCGATTTCCTGGAAGGCAAGGTCGACTTCCAGTGCACGCCATGGGGTATTCCGTCGTATTCGCTGTTCGGCTGGCAGCGGCCGTGCTATCTGATGGCCGACGGTTACGCCAAGACGTACAAGGAACTGCTGGAAACCACCAAGTGGGAGAACTACGGGCGTGGCAAGGACCCCCGCTGCAACAACTGCATGGCGCACTGTGGCTACGAGCCGACCGCGGTGATGGCCACGACGGGTTCTCTGCGGCAGAGCATCCGCGCGATGCGCGAGAAGTAGCCGATCAGCGGGCCAGCGCGTCACTCACTGTTGGCGCGCTGGCCACCTTGGCGGTCGATCGTGGCCATAAACCGTTCCTACGTTCAGTCTTATGAAGAGGACACCGAAGATCGGTATTGCCGCGCTCGCGGTGCTCCTGGTCGGCGCCGGCACCGCCTACGCGGTGACCAACCAGGTCCATGCCGGCCCGCAGGGTGACGGCACCGCGATCACCCCGGTCGGCTGGCGGGTCACACCGGCCGGCGCGCAGACCGCGCTGGGCTCGCTGCCCACGGCGTCCGCACTGAGCCCGGACGGCAAGCTGCTGCTGGTGCTCAACGCGGGCGACTCGTCGGTCGAGTCCATCCAGGCCGTCGACCCGGCCACCCACCAGGTCGTGCAGACCATCAACTACGCCACGCCCGACGGCGTCTACGGCGGCGTCGCGTTTAGCCCGGACGGCACGCGCGCCTACGCGAGCGCCGGTGGCCACAACACCATCCACACCTACTCGGTCAGCGGCCAGCGTCTCACCGAGGGTGCCCAGATCAGCCTGCCGGCGATCAACCCGGCCGGTCAGGCCGTCAACATGTATCCGGCGGGACTGGCGGTCACCCCGGACGGCAGGCGGCTGGTCGTCGCCGACCAACTCGCCGACGCGGCCTCGGTGATCGACCTGGCCAGTGGCACGGCGAGCACGGTCGCGGTGGGCCACAACCCGTACGGGGTGGCGATCGCGCCGGACGGACGCACCGCGTACGTCAGCAACCAGGGCGCGAACACGGTCAGCGCGCTGGACATCGCAGGCGCCGCGCCCACTCTCGCCCGCACGGTGACCGTCGGCACCCACCCGAACCGGGTGCTGATCGACCCGCACAGCGGCGCCGCGTACGTGGCCAACAGCGAAAGCGACTCGGTCAGCGTGATCCCGGCCGGAGTCGGCGCGTCGGTCGGCACCATTGACCTGGCCCCGTATCGCGGGGCGCCGGTCGGGTCCAATCCGGACGGTCTGGCGCTGTCCCCGGACGGCCGCACGCTGTACGCGGCCAACTCGGGCAACAACGACGTGGATGTCATCGACCTGCGCGCCGGTCGGGTCGCCGGCATGATCCCCACCGCCTGGTACCCGACTTCGGTCAACACGTCGTCGGATGGCCGCACTCTGTTCGTGGTGAACGCCAAGGGACTGGGCGCCGGGCCGAACCCGAACGGCCCCAACCCGTACACCGACGACCAGAAACGCGGCAACCCCACCACGGAACTCCAGTGGGAGAAGCAGTACGTCGGCACCATGATGATCGGCGGCCTGTCGTCCGTGCCCACGCCGGGCGCGGACCAATTGGCGCGCTACTCGCAGCAGGTGGTGGCCAACGACGGGTTCGACGAGCGGGACAAGGTGCGCAGCGCGGTGTCGAACAACCCGGTGCCGTCCCGGGTAGGCGAGTCGTCCCCGATCAAGCACGTGATCTACGTGGTCAAGGAGAACCGCACCTATGACCAGGAGTTCGGCAGTCTGGGCAAGGGCAACGGCGATCCGGCGCTGAACCTGTTCGGCGACGACTCCGCGCCCAACTCGCGTGCCCTGCAACGGAACTTCGTCACGCTGGACAACTTCTACGCCGACGCGGACATATCCGCCCAGGGCTGGAACTGGTCGGTCGGCGCGAACTCCAACCCGTACGTGGAGCAGACCTGGGTGGGCAACTACTCGAGCCGCAACCACCCGTACGACTACGAGGGCGGCAACTTCGCGGCGGCGATGAACCGCGACCCACAGGACTCCTATATCTGGGACCGGTTGGCGGACAAGAACGTCGCGTTCCGCAACTACGGCTTCTACGAGACGGACAACAAGTTCAACACCGGCTCCGCGCCGGCCGATCCTAGGCTGGTCGCCAACACCGATCCCACCTACTACGGCTGGGATCTCCAGTGCCCGGACTCGTCCGGCACCTTCAAGCCGCTGACGACCTGCAACACCCGCATCGATGAGTGGCAGCGGGAGTTCAACCAATACGTGGCAGGCAACAGTCTGCCGGCGGTGCAGTTCCTGCGGCTGGGCAACGACCACACCGAGTCAACCAAGGCCGGCTATCCGACCCCGCAGGCGTATGTCGCCGACAACGACTACGCGGTGGGCCGGCTGGTCGACGACGTCTCGCACTCGAAGTACTGGTCGTCCACGGCGATCTTCGTGGTGGAGGACGACGCCCAGGCCGGGCCGGACCACGTGGACGCGCACCGGACGATCGCCCAGGTGATCAGCCCGTACACGCAGGCCGGCAAGGTCGATTCCACGTTCTACTCGACGGTGTCGATGCTGCGCACCATGGAGCTGATCGCCGGGATCGGGCCGATGACGCAGTTCGACGCCGAGGCCACGCCGATGTTCAACTCGTTCACCAACCAGCCGAACCCGGCCACGTACACGGCGATCAAACCGTCCCAGCAGATCCTCACCTCGGTCAACCCGACCACGGGTGCGCTGGCCCAATCGGCTCAGAACGAGAACTACAGCGAAGAAGATCTGATCAACGAGGAGCAGGTGAACCAGGAGATCTGGGCGAGCTTCAAGGGCGCCAACGTGCCGATGCCCGTGCCGCGGCACAACGTGTTTCCCGACGTGCCGCAACCTGCTGCCGGCGTCCCAGGCGCCGGCGCACCGCCGGCCGGCGGCCCGGACGACGACGGGCACTGACCGCCGGACGGGGCGGGTTCACGTGATCTTCGCGGGATCGATCGTCTGGTGATCGAGGTCACTTCGCTTGGTCGAACAGGCGTTCGACAAGCGCTGT
>DASZLR010000118.1:0-4094 GCA_035552275.1 Pseudonocardiaceae bacterium | reverse complement strand
TCTCCGCGCAGGGTTTCGACTCGCTGGCCGGCGTGGAGCTGCGCAACCGGCTCGCCGCGGCGACCGGGCTGCGGCTGCCGTCGACCGCCGTGTTCGACCACCCCACGCCGGCCGCGCTCGCCGAGTTTCTGCTGGGCCGAGTCGCCGGCGGTGAGCTCGCCACGCCGGCCACCGCGCGGACGGAGGTCGACACCGCCGAGCCGATCGTGATCATCGGCATGGCCTGCCGCTATCCCGGCGGCGTCGCCTCGCCTGAGGACCTGTGGCGGCTGGTCGCCACCGGCACGGACGCGATCAGCGGATTTCCCACCAATCGGGGCTGGGATCTGGACGCGCTCTACGACCCGGACCCCGACCGGGTCGGCGCCTCCTACACCCGGGAAGGCGGATTCCTGCACGACGCGGACCTGTTCGACCGGGAGTTCTTCGGCATCTCGCCGCGTGAGGCCACCGCGATCGACCCGCAGCAGCGGCTGCTGCTGGAAGTGGCCTGGGAAACCTTCGAGAGCGCCGCGATCGACCCGAACGCGCTGCGCGGCAGCAGCACCGGCGTGTTCACCGGCGCGATGTACGACGACTACGCCGCCAGGCTGGCCGCCACGCCGCCGGATTTCGAGGGATTCCTGTTGACCGGCAACACGTCCAGCGTGGTGTCCGGCCGGCTCGCCTACACCTACGGGCTGGAGGGTCCGGCCGTCACGGTGGACACCGCCTGCTCGTCCTCGCTGGTCGCGCTGCATCTGGCGGCCCAGGCGCTGCGCTCCGGGGAGTGCGATCTCGCGTTGGCCGGCGGGGTGACGGTGATGGCCGGCCCCAGCACCTTCGTGGAGTTCAGCCGGCAGCGCGGGCTGTCACCGGATGGCCGGTGCAAATCGTTCGCGGCCGGCGCGAACGGCACCGGGTGGAGCGAGGGAGCCGGGCTGCTGTTGGTCGAGCGGCTGTCCGACGCGCGCCGCCACAATCACCCGATCGTGGCAGTGCTGCGCGGATCGGCGGTGAACCAGGACGGCGCGAGCAACGGCCTCACCGCGCCGAACGGACCATCCCAGGAACGTGTCATCCGCGCCGCCCTGGCCAACGCCCGGCTTCAACCCTCCGATGTGGACGCCGTCGAGGCGCACGGCACCGGCACCACCCTCGGCGACCCCATCGAAGCCCAGGCCCTGCTGGCCACCTACGGACAGGACCGCGAACAGCCGCTGTTCCTCGGCTCGCTGAAGTCGAACATCGGCCACGCCCAGGCGGCGGCCGGCGTCGGCGGGGTGATCAAGATGATCGAGTCGATCCGGCACGGCGAACTGCCGAAGACCCTGCACGTGGACAGCCCGACTGCGCAGGTGGACTGGGATTCCGGGGCGGTCGCGCTGCTCGCCGAGCCGAAGCCGTGGCCGGACGTGAACCGTCCACGCCGGGCCGCCGTCTCGTCGTTCGGCATCAGCGGCACCAACGCGCATGTCATCGTGGAGGAGTACCGCCAGCCGACAGCGACGCCGGCGACCGAAGCGGCCGAGCGGTCGACGGACCCGGTCGGCCCCTGGGTGCTGTCCGGCCGTACCGAAGCGGCGGTCCGCGCACAGGCCGCGCGTCTGCACGACTGGCTGGTCGACCGGCCAGAACTGGACGCCCGCGACATCGGTTTCTCGCTGGCCACCACCCGGGCGACGCTGGACTACCGGGCCGTGGTCACCGGAACCGACCGGGACACCCTGCTGCGCGCCTTGGCCGAGTTCGCCGCCGGCGGCACGACCCCGGCGGTGCTGCAAGGCAGTCCGGCCGACGCCGGCAGACGGGCCGTCCTGTTCACCGGACAGGGCAGCCAGCGGATCGGCATGGGCGAGGAGCTGGCCGAGCGAAATCCGGTGTTCGCGGCGGCACTGGACGAGGTCGCCGCGGCGGTCGACGCGCACCTGGCCGGGCCGCCGATCCGCGAGGTGATCGCCCACCATCCAGAATTGCTGGATCGCACCGACTACACGCAGCCGGCGCTGTTCGTGCTGGAGACCGCGCTGTACCGGCTGCTGGAACACCACGGCCTTCGGCCGGACTATCTGCTCGGCCATTCGATCGGCGAGCTGGCCGCCGCCCACGCGGCCGGGGTGTTGTCGTTGCCGGACGCCGCCGCGCTGGTGGTCGCGCGCGGCCGGTTGATGCGCGCGGCCCGGTCCGGCGGCGCGATGGCCGCGATCCAGGCCAGCGAGGCGGAGGTGCTGGAATCGTTGGCCGACAACGGAGTCTCCATCGCGGCGATCAATGGTCCACAGGCGACGGTCATCTCCGGTGACGAGCCGGCCGTCGCGGCGTCGGTCGACCGTTGGCGGGTACGCGGGCGCAGGACCACCCGGTTGGCGGTCAGCCACGCCTTCCACTCCGCGCACCTGGACGACGTGCTCGACGAGTTCCGGTCCGTGGCCGAGACCCTGACCTTCCACGATCCGCGAATTCCGATCGTCTCGAACGTCACCGGTGAGCCGGCCACCGCCGGGCAACTCCGCTCGCCGGCGTACTGGGCCCGGCACATCCGGCAGCCAGTGCGATTCCTGGATGGCGTGCGAACGCTGGAATCGTTGGGCGTCACCGACTATCTGGAGCTGGGACCCGACGGTGTGCTCAGCGCGCTGGTCGCGGACGGCCTGGCGGAGCGGCTCGGATCGGTCGCGCCGCTGCTGCGGGCCGATCGGCCGGAGCCGGACACGACGGCCGTGGCGATCGCCGGATCGGTGGTGCGCGGGGCAACGCCGGCCTGGGACCGGATCTTCGCCGGGGCCAGCCGGGTCGCGCTGCCCAGCTATCCCTTCCAGCGGCAGCGATACTGGCTGGACGGGCCGGCCGCGCCGACGCGGGCCGCCGACCTCGGGCTCGGCGAGGCGACGCACCCGCTGGTCGGCGCGACGGTGCGGTTGGCCGATCGGGACGACCTCGCGTTCACCGGCCGGATCTCCCGACACAGCCACCCATGGCTGGTCGACCACGCGGTGGTCGGCACGGTGCTGCTGCCGGCGACCGCGCTGGTCGAACTCGCGCTGTGGGCGGGTGAGCAGTGCGGCCTGGACCGACTGGATGAGCTGACCCTGCACGCTCCGGTCGCGCTGCCCGAGTCCGGTGCGGTCGATCTTCAGGTGTCCGTCGGCGTGCCCGACGACACCGGGACACGGGCCACAACTGTCCACTCGCGACACTCGGACGACCAGACGTGGACCCGGCACGCGTCGGCGACGCTGACCACTGCCGGCAGCGGCGGCGCCGAGAGTCTGACCGAGTGGCCACCGGCCGGCGCCACCCCGGTCGATCTGTCCGAGGGCTACGCCCGGCTGGCTGACGCCGGATATGAGTACGGCCCGGCATTCCAGGGGCTGCGGGCATTGTGGCGGCGTGGCGGCGAGTTGTTCGCCGAGGTTCGGCTGCCCGGTGATGCCGGCCAGTTCGCCATGCACCCGGCGCTGCTGGACGCGGCCCTGCATCCGCTCGCACTGGACACCGTTGGTGATGGTCCGGCTGACGGCGGTGGATCGGCAATGCGACTGCCGTTCTACTGGTCCGGGGTGCGGTTGTTCGCGACCGGCGCCACCGCGCTACGGGTGCGGCTGGTCCCGTCAGCCGAGGGCTCGGCGGTGGCGATCACGCTGGCCGATGCGGCTGGGGCGCCGGTCGCCGCGGTGGACGCGCTGGCGCTGCGGCCGGTCGACCGGGGCCGGATCACCGCCGGTCCGGCGCTGCCGCGGTACGGGCTCGACTGGGTGCCGGTCGCAGCGGAGCCGGCCTCGTGGCATCGGCTCGATCGGGCCACGGCCGATCTCGCCGATCATCCAGCCGGCGACAGCGCGGTGGAGTTCGGACCGGCCAGCGGGGATCTCGCGGTGGCGGCGCGCGGGGCCGCGCGGGATGCCCTGCGGCTGGCGCAGCTCTGGTTGGCCGACAAGCGGTTCGCCGAGGCCCGGCTGGCGTTCGTCACCCGAGGAGCGGTGTCGGCGCGCGATGACGAGCCGGTGACCGATCCGGCCGCGGCCACCGTGTGGGGACTGATCCGGACCGCCCAATCCGAGCACCCGGACCGTTTCCTCCTGATCGACAACGAACCAGACCCCAACACCGGCACG
>DASZLR010000117.1:0-21724 GCA_035552275.1 Pseudonocardiaceae bacterium | reverse complement strand
GCGTTCAGCGAGCCGGTCAGCAGCGCCAGCCGGGTCGCCTGCTCGGCCCCGCCCAACTCGCCGGCCTGCGCGAGATCGCCGAGCATCTCGCGCAGCGACCGAAGATGTTGCGCGGCAAGGACTTCCGTGGGCGCGAGGAGCGCCGCCTGCCGGCCGGCGTCGACGGCCTGCAACATCGCCCGCAGCGCGACCACGGTCTTGCCGGAGCCGACCTCGCCCTGCAGCAGCCGGTTCATCGGATGCTCGCCGGACAGGTCCTTCGCGACATCCTCGCCGACCTCGCGCTGCCCCTCGGTCAGCTCGAACGGCAGCCGCGCGTCGAATGCGTCCAGGATGCCGTCCTCGCGGGGCGGGCAGGCCGGGGCAGGCCGGGCGTCGGCCGACAGCCGCCGCCGGGCCAGCATCAGCTGCACCGCCAATGCCTCGTCCCATTTCAGCCGGCGGCGCGCGGCTTCCACCGTCGGCCAGCCGTCCGGCCGGTGGATTCCGCGCAGCGCGTCGGCCAGGCCGGACAACCGATGGCGTTCGCGCAGCGGCGTGGGCAACGGATCGGTCGCGCCGTCCCACACGTCCAGCACCTGCCGCACGCACCGGGCGATCGACCACGACGGCAGCCCGGCCGCCGCCGGATACACCGGGATCAGCGCGTTCGCGAATTCCTCCACAGTGGACTCGTCGGCGGCGTTGTCGGCACCGTCCAACAGCTGGTATTCCGGGTTGGCGAGCTGCAGTTGCCCGCGAAACGCGGTGACCTTGCCGGCGAACAGTCCGCGCCGGCCGGGCAGCAGTTCCCGTTCCCGCCACGCCTGGTTGAAGAACGTGCAGCTCAGCGACCGCAACCCGTCGGTGATCCGGACGTCCAGAATGGTGCCGCGGCGGCTGCGCATACTGCGTTTGCTGGCGCGCTCCACTTTGGCCAGCACGGTCGCGTGCTCGCCGACCGTCAGACCGGCCACATTGGTCAGTTCGCCGCGTTCGGCGTACCGGCGGGGATAGTGCCGCAGCAGGTCGCCCACGGTGTGCAGGTCCAGCGCCGAGGCCAGCGCCTTGGCCGTTTTGCCACCGAGCACCGGCTCCAGCGCGTCGTCCAACGAAGCCACGTCGGAAAACTTACCCGCCAGACCTGCCCATCACTCCACGCCCAGCAGCAGGACCGACCCGACCTGGTCGCCGGTGAAGCTGCTCAGCTCGACTTCCCAGTGCTGCGCCCGGACATGCTCGTCCAGCGCATCGGCCAGGCCGTCGGGCGCGCCGGCGCCGATCAGCGCGGTCACCAGCTCGCCGCCGCCGACCAGCATCCGGTCCAGCAGGTGCGCGGCCGCGGCCGCGATCGTCTCGTCGCCGGCCGGACCGGGTTCGACCAGCACCACCTCGCCGTCCAGCAGGCCCAGCACGTCATCCGGATGGCACTGGCCGACCCAGGTCAGGGCCTCCTCGCGGGCGATGGTCAGCTCGCCGCGCCGGGTCGCGGCGGCCGCCTCCGCCATCGCCACCACGTCCTCGCCGGCGCGTCGGCCGGCGTCGTGCACGGCCAGCGCGGCCAGGCCCTGAACGGGTGAGGCGGTCGGCACCACCAGCACGTCCTGGCCGGCCCGCGCGGCCTGCGCCACCGCGTCCTCGATCCGCGTCTCCAGACCAGGCTCGTTGGGCAGCACCACGACGTGCGACGCCTGGGTGCCCGCGATCACCGCGACCAACTCGGCCGGGTCCGGGAAACCGTCCTCGGACAACGGCAGGACAGCCGCGCCCTCGGCCCGGAACAACTCGATGGTGGCGGCGCCGCGAGCGAGCGCGACCACCGCGTGTTCCCGGGCGAACCGGGTGGAAGCGACGGCGGCCTGGTCATCGAAGCGGACCACCGCGATGCCGCGCGGCCGGCCGATCTCGATGCCGGCCTCGATGGCCGCGCCGACGTCGTTGCAGTGCACGTGGACGGTCCACCGCCCGCCGCCGTCGCCGACCACGGACACGCAGTCGCCGAGCCGGCGTAGCTCGCGGCGCAGCGATTCGGCCGCGTGCTCGTCGGTGGCGTCCAAGGAGTACATGACCTCGTAGCCGAACTCGGGTGAGCCGGCCTCCCGTTCGGTGAACAGCGCGTCGGCGTCCCGGGCGACGCGGTGGGCGGCGATCGCCGGGGGAGCGGCGCTGGCCACACCGTCCACAATGGTGGCCAGTTCGCGCAGCACCAGCACCAGGCCCTGCGCGCCGGCGTCGACCACACCGGCTCTGGCCAGCACGTCGAGCTGGCTCGGCGTCTCGGCGAGGGCCTCGGCGGCGACGTCGGCGGCGGCCCGGGTGATGGCGGCCAGGGTTCCGGCGCTGATGCCGTTGGGCTTGTTGGCGGCGGTGGCGGCGGCGTGCAGCACGGACAGCACGGTGCCGGGCGCCGGATCGCTGACTGCCCGGGTGGCGAGTTCATCGGCGCGGAGCAGGGCCGCGGCCAGATCGGTGGGCGCGTCAGCCAGCACCTCGGCCAGCCCGCGCAGCACCTGCGACAAGATCACGCCGGAGTTGCCGCGTGCCCCGGCGAGCGCGCCGCCGGCGAGCGCGGACCACACCTGCACCGGGTCGTCGGCGGTCGTCCGGGCCACCGCCTCGGCCGCGGCACGGACCGTGCGCAGCAGGTTCGACCCGGTGTCCCGGTCGGCGACCGGGAAGACGTTGATGCCGTCGATGGCCGCCCGGTGCTCGTCCAGCGTGCGCACGCAGGCGGCGATCCACCGGCGGACGGCGGCGGCGTCCAGCCGGTCCAGCGCGGTCCGGTCGAGCGCAGTGTCGGGGGCCTGGGCAGCTTGTCGGGTAGCGTCCGAGGTGGCCACGATCACCTCCTTGGGCTCGCCAGGCTAGCCCTATTGCATCGGGCGGGAGGGCGTGCCGGTAGTCTGATGGACGTTGCCCGGCCCGACCGGGCCGCTGCTGTGTTCCGGCGTGTCTGCAACCCCCCGGTTGGGCGCACACCCAGGCAAAGACGTGAAGGAGTGTTTGACGTGGCTGCTGTCTGCGACGTCTGTGGCAAGGGTCCGGGCTTCGGCATGTCGGTCTCGCACTCGCACCGGCGTACCCACCGCCGGTGGAACCCGAACATCCAGACCGTGCGCGCGCAGGTTAGTCCTGGCCAGCGCAAGCGGCTGAACGTGTGCACCTCGTGCATCAAGGCCGGCAAGGTCACCCGCGGCTGATCTCGCCGCTACCTGATCGCCTGCTGCCCTGATCGCCTGCCGTGGATCAGGGCAGCTTCCAGTCGATCGGCTCGGCGCCCTGCTGCTCCAGCAGTTTGTTCGCGCGGGAGAACGGGCGGGAACCGAAGAAGCCGTAATCCGCCGACATCGGGCTCGGATGCGACGATTCGACGCACGGCACTTTTCCCAGTATCGGGCGTAGATTGCGCGCGTTTCGTCCCCAGAGGATCGCCACCGCCGGTTCGTCGCGGGCGGCCAGCGCACGGATCGCCTGTTCGGTGATCGCCTCCCAGCCTTTGCCCTGATGCGAGTTCGACTTGCCCGGCATCACCGTCAGCGCCCGGTTGAGCAGCAGCACGCCGCGCTCCGCCCAAGGCGTCAGATCGCCGTTGGCTGGCAGGGGATAGCCGAGATCGTCGTGATATTCCCGGAAAATGTTGATCAGGCTTTTGGGCAGCGGGCGCACGTCCGGCGCGACCGAGAAACTCAGCCCGACCGGGTGCCCCGGCGTCGGGTACGGGTCCTGGCCGACAATCAGGACCCGAGTTTGATGAAAAGGCTGCTGGAACGCGCGTAGCACATGTTCCCCGGCCGGCAGATACCGGCGTCCGGCGGCGATCTCGGCGCGGAGGAACTCGCCCATCGCGGCTACCTGGTCGGCGACCGGGGCGAGCGCCTGCGCCCAGCCCGGTTCCATGATCTCACTCAGCGGACGTGCGGCCACGGTCGGTGACTCTAGTACGTGGGAACCGAACGTTGATCCGCGCCGTCGGAGTGCTACAAGATTGCTGAGACGGACGCCCGACGCGGGGGAGGAACCACGATGGCCGGATACCAGGCCAACCACCAGGAGATCACCGACACCGGTGCCAAGACAGCCGACAAGGCCCAGGAGGCCGAGTCGATCCGGTCGAAGGTCGACGCCGCCAACGGCCTGGTGCCCAGCAAGGCCTGGGGCCTGCTGGGCAACATGACTGTGTATGGCAAATATACCGAGATGTACAGCACTTTTTCGGAACACGTGAACAAGATGGTCCAGGGCGTGCAGCATTTGGCCGATGACATCAAGACCACTGCCGACCAGTACAAGCAGAACGAAGAAGCGGTCCAGGAGAAGTTCAAGGAAATCGAGAACGAGATGGGCGGCGCACCTCAGCCGCCGACCATGGGCCCGGCCCCGAAGGGAGCATGACATGGCCGACGGCGGTTACCAGGACTACAGTCAGCGGACCAATTTCGGGCAGAGTCTTTCCCAAGGCGCGCAGGACGCGCCCCTGGCTGGCACTGGCGCCCAAATCTTCACGGACGCCAACAAGGGCGACATCGGTGCCGTGAGCGCCGACGTCGGCAATTTCGCGCTCGGAGCTAAGGACGTCATCAGCGACCCGTTGAACGCCCTGATTAGCGCGGGACTCGGATTCCTGATGGACGTGATCACGCCACTGCGTGATGAGCTCCAGAAGGTCACCGGAGATTCGGGCGCCCTCGACATCGGTAAAGAAAAGTTTGAAGAGATCAGCAAAGATATCGAGAATCTGGCCAAGGATCTCGACGGTATCACGAAGTCGGGTTTCCAGAACTGGTCCGGTGACGCCAAAGAGGCGGCAACGCAGAAGATCGACACCTTCGTGAAAGGCGTCGAAGGTACCGCCAGCAACGCGGATGATGTCGCGAGTCTGCTTGAGGCATCGGGCATCCTGATGGAAGCTGCCTACAACATCGTGATGGGGATCATCTCGGACTGCATCGAGTGGATCATCGTTACCTGGGTCGCTGCGCAGGCCGCCGCCCCCTTCACCCTTGGCGGTTCGGAGGCGGCAGCGGCCGGGGCGACGGCAGCCGAGGTCGCTGGTGAAAGCGCGAATGCGGCCTCGAAGGTCGAGGAAGCGACCACGATGGTCCAAAAGATCGAACAGATTTTCCAGAAGATCATGGCCACTCTGAAGAAGATCGAGGGCAGTGTCAAAACGGCTGCTGAAGACGGCAGCAAGAAGCTGGCCGACAACTGGCAGGACGCATTGAGGTCTGGATCGGGCAAGAGCTTCAGCCAGTACATGACCGAGCATGAATCTGGCGAGCCCATGAACAAGCTAGAGGAAGCGGTCGTTAACCCAATTCTGGAAGGCACGATCAAGGGAAACGGTATGGCGGCGGATGGAAAGTTCGGACCTGCCGACCAGAGCGACAGCCAGATCAACGACGAGTTGCAGGGCTAGCGACCGCTGTGAAGCGAGTGGACCTATGGGGGCCCACTCGCTTCACAGGAACTCGCGTATCTGTCCACCGGCGGCGCGGACCGCATCTTTGATGGTTTGTATGGTCTGATCGTTCCAGCCAAGAGCTGCCGTCACTACCACTCGATCGTCCGACATCGTGATCGCTACTCGCGGGAAAGTAACCGTCTGTTTACCGGTTGAAGTCCGATTGACTCGGATGATATGGCGAAGTGGTAGACGATAAGTGCGAAAGATACTGTAAAAAATCAGCGTGTCCTCCGTGAGAACCGCCTTGCGCCGCAGCGAGGCGGTCAGGAGGATAACGGCGGGAATGCCGAAGAAGATAAAAATTCCAGGCGAAATCCTAAGTGATTCCCAAAGATTACTAGATGGCATAAAATATTTGGTGACAAAAATCAAAGCGTCGGCAGCGAAAAGTGGAAATACTCGGCCGCGGCGCCAGGTCCGCCGGGTCGGTTGCGTCGGGTTCGATGTCATCCGGTGGCGCTCCTTTGTGGTCGGGAGAAGATCAGGACGCCGAGGCTGAAGATCGCCTGGCCACCCAGCAGCGCGCCCACGATGAGAATCGCGAGGGCGTCGGGTCCGTTGTAGCGATGAATATTGCCACTGAACGGCCACGCGGAGAAGGACGGCTTGACCATAGTGGCGGTTGCGGAATCAAGCTGTAGCTGAACGTTGGGGACGACCTCGGTCGATCCGACGGACCAGTGGACCGTCACGTCGCATTCCTGCCAACCCGGCATGTAGGTGGCGTCATCCAGTGGTGCGCAATTGTCCGCCGTGCCGGTGGCTTTCGCGCCCACAATTCCGGTAGCCAGCCCAGCGCCCAGCAGGCAGTATGCCGCCAACAGTAAGCCAGCCAGCGAGAGAAACCACCGGTTTCTGAGTTGCCGAGGCTGGTAGGGCCTAGCCAGGTGTACCAGCGTCAGTATGAAGAATCCGATGGCCAGCCAGATTCCTAGTTCCGTCAGGAGTGGTAGTCCTGGATTCGCGCGTGTCGCGCGCAACGCTGGATGGGGAACGGACTGGCCAATGATGGCGCAGGGGATACCGATGAGCATGATGAGCGCGTCGCGCCAGAAGCGAGCCCGCTTGATGCGGCTGGCGGCGGGCGCGCTGGGCTGCGCGGCTATCGTCCGCTTGGTGGTGCCGGGGTGCTGGGCCACGGGCCAACACTCTAGCGGCGACGCCAGTCCTGGTTAGTCGAGTCGGCGAAGATCGCGGCGGAAGATGGCGGCGTTCTGGACGTATTTCTCCACGATCTCCTGCCACGCGCTATCCGGCACGACGTAACCCTCGCGCACCTTGGCCGGCACGCCCAGCGCCATCGAGTGCGCCGGCACATGCCCGTTGAACGACACCACCGCGCCGGCTCCGACGATCGCGCCCTGCTCGACCACGGCGCCGTTGAGCACCACCGAGCCCGACGCGATCAGGCAGTGATCGGCGACGGTCGCGCCCTCGATGTGCACGTTGTGGCCGATCACGCAGTCCCGGCCGACGATCGCCGGGGTGTACTCGGTGCAGTGGATGACGGTCCCGTCCTGCACGCTCGTCCGCTCGCCGATCTCGATCCGGCCGTAGTCGCCGCGCAACACCGCCTGCGGCCACACCGAAGCGTGCGCGCCGATCCGCACATCGCCGATGATCGTCGCATCAGGATGGACGTACGCGTCCGGGTCGATCTTCGGGGTCAGGTCACCCAGCGCGTAGATCGGCACCATCGCCTCCGTGGGGATCAGTCAGGACCGGCGCCAGTGTTCCCAGCCGGCCGCGCCGGTGTGCTGCTGGCCGTCAACCGTAACCCCACTGCCCCGGTCGACTACGCCGATCGCCAACCAGCCGTTAGGTACCGGTGTGTCAGCGGGGAACGTGGCCACCAAGGCGTGGTCCTCGCCGCCGACCAACACCCAGGTCATCGGGTCCGCGCCCAGCGCCGCCGCCACCTCGACCAGCCGCCGGGACACTTCGAGCTGGTCGGTCCGAACATCGATGGCCACGTTGGACGCCGTGGCGAGGTGCCCGACGTCGGCCAGCAGCCCGTCGGAGACATCGATCATCGCGGTTGCCCCGGAGCGAGCCGCCTGCGGTCCGGCCGAATACGGCGGCTCGGGCACTCGGTGCGCGCCGACCACGTTCACCGGCGACCGGAATCCACGGCCTAGCACGGCCAGTCCGGCGGCAGCCCAGCCGAGTTTTCCGCACACCGCCACGGTGTCCCCGGGCATTGCACCCGATCGGGTGATGGGCTGCCGACCCTCAAGATCACCCAACGCAGTGATCGAGATCACCAGCATGTCGGATGTCACCATGTCGCCGCCGACCAGGCCGGCCCCGGCGGCGCTCGCCTCGGCCCACATCCCGGAGCTCAGTTCGTCCACGGTGGACGTCGCCGTCCCCGGCGGGCAGCCGAAGCCGACCAGCACCGCGGTCGGCACCGCGCCCATGGCCGCGACGTCGGCCAGGTTCACCGCCACCGCCTTGCGTCCGACCTGGTCAGGTGTGGACCAGTCCAGTCGGAAGTGGACGCCTTCGACCAGCACATCGGTGGTGGCGACCACCCTGCCATCCGGCGTGGCGACCACGGCGGCATCATCTCCCGGTCCGAGCAGTGTGCTGGCGGGTTGGGTCCGCCCGCTGGTCACCCGGCGGATGAGATCGAACTCACCCATATCGGCGACCGCGTTCACCTCAGTAGAGGGCTCCGGGCGCACCACTGACCTCCTGTCGCGCATGTTCGGACTCGTGTGGACTCCATAATCGTCCCCGACTCAGGTACGTTTCCCCGCTGTAACGTTCCTACCCCGAGCTGACCCATCAAGCCGAAGGGGCGCGCCGTGGTCCACGCATACATCCTTATCCAGACGGAGGTCGGCAAGGCGGCCGCCGTCGCCTCGGAGATCGCCGCGCTGCCCGGAGTCACGACGGCGGAGGACGTCACCGGCCCGTATGACGTCATTGTGGTCGCCGAGGCCGAGAACGTCGACCAGCTGGGGCAGCTCGTGGTGGCCCGCATCCAGAACGTCGACGGCATCACCCGAACACTGACCTGCCCGGTCGTGCACATCAATCGCGGGGATCATGGCTGAGAGGTCCGTCAGCAAGTCCAGCGAGTCCAGCCGGCCCTCGCCGCCGATGATCGCCGGGATCGTGCTGTTGGTCGCCCTGGTGATCGGGCTGGTGGTGGCCGGTGTGGTCGCCACCCGTCAGTCGAGTCAGGCCGGCGCGACAGAACCGGCGGCCGCGCCAATCGGGCCGGTGCCGCTGGTTCCGGTCGACGCGCCGCAGGCCGGATCGCGGTACTGCGGCACGCTGCTGTCCCGGCTGCCGGCCACCCTCACCGACGGGCATTCGACCCTGCCGCGCCGCTCGATCGCCACGCCCGCCCCGCCGGCCGCCGCCGCATGGGGCGATCCGGCCAACCCGGTGGTGCTGCGCTGCGGACTCGCCACGCCACCGGAGTTCACCGCGACCTCCGAGACGCTCGGCGTCGACGGCGTGTCCTGGTTCCAGATCTCCGGTCCGGACTCGATGACCTGGTACACGGTCGACCGGCCGGTGACGGTGGCGCTGACCCTGCCCACCGCAGTCGCCGGCACCGGTCCGATCCAGACGGTCTCCGCCACGATCGCCGCCGCGATGCCGAGCGTCGGAGTGCACCCGGCAGGATAGGCCGCGTGCCGGAGCTGCCCGAGGTCGAAGTCGTCCGCCGTGGCCTGGCCGAGCAGGTCGTCGACCGGGTCATCGAACGGGTGAACGTGCACCATCCGCGCGCGGTGCGCCGGCATCTGCCCGGCCCGGACGATTTCGCCGGCCGGCTGGCCGGCCGCAAGATCACCGAGACCGGCCGGCGCGGCAAGTACCTGTGGCTGAGCCTGGACGGCGCCGGACCCGGCGACGAGGCGATCCTGGCCCACCTCGGCATGAGCGGCCAGATGCTGATGCGGCCCGTCGGCACACCCGACGAGATCCATCTCCGGGTTCGCGTCACGTTCCGGGACGACGGCCCGGAACTGCGGTTCGTGGACCAGCGCACGTTCGGCGGACTGATGGTCACCGAACTGGTCGGCCACGGCCAGCCCGATCTGGTGCCGTTGCCCATCGCGCACATCGGCCGCGACCCGATGGACCCCGGTTTCGACCCGCCCGCCGTGATCGCCGCGCTGCGCCGCCGCCGCACCGAGCTCAAACGCGCGCTGCTGGACCAGACGCTGGTCAGCGGGATCGGCAACATCTACGCCGACGAGGCACTGTGGCGGGCCAAGCTGCACTGGTCCCGGCCGACGGAGAAACTGACCAGGGCGCAGGGCTCCGCCGTGCTCGCGGCGGCGGCCGAGGTGATGGCCGAGGCGCTGGTCGCCGGCGGCACCTCGTTCGACGCGCTGTACGTCAACATCAACGGCCAGTCCGGCTACTTCGACCGGTCGCTGGCCGTCTACGGGCAGGACGGCCGGCCGTGCCCGCGCTGCGGCACGGAGATCGTGCGCGAGCCGTTCATGAACCGCTCCTCCTACTTCTGCCCGCGCTGCCAACCGCCGCCCCGACGCCGTTAGCGGAGAACTGTTAGGCGTTCACGGAGCTGTTGGGCGTTCACCGAGCGGAACAGGGCGATGATGCCCATGAATATCGGGACCGGTCCCGACTCGCGCCGTTGCGGAATCATCAAGCTGCGCTTGGCTAACGAAACTATCTTGCGAGCCTGTGATTGAGCGGACACAAGCCGTCACACATCTTTCCGCACGCTGAGCGCTCAGCGATGGGCGTCAAGGGCGCGTCAAGGCGCACCCCTGCGGTGTCAAGGAGCCGTCATCCGGCGGTCCGCGCCCGATTCCTCGATACACGCTGTGCGGCGGGTGATCGTCAGGAGGCGGTCGCCGGCTTCGAGAGGGAGGGCGCCAGATGGCCGATGTTGCCTACCTGGCCTTGCTGATCGGCGTGTTCGCACTGCTCATGCTGACCATCCGCGGGCTGGAAAAACTATGAGCGGCGCGGGAACCGCCGCGAACGTGATCGGCGGCGTGCTGGCGCTGCTGCTGGTCGGCTACCTGTTCATCGCGCTGATCCGGCCGGACAAGTTCTGATGTCATCGGCAACCTGGGCCGGGCTCGGACAAGTCGGCCTGCTGCTGGCGGCGCTGGCCATCGTCTACCGGCCCTTCGGCGACTACCTGGCCCGCGTGTTCACCAGCCCCACGCACTGGCGGGTCGAGAAGCTGATCTACCGGATCGTCCGGGTCGACCCGGAATCCGACCAGCGGTGGCCCACCTACGCCACCGCGACCGTCGCCTTCGCGCTGGTGGGCTCGCTGTTCCTGTACGCGCTGCAGCGCCTGCAACCGGTGCTGCCCTTGGCTTTCGGGCACGCCGCCGTCGCGCCGGCGACCGCGTTCAACACCGCGGTCAGCTTCATCACCAACACCAACTGGCAGTCCTACGCGCCGGAGCAGACGTTGGGCGCGGGCATCCAGATGGCCGGGCTGACGGTGAAGAACTTCACCTCGGCGGCGATGGGCATCATCGTCGCCATCGCGCTGATCCGCGGGTTCACCCGCACCCACACCGACCGGATCGGCAACATGTGGGTGGATCTGGTGCGCTGCACGGTGCGCGTCCTGCTGCCGGTCGCGTTCGTGTTCGCGATCGTGCTGGTCGGCCTCGGCGTGGTGCAGAGCATGCACTCCGGAGTCACGGTCACCAGCCTGGACGGCGCGCGGCACACGATCACGCTCTACCCGGCGGCCAGCCAGGAGGCGATCAAGGAGCTGGGCACCAACGGCGGCGGCGTCTACAACGCGAACTCCGCGCACCCGTTCGAGAATCCCAACGCCTGGTCCAACCTGATCGAGATCTTCCTGCTGCTGGTGATCCCGGTCAGCCTGACCCGCACGCTGGGCACGCTGGTCGGCAACCGGCGGCAGGGCTACACGATCCTCTCGGTGATGGCCGTGCTGTGGGGCGCGATGCTCGCGGTGATCTGGTGGGCCGAGTCACACCCGACTGGCATCGCGGCGCGGCTGGCCGGCGGCGGCATGGAAGGCAAGGAGACCCGGTTCGGCATCGCCGCGTCCGCGCTGTTCGCCAATTCCACCACCAGCACGTCGACCGGCGCGGTGAACGCCGCGCACGACAGCCTCAGCGGCCTCGGTGGCGGTGGCGCGCTGACCAACATGATGCTCGGCGAGATCTCGCCCGGCGGGGCCGGCACCGGGATCTACGGCATCCTGGTGTTCGCGATCATCGCGGTGTTCCTGGCCGGGCTGATGGTCGGCCGCACACCCGAGTATCTGGGCAAGAAACTCGGCCGGCGCGAGGTGACGTTCGCGTCGATCTCGATCCTGATCATGCCGGTGCTGGTGCTGCTCGGCGCCGGCCTGGCCATCGCCCTGCCGGCCACCCGCACCGCGATGGCCAACTCGGGCGCGCACGGCTTCTCCGAGGTGCTGTACGCCTTCACCTCCGCGGCGAACAACAACGGCAGCGCGTTCGCCGGCATCACCGTCACCAACAACTTCTTCGAGTCCACATTGGGCATCGTGATGCTGCTCGGCCGGTTCGTGCCAATCCTGGCCGCGCTGGCGCTGGCCGGCGCGCTCGCCCAGCAGCGCAAGGTGCCGGAATCCGTCGGCACGCTGCCCACCACCGGTCCGCTGTTCGCCACCATGCTCGGCGGCACGATCGTGCTGGTGGCGGCCATCGTGTTCGTGCCGGCGCTCGCCCTCGGTCCCATCGCGGAGGCACTGTCTTGACCGCCATTGAGGAACGCCCGCCACAGCAGGTCGAACAGCGTCACGCCGAGCACACCGGGCGGATCACGGCCGGCGCGTTCAACCCCAGGCAGTTGCTGAGCTCGCTGCCCAGCGCGCTGCGCAAGCTCAACCCGCGCCAGCAGGCCCGCAACCCGGTGATGATGGTGGTGTGGGTGGGCTCCGCGCTGTCCACCGTGTTCGCCATCGCCGACCCGAGCGGCTTCGCCATCGGCACCACGGTGTGGCTGTGGTTCACCGTGCTGTTCGCCAATCTGGCCGAGGCGGTCGCTGAGGGCCGGGGCAAGGCGCAGGCGGAAACGTTGCGGCGCACCAAGAAGGAGGCGGTCGCCCGCCGGCTGTCCGCGGCCGGCGTCGAGGAACGGGTGCCCGGAGCGGAACTGACCGTCGGCGATCGGGTGGTGGTCGAGGCCGGTGAGGTGATCCCCGGTGACGGCGACGTCATCGAGGGCATCGCGTCGGTGGACGAGTCGGCCATCACCGGCGAGTCCGCGCCGGTGATCCGGGAGTCCGGCGGCGACCGGTCGGCGGTCACCGGCGGCACCACCGTGCTGTCCGACCGGATCGTGGTGCGGATCAGCACCGAACCCGGAGAATCCTTTGTGGATCGGATGATCGCGCTGGTGGAGGGCGCGTCCCGGCAGAAGACGCCCAACGAGATCGCGTTGACCATCCTGCTGTCGGTGTTGACCATCATCTTCCTGCTCGCGGTGGTGGCGTTGCAGCCGATGGCCACCTACTCGGGCAGCGCGCAGTCGGTGATCGTGCTGACCGCGCTGTTGGTCTGCCTGATCCCGACCACGATCGGCGCGCTGCTGTCCGCGATCGGCATCGCCGGGATGGACCGACTGGTGCAGCGCAACGTGCTGGCCATGTCCGGCCGGGCGGTGGAAGCGGCCGGCGACGTGGACACCCTGCTGCTGGACAAGACCGGCACGATCACCTTCGGCAACCGGCGGGCCACCGACCTGCGCCCGGTCGGCGTGTCCACAGTGGATGATCTGGCGGCAGCCGCGAGGCTGTCCAGCCTCGCCGACGAGACGCCCGAAGGTCGCAGCATCGTCGAGTTCTGCGCCGCCCGACTGGGGCTGCCCGCGCGGGTCGGCGCCGATGAGCTCGGCGCCGGCCACAATGTCCCGTTCACCGCGCAGACCCGGATGAGCGGCGTGGATCTCGACGGTCGCCGGATCCGCAAGGGCGCGGCGGGTTCCGTGCTGGATTGGGTGGTCGAGCAGGGCGGCACGGTGCCCGACGAGGTGCGGGGCATCGCCGACGAGATCGGCCAGCGGGGCGGCACGCCGTTGGTGTGCGCGGAACACTCCGGCGCGGTCGCCATCGTCCTCGGCGTGATCCAACTGTCCGATGTGGTCAAGCCGGGCATCAGGGAGCGGTTCGCCGAACTGCGCACCATGGGCATCAGGACCGTCATGATCACCGGTGACAACCCGCTGACCGCCCGGGCGATCGCCGAGGAATCCGGTGTGGACGACTTTCTCGCCGAAGCCAGGCCCGAAGACAAGATGGCGCTGATCCGTCGGGAGCAGGAGGGCGGCAAGCTGGTCGCGATGACCGGGGACGGCACCAACGACGCGCCCGCGCTCGCGCAGGCCGACGTCGGCGTCGCGATGAACACCGGGACCATGGCGGCGAAAGAGGCCGGCAACATGGTCGATCTCGACTCGGACCCGACGAAGCTGATCCAGATCGTGGAGATCGGCAAGCAACTGCTCATCACCCGGGGCGCGCTGACCACCTTCAGCATCGCCAATGACCTGGCCAAGTACTTCGCGATCCTGCCGGCCATGTTCGCGGCGATCTACCCCGGCCTGAGCAGGTTGAACGTCATGCACCTGCACTCGCCCGAGTCGGCGATCCTGTCCGCGGTGATCTTCAACGCGCTGGTGATCGTGGCACTGATTCCGTTGGCGCTGCGCGGGGTCCGGTACAAACCGGCCAGCGCCAACCGGATGCTACGGCGCAATCTGCTGGTCTACGGCGTCGGCGGGATCGTCACACCGTTCGTCGGCATCTGGCTGATCGACCTCGTGGTCCGCTTCTTCCCGGGAATCAGGTGATCATCATGGTGTTCCGGCAGACGTGGGCCGCCGTGCGGCTGCTGATCGTGTTGGTGGTGCTGACCGGCGTCATCTACCCGCTCGCGGTGTGGGCGGTGTCCCGGACGCCCGGCCTGGAGAGCCAGGCCGAGGGATCCATCGTCACGTACGACGGACGCCCGATCGGATCCAGCCTGATCGGCGTCAACCTCGTCGGCGACCAGTACTTCTACGGCCGGCCCTCGGCCCAGGCTTCGGACTACTCGGCCACCGACACCGGCAAGCTGGGCTTGGCCGGCAACGATCCGTCGTCCTCGTCGGCGTCCAACCTGTCCCAGGACAGCGCCACGCTGGCCGCGCAGATCGCGGCGCGCAAGGCGGTGATCGCTCAGCGCGAGGGGGTCAACCCGAGCCAGGTGCCGCCGGACGCGGTCACCGCCTCGGCGTCGGGCGTCGATCCGGACATCAGCCCGGCCTACGCCGACCTGCAGGCGGCCAGAGTCGCCAGGGCCAACCACCTGTCGCCGGCGCTGGTGCACCAGATCATCGCGGCCAACGTGCGGGGCCGGGCGTTGGGCGTGCTGGGCGACCCGACGGTGAACGTGCAGGCGATCAACCTGGCCGTGGCGCGGGCCGTTCAGGCGGCTGAGAGGTGATCGCGCGAAGGCCGGGGCAGACTGAGCAGGTGCAACCCGCTCAGCCTGCCCAGCCGCGTCGGGGTGAGCTGCGCATCTACCTCGGCGCGGCACCCGGCGTCGGCAAGACCTTCGCCATGCTCGGCGAGGCTCGCCGGCGCGTCGAGCGCGGCACCGATCTGGTCGTCGGGCTGGTCGAGACGCACGGCCGGGACAAGACCGCGGAACTGTTGGACGGCCTGGAAACCGTGCCCCGCAAGAAGATCGTCCATCGCGGGCTCGATTTCACCGAAATGGACACCGACGCGATCCTGGCCCGCGGACCAGCCGTCGTGCTGGTGGACGAGCTCGCGCACACCAACGTTCCGGGCAGCGCGCGGGAGAAGCGGTGGCAGGACGTGGACCTGCTGCTCGACGCCGGCATCGACGTGCTGTCCACGGTGAACGTGCAGCATCTGGAAAGCCTCAACGACGTCGTCCAGCGGATCACCGGGGTGGCGCAGCACGAGACCGTGCCCGATGAGGTCGTCCGCCGGGCTGAGCAGTTGGAGCTGGTCGACATCACCCCGGAGGCGCTGCGCCGGCGGCTCGCGCACGGCAACGTCTACCCGGCCCACAAGATCGATGCCGCGCTGGGCAACTACTTCCGGGCCGGCAACCTCACCGCGCTGCGCGAGCTGGCGCTGCTGTGGGTGGCCGACCAGGTGGACGTCGCATTGCAGCGGTACCGGGCGGAGCAGCGGATCACCGACACCTGGGAGGCGCGGGAGCGGGTGGTCGTGGCGATCACCGGTGGGCCGGAGAGTGAGACGCTGATCCGGCGGGCCCGGCGGATCGCGAACCGGGCAGGCGCGGAACTGTTGGTGCTGCACGTGTTGCGCGGCGACGGGCTGCACGGGGCGCCGGCCGATGCCGGGGCCCGCTACCGCAAGCTGGCCACCACCGTCGGCGCCACCTTCCACACCGTGGTCGGCGAGGACGTGCCGAGCGCGCTGCTGGACTTCGCCCAGGGCGTGAACGCGACCCAGCTGGTGTTGGGCACCTCGCGGCGGTCCCGGATGGCGCGGGTGTTCTCCGAGGGCATCGGCGCGACCGTGGTGCAGCGGTCCGGGCCGATCGACGTGCACATGGTCACCCACCCGCAGGCCGCTCGCGGGCTGCGGCCGGGGTGGTCGTCCAGCCCGTTGAGCCAGTCCCGGCTGCTGCTGGGCTACCTGCTGTCGCTGGTGCTGCCGTGGGTGGTGACCGGTGGCGGCGTGGTGCTGCACCGAGCGTTGGACGTGTCCACCAACGCGGCCGGTTTCGTGCTGGCGACCGTGGCGGTGGCGCTGGTCGGCGGGCTCGGGCCGGCGCTGGTGTCGGCCGTGCTCGGCGGCCTGCTGCTGAACTACTTCTCGGTGCCGCCGCTGTACTCGCTGAACATCGCCACCCCGGAGAACGTGATCACCCTGATCACCATGATGGTGGTCGCGGTGCTCGTCGCGGCCGTGGTGGACCGCGCGGCCCGGCGGGCGAAACAGGCGGCCGAGGCGCGCACCGAGGCGGCATTGCTGGCGTCCTACGCCCGGACCGTGCTCACCCACGAGCGGCCGCTGGCCCGGTTGTTGCAGAAGGTGCGGGAGAACTTCGGGCTCACGTCGGTGGCGCTGCTGGAACGCGAGGGCGGGCAGTGGCGGCAGGTGGCGTGCGACGGGCCGCGGCCGTGCGAGGCGCCGGGCGACGCCGATATCGACGTGCCGGTGACCGAGGACGTGCACCTGGCGTTGCGCGGCCGGACGCTGCCGGCTGCCGACCAGCGCGCGCTGGAAACCGCCGCCGGCCAGGCTTTGCTGGCGTTGCGCCAGCAGCGGATGGCGGCCCAGGCGGCGGAGGCCAGGCGACGGGCGGAGACGACCGAGTTGCGCACCGCGCTGCTGTCCGCGCTCGGGCACGACCTGCGCACCCCGCTGACCTCGATCAAGGCGGCGACCGGCAGCCTGCGCGCGGAAGACCTGCGATTGTCCGAAGAGGACACGAACGAGCTGCTGGCCACCGTCGAAGAGTCGACCGATCGGTTGGCGGCGTTGGTGGACAACCTGTTGGACTCGTCGCGGCTGGCGACCGGGGCCGTCGAGCCGCACATCCGGCCGGTCGGCTACGACGAGGTGGTGGCCAAGGCGTTGGCCAGCATCGACAACCGGGGTCTGGTCACTGTGGACGTTGACGAGCGGCTGCCGGACGTGTTGGCCGACGAGGGGCTGTTGGAACGGGTGGTGGCCAACGTGATCGACAACGCGCTGCGGCACGGCCTGCGGCCGGCGCGGGTCGGAGCAGGTGCGGACATTCCGGATGAGCCGCCGATCGCGGTGCGGGCCAGCGCCCACGGCGGGCACGCCGAGCTGCGGGTGGTCGATCACGGGCCAGGTCTGCCGAAGGGTTCCGGGGACGCGATGTTCGCGCCGTTCCAGCGGCTCGGGGATCGGGACACGACCGTCGGCGTCGGCCTGGGACTGTCGGTGGCCAAGGGATTTGTCGACGCGATGGGCGGCACGATCGCCGCCGAGGACACGCCCGGCGGCGGGCTGACCGTGGTGATCGCCCTGCCCACGGCCAAGCTGTCGACGGCCGAGTCGAGGGAGGAACTGACGTGACCCGACCTGAGGTGACCCGACCAGCGGCGGCCAGCGCGGCCGGCAAGCCGACCAGGGTGCTGGTGGTCGACGACGAGCCGCAGATCGTCCGCGCCCTGCGGATTAACCTCACGGCCCGGGGCTACCACGTGCTCACCGCGCACGACGGCACCGCCGCGCTGCGGGCCGCCGCGGACGGCAAGCCGGATGTGGTGGTGCTCGACCTCGGGCTGCCGGATCTGGACGGCTCGGAGGTGATCGCCGGCCTGCGCGGGTGGTCGAAGGTGCCGATCATCGTGCTTTCCGCGCGCACCGACTCCACCGACAAGGTGCGCGCGCTGGACGCCGGCGCGGACGACTACGTGACCAAGCCGTTCGGCATGGACGAGTTGCTGGCCCGGCTGCGGGCCGCCGTCCGGCGCTCGGCGACCGGCGCGGAGGGCGAGGAGGCCGTGGTCAGCACCGAGTCCTTCACCGTCGACCTGGCCGCGAAGAAGGTTCGCAAGGATGGTGCCGAGGTCCATCTGACCCCGACCGAGTGGGGCGTGCTGGAAGTGTTGGTGCGCAACCGAGGCCGGTTGGTGGCGCAGAAGCAGCTGTTGCAGGAGGTGTGGGGGCCGGCGTACGCGACCGAGTCGCACTACCTGCGGGTCTACCTGGCCCAACTGCGTCGCAAGCTGGAACGCACCCCGGCCGACCCCCAGCACCTGCTCACCGAACCCGGCATGGGCTACCGCTTCGAGTCCTGATCTTGGAGCGTTTTGTCGGCTAGGAGTCCGGCGTTTTGTCGGCTAGAGGTCCGGCGTTTTGTCGGCTAGACTAGCTTCATGTCGGCGCTGATCAGGCGGAATTCGGAGCAGGTGGTGCGGGAGCTCCTTGACACATTCCGCGTCGTGCTGCTCGGTGGGGCACGCCAGACTGGCAAAACGACCTTGGCCCGGGAACTGCTCGACCTGCCGCACCAGGCATGGGTCAGTCTCGACGACGAAGCGGCACTGACGCTGGCGACAGACGATCCCATCAGCTTCCTTGAAGGATTGCCGCGCCCGGCGGCGATTGATGAGTTCCAGCGAGCCGGCCGAGGGCTGTTGCTCGCGGTCAAGATGGCCGCCGACCGAGACCGACGGCGTGGGCAACTGCTGTTGACCGGTTCCACGAACTACCTCGCGGATCGCCGGATCTCTGAGACGTTGGCCGGTCGGGTCGGGCGACTGCTGCTCTGGCCGCTCTCCATGGGTGAACGGCTGGGGGTTCAGGAAACATTTGTAGATCAACTATTCGAGCCCGCAGCGTGGCCTGGAGAGGCGGTCGGACTACCTCGAGATGAGCTGATTGACTTTCTGCTGCAAGGCGGATACCCCGAAATTGTCACCGAAAAGTTGGCCGGGCGTCGGCGTTATCGCTGGTATCGGACGTATGTTCAAGACGTTGTGTCTCGGGAGGCGCTTCGCCCTCTGGCCGAGATACGACTCGAAGCCGAATTGCGCAATGTCCTGCGGCTCCTCGCTGCTCGGACAGGCCAGGAGTTGGTTGTTTCCGGCATCGCAGGCGATGCGGAACTAGGCCGTGAGACAACCGCGAACTACATTACTTTGCTCGAAGCACTTCATCTGGTGATGTTGTTGCCAGCATGGTCGACCAACGCGACCACGAAGGCGAAGCGCCGACCCAAAGTGCTGCTGGTGGACACCGGTCTGGCCGCATATCTCAATGGACTTGGTGAACAGGCGTTCGCCATCACGGCGGATGGCACGGCCGCTGGCGCCCTTTTCGAGACATTCGTGACAACCGAAATCGCTAAACAGGCGGCATGGAGCGAGCGCGCCGTCGAACTGTTCCACTTCCGCGATCGACACGGCTCCGAAGTTGATCTGATTGTTGAGGACATGCAGTCCGGTGAGGTTGCTGGCATCGAGATTAAGCTGACCCGCACGCCGCTGGTACGTCACGTCCGGCACTTGGCCGCGCTGCGCGATCACCTGGGCGATCGGTTCAAGGCCGGACTACTTGTTCACGCTGGGAGCCAGTTGCTGTCGTTCGGTGATCGACTCTGGGCCGTGCCGGTCGACAGCTTGTGGCGCTCGGACTGAGCAACTCCGCCCAAGGTCAGATCGGATCTTAGTAAGACGCGATCTTAGTAAGATCCGATCTGGCTTAGGTCGGTTTGCGCTGCTCAGCCAGTCGCCGTTGGTGGCGTGGTGGGTGTAGTGGTCGTGGTTGTCGGCGACGTAGTCGTTGTCGTCGTGGTGGTCGGGGTTGTCGTCGTCGTGTGATGAGGCGGCGGACTCCACGGCGGTGGTGGCGGGGGAGGGCCGACGACGGGCTGGGTGATCACGGTCGACGGGATGGTGATCGTGGTCAGGTTTCCGTCCGATCCGCGCCTCGTCGTGACCCGTGCCGGGACCGAGATCACCGTGGTGCTGGGCAGCGTCGACGGCCCGACGCTGGGGGTCGAGCTCGGCGTCGTGTCGGTGGTGCCGCTCGCCTCGTCGGTGGTGGAGATGCCTGAGTCCGGCGTGTCGGTGCTGGTGCCCGGACTCGGTGGGCTGGCCGCGTTGGCCGAGCCGTGCGAGGCGTACACGGCGCCGAGCGAGGCCAGCACGGTGGACAGCACCACACCCGACGCGGCGAGGATCACCACCGCTCGCCGGCTGCCGCCGTCACCGGTCGGCGGGGCGATCGGTTCCTGCGGTTCCTGGTCGTTCATGCTTCCGTGTCTCCTGATTGAGCCGGTCGGCCCAGCTGCCGTTGCAGCTATTGTCCGAAATCGGCGGTCCAGTACCACCCTTGGGTGTCCACTCCGACCCCGAACGCGCGAAGACCGCAGTTCAGCAGGTTCTGGCGAGTGCTGTCATTGTTCAGCCACTGGTAGATCACCTGCCGGGCGTCGCCGCCCCGATCGTTGTCCTCGCCGTAGGGCGAAGGGTAGCCGGCGAGCTGGTCGCGTTGTTGCGGCGTGCTTCCGTCGCTGCCCTGCTGCCCGAAGAAGTGGTTGTCGGCCATGTCGTTGGCGTGCCGCACGGCGGCCGCGTCCAGGCTCGGGCTCTCCACCAGCGGGCCGCAGCGGGCCCGCGCTCGGACCTCGTTGAGGTAGCTCATCAGCTGCCCGGCCGCGGCGCTGTCGTTATTCAGCGGCGGCTGGTTCACGCCGAACCGAGGTGGCGATGATGGCACCGGTCCCGGCAGCGCCACGGTCCGCACCGGCCCGGACGGGCCACCGGCTACCGACGGGCTACCGGGCACCTCGGGGCCGCCGCTCGTCGGAGTACCGGTCGTCGTGGTCACGCTGGTGGGCGCCGTGCTGCTGGTCGCCGGCCGGCTGGTGATCGCGGTCGACACGGGCATGCCGGTCTCGCTGCTCTCCCCGATGGTCAGTAACGGCATCGGGGACGGCGAGCCGTCGACCAGGTGACCGGCCGCGGACAGCCGAAGCGCCGCGATGATGCTGCCGGCCATCGCAGCCCCCAGCAGTGCTGCCACCAGGATGGCCCGAAAGGATGAACGGCCATGCCGCCACGCCTGCACGGTGCGGAACCGTATCACCGTCCAGGTGACGATAATCCGACCAGACGGAATCGATTGAGCATACTTCCGGCACCATGGGGATTGTGACCGATGGAGGGGAACCGGAGGTGCGCCTGACCGCATGGGTGCACGGCACCGTGCAGGGCGTTGGTTTCCGCTGGTGGACACGGTGTCGGGCACTCGATTTCGGCCTGGTCGGCACCGCCCGCAACCTGCCGGACGGTCGGGTCGAGGTGGTCGCCGAAGGGCCGCGACCGGCCTGTGCGCAACTGCTCGCCGCGCTGCGTTCCGGCGACACGCCCGGCGAGGTGCGGACGGTGGTGGAGCGATGGTCCGCGGCCCGCGGCGGCCTGCACCGCTTCGTCACCAGGTGACCGGACATGTTCTTTCGGGCGTCACTCGTATGGGTGGCGTTGACCTCCCGCGATCTGGCGAAGCACCCAGGTACCCTCGACGGAATCGCCCGTAAGCTCCTCGAAAGCAGTGACCGCGCATGCACCTGAAGAGCCTGACGCTGAAGGGCTTCAAGTCCTTCGCCTCGGCTACGACGCTGCGCTTCGAGCCGGGGATCACCTGCGTTGTCGGCCCCAACGGCTCGGGCAAGTCGAACGTGCTCGACGCGCTCTCCTGGGTGATGGGCGAGCAGGGCGCGAAGGCGTTGCGCGGCGGCAAGATGGAGGACGTCATCTTCGCCGGCACCGCCGGCCGTGCCCCCCTGGGCC
>DASZLR010000116.1:0-29189 GCA_035552275.1 Pseudonocardiaceae bacterium | reverse complement strand
CGTAGACCACGCCGGCTCGGCCGGGGATGTGCAGCCGCAGGTAAGGGCCGGCCATGGCGGGATTGCCTCGATGCCTCATCGGCACCACCCGGATGCTGATCTTCGGCCGGCCGCCGGCTTCCAGCAGGTACTTCAGTTGTGCGCGCAGCACTTCCGGGCCGCCGACCTGATTCCGCAGCGCCTGTTCACCGATGATCGCCACGAACTCCGGTGCGGGAAAGCGCAACACGGCCTGATGCCGGATTCGGCCAGCCAGCCGGTCTCCGGCGGTGGCGTCGTCCCAGCCGCCGATCTCCGTCATCACCGCCAAGATGTACTCGGTGGTCTGCAACAGGCCGGGGATCAGCAAGGACTCGCAGCTCACGATCTTGGTGGCCCGCTTTTCCAACTGGCGCAGCGTGCCGTACTGCTCGGCCAGCGACGCACGCAGAATCCAGCCCGGCTGCGGCGCTTCGCGCGCCACCGCCAGCACAGTCTCCCTGGTCTCCCCTACCACGTCGTAGATCGCCAGCAAGCCGGCCACGTATTCCAGTTTCGCCGTGCGCAAGCCGCTCTCGATCTTGCTCAGCGTCGCTGCGGACACGTCGATCTTCTTGCTTGCCTTCGTCAAGGTGAACTTGGCTTCCTCGCGCAGCCTGCGCAGTTCGTCGCCCAGATGTTCACCGCGCACGGTCGGATCAATGTCGGCCACTGGTTGCTCCCTCGGTTCGCCACAGGAGCATCCATCCTGTCCGAATCGAGCGCGCCAAGCCCGCTGGGAGCGCCCAGTTTCCCGAAATCTACCCGAAGAGATCAGGTGTTGCGCCAGGCGCAAAACGCCATGTCGACAAGATGCTCTTCCAATTTACCATGATCAGGAGCGAAAGCGGTGCGAAACGCGCGGGAGTGGATCAGCGACATCAGCCACCAAGCGGCGGCCTGCGGATCGATCTCGGCCCGCAGTTCGCCGGCCTGCTGGGCGCGCTCGAACAGGTCCGCGACCGCTGCCGCCACCGCCCTGGTCGCGCGCCGGGCGGCCTTGGCGATCGCGGGCTCGCCGGTCAGCATCATCGCGTCCTGGAACAGCACACCGGGTGATCCGGGCGAGTGCAGCCGATTCTGGTGGTGCGCCGAGAAGAACGCGCGCAGCAACTCGACGGGCGACCGTCCGTCGTCGGTCAGCCGGGCGGACATCTGGTCGCCGACCCGGTCCAGCACGATGGCGAACAGCGCGGCCTTGGAGCCGAAGTTCTGGAACACCACCGGCTCGGTCACGCCGACCTGCGCGGCGATATCGGACACTGTGCCGCGCTGGTAGCCGGCTGTCGCGAACACGTGCGTCGCGGCGTGGATGATCGACTCGCGGCGCTGTTCGGCCGTCATCCGGGATCGGGTCACCAGCACATGGTAATCGCACTTGCCATCGTGCTTAGTCGCGGCTAAGTTAGATACTTAGTAGCCACTAAGTTAGGAGAGCGACATGAAGCTGCACGGCGGCGGCACGCCGAACGCGCATGGCATTCCGATCACCAAGCCGCGCAACTACGAGCTGTTCACCGAGGTGATGTTCCTTGGCCGGCGCCGGCGGAGCATGGCCAAGCTGGTGGAACTGGCCGAGGTCGGACCGCGCGATCGGGTGCTGGACATCGGTTGCGGCACCGGCTATCTGACCAGGCTGGCCGCGGCCGCCGCGCCCGATGGCGAGGTGATCGGCGTCGATCCGTCGCCGCCGGTGCTCGACTACGCCCGGCAGGTCACCAAGGCCGCCAACTGCTCGTACCGGATCGGCGCGGCCCAGGATCTCGACCTGCCGGACGACTCGTTCGACGTGGTGCTGACCAACTTCGCGGTTCATCATGTGCCGGCCGAGGTGCGCGACGCCGCGTTCGGGGAGATGCGGCGGGTGCTGCGGACCGGCGGCCGGCTGGTGATCGGCGAGTTCCGGCCGCCGCGCGGGCTGGCCGGACGCCTGATGCGCGCGCTGGTTCCACCGATGATGGAACACAACATGGTCGACGAGCTTCCGCCGGCGATCCGGGCCGCCGGGTTCGAGATCGACGCGACTGGTGATCTGCCGCCGTTGGTCAGCTATGTGCGAGCGACCAAGGGTCGTTAGCTGTCGGCGCTCTCGGCGCTGTCGATCTTGTCGAGGACGGCGGGGTCGAGGTGTGCGGTCGCGGCGATGATGACCTCAGCGGCCAGTTCGCCGGCGGCGACCACGTCGATACCCTCGACCAGCGCCGCATAGCGCGCCGCGCCGCTGACCAGACCGACCATCATCGCCGCCAGCAGGCCGGAGCTCGGGCCAGGTTGGCGGCCCTGCGAGATGAAGTACCGGCGGACCTGGCCGGCCACGTTCTCGGTGATCGCCCGAATCACGTTCTGCCGTTCCGGGGACACATCGCCGGACGTCCAGTCGAAGAGGATCCGGAAGCTGTCCGGATGCGCGGCGGCGTAGTTGAACAGCGCCATCACGTTGCCGCGCGTGCGCTCGGCGGGCGGCAGCTCGGCTGTGGTCTGGTACACCGCGATCACCCAGCCGCCGAGCGCCTCGGTCTCCCGGTTGAGCAGGGTCCGGTAGAGGGCCGCCTTGTCGCCGAAGTGCGCGTAGAGGGTGGGTTTGGTGGAGTTCGCCTGCTCGGCGATGCCATCCATGGTGGCCCCGGTGAAGCCGCGCTGGGCGAAGACCACGCGGGCCGCGTCCAACAACTCGTCGTCGGTGGGCCGAGCGGCGGTGCTGCGTCGCCGGCCGTTGGATCGGTCCGGGCCACCATCGGGGCTCATGCCGGTTACTCTACGGAACCCTGGTGGTACGCGGCTTCCACCGTCTGCTCAAGCAGCAGCGCGATCGTCATCGGGCCAACACCGCCCGGCACCGGGGTGAGCAAACCGGCCGTCGCCAGTGCCCCGTCGAAATCGACGTCGCCGACGGTGCCCTCGTTGTATCCGGCGTCGATGACCACCGCGCCAGGCTTGAGCCAGTCGCCGCGAACGAAGCGCGGCCGACCGACCGCCGCGACCACGATGTCCGCTGTCCGGACGACGGACGGGAGGTCGCGGGTGTGCGAATGGCAGAACGTCACCGTCGCGTCGCGGGCCAGCAGCAGCATGCCGACCGGCTTACCCAGGATCGGACTGCGGCCGATCACCACGGCGTGTCTGCCGGCCGGGTCGATGTCGTAGGCGTCGAGCAGCCGGATGATCCCGCCGGGTGTGCAGGACACGAAGCCCGGCCGCTGGAACGCCATGGCGGCGAACGACCGCATCGTGACGCCGTCGACATCCTTTGCCGGGCTGATCGCTTCGAAGGCCGCCCGCTCATCGATGTGCGCGGGCACCGGATGTTGCAGCAGGATGCCGTCCACCTCGGGATCGGCCGACAGGTCGGCGATCGCGTCGACCACGGTCGCGGTGTCGGCGGTCGCCGGCAGCGCCAGGTGCTCGGACGCGATACCGGCCTGACGACTGCGGTTCTGCTTCATCCGCATATACGTCACCGAGGCTGGATCGTCTCCGACCAACACGGTCGCCAGGCACGGCGGGCGACCGGCCTGCCGGGTGAACTCCTCGGCCCGCTCGGCCGCGCGGGCCACGATCTCGCGGGCGAGCTGGGCGCCGCTCATCAGGCGGGCGACGGGGTTGTCGGCCATCGCGGGCAGGATAGCCTGCCTGATCGCCGCCGACCGCGCGCAGTGCGCTCACAATTTCCGCCGACCCATTGTCGAGAAAGGTGACAGGAAATCAGCGCCGCTTGACCGTGCGGTACATCGGGGGCAGCCTCATGGACCATGACCAAACTCGGATTAGTGGCCAAAGTGCTGGCCGCATTGCTGGCGACGGCGCTGGTATGGGTCGGCACCGGTGGGATTGCGGGCGCGGCTCCGCAAACGCAACCGCGGCCGGCGCAGCAAGGCTCGACCGACTTCGTCGTCGGCACCTACACGATAGCGGCGAATTCGACGACCGAAAGCATCTCGAATGTCCATATGGCCCGAAATCTCACGCCGCCGTGTCAGGACTGCGACATCACCTCGATGACGCCGGACCTGACCGATACCAGCGGGCAGAGCGTGAACATGGACACCGGGCCGATGCTGCACCACGTGGTGCTCTACCAACAGGGCGCCACCGATGTCTCCTGCCCGACGTCGACCGGCTCGACGTTCGGCATGAAGCGGCTGTTCGCCTCCGGCAATGAACGGACCGAACTGCCGCCGGTGCGCGGTTACGGCCTGCGTATCGACCCGACCGAACAATGGGCGGCGCTGACCGATTTGATGAACTACTCGGCAACCCCGCAGACCGTGCAGGTCCGGTTCCACATCACCTGGCAGCACGGCGACCACCTCAAGCCGCTCACCCCGGTGTGGCTGGACATCACCGGCTGCGGCGATTCCTTCTACAACGTCCCGGCTGGGCCGTCGCACCAGACGCAGACCTGGACGTCCACCATCAGCGGCACGATCATCGGCCTCGGCGGACACCTGCACCCGTACGGAATCCATATCGACGCGACCGACGAAACCGCGCACCGGCTGCTGTGCGATTCCAAGGAAACCATGATGACGATGGGCAGCGAGCCCATGGTCACCAACATGACCAAGTGCGTCGGCTCGCGGCCGCATTACCTCGGCCGACTGCGCACGGGCGACAAGATCCAGCTCGACGCCTACTACAACGCGCCGCAGGCCGACGACGGCGTCATGGGAATCATGATGATGTACGTGGCCCAGCGGTAACTACCTACCGGCGCTGGCGGCGGCCGCGCAGGTAGTCGCTCACCACCGCGGCCCCCAGGCCGTCCAGATCGGGAGCGACCACCCGGCCGCCGCCGCGCCGCGCCACCAGATCCACGAACTCCGCCAGCCGTGGGTCCTCGCCGAGCCTGAACACGGTGATCGACGCGCCAAGCTTGGCCAGACCGTCCACTTCGGCCATGGTCACCGCGAGCGTGCGCGGATCGGGCGGATAGTTGAACAGCGCCTCGCCGTCCGGCTCCAGGTGCGCGGTCGGCTCGCCGTCGGTGACTATCAGCACCACCGGCGCCGCGTCGGGGTTGCGGCGCAGGTGCCGGCCGGCGAGCAACAGCGCGTGGTGCAGGTTCGTGCCCTGCTCCCAGGCGCCCTCCAACGCGGTCAGCTCGCCGATCTCGGTGGGCATCGCGTGCCGGCCAAAGGTGATCAGCTGTAGCGCGTCGGTGCGGAACCGGCTCTGGATCAGCTGGTGCAGCGCCAGCGCGGTGCGCTTCATCGGCACCCAGCGGCCGTCCTGCACCATCGACCACGAGGTGTCCACGCACAGCGCGACCGCGGCCCGGGACCGCTGCTCGGTCTCCACGATCTCCACGTCAGTGACGTCGAGCGTGACCGCGCCAGCGCCGGCGCTGGCCGTGCGCAGCACCGCGTTGCGAACGGTCCGGGAGACGTCCCACGGTTCGGTGTCGCCGAACTGCCATGGCTTCGACGCGCCGGTCGGCTCGCCGGCCGCGCCGGCCAGCGCGGTGTCCCGCTCGCCGCGCCGGGACCGCAACTGGCCGACGACATCGCGCAGCGCGGTCTCGCCCAGCCGGCGCAACGCCTTCGGGGTGAGCCGCAGTGAACCGTCGTCGGCCCGCTCGAACAGACCCTGCCGGCGCAGCTCACGCTCCAGTTCGGACAGTCGGGCCGCGTCGACCCGGGCGTCGTCGCCGAGTTGGCGGGCCAGCGACTCCAGGTCGATGTCCTCCATCCGGGCGCCGGGATAGGACTGGCTGAGCTGCTCGGCCAGCGCGTCCAAGTCGGCCAGGTCCTGCATCGCCTGCGCGCCCTCGCCCAGCCCCAGCGGATCGTTGCCGCGGAACCGCGACGAGGACGTCCAGTCCTCCCCCGGCCGCAGCGCCCGCAGGTTGGCGTCCAGCGCGGCGACCTGCTGCGCCAGGCGCGGATCGCCGAACGCCTGCCCGATCAGCCCTTCCAACTCGGCGCGCTGCTGCGCGGACATCGAGTTGAGCATCCGTTGCGCCGCCGCCGCGCGGGCGGCCAGCGCGTCCACCAACTCGTCGGTGTTCTGCGGATTCTCCGGAAAGAACTCGCCATGCTGGCCCATGAATTCAGCGAACTGAGCTGAGGTGTCCTCGCCGCGAGCGTGCGCGGCCAGCAGGTCGTTGAGGTCGGACATCATCTGCTGGACTCGCTCGACGTCCTGCGGGGTGGTGTTCCGCAGGGCTTGCTTCATGCCCTGGAAACGTGATTCCAGCAGTTCCTGGCCGAGCAGGTCGCGGATCTCCTGGTACGCCTCGCGAGCTTCGGCGGAGCGCCAGTCGTACTCGGCCAGTTCCTGGACGGCCGCGGCGGTGCCCGGTGGCAGCGCGTCCAACTGGGCTTCGGCGAAGCGGGCGTCGTCGGACGGGTCGGGGAACAGCGCGCGGCGTTCGGCGTCCAGCGCCCGGTCCAGGAGTTCGCGCACCTGCCGCAAAGTCCCGTCGAGCCGGTTGCGGCGCTGGATCTCGGCGCGGCGCTGCCACAGCCGGCGGGTCAGCTCGTCCAGACCGGCGGTGTCGCGCATACCGCGCCGCATCAGCTCTTCCAGCGCGGAGCGCGGCGAGCGGCCCTCCATCACGTCCTCGCCGAGCGCGTCCAGCGCCTCGCGCAAGTCCAGCGGCGGCGCGAGCGGATCGGGGCCGTCGTGCCACGGCCCGTACCGGTACCGATCAAAAGCGGCCGTCATCGTGCTCCATCATCATCCGCCGTACACGGCGGTCTCGTCGTCGGTGTCCTTGGCGAGCTGGCGGGCCAGGTACAGGGATTCGAGGGCGAACTCGACGGCGGAGGCGATTCGGCCCGGCGAGTCGTTCGCGGCGACGCCGAGCCGGCCGGCGACCTCGTGCAGCACCGGCAGTTCGGGCAGCGCGGCCAGCACCTCCCGGCCGGGCACCCGCTCGCCGGTGGTGACCAGGTGCCCGCCGGCGACGGCGCTGGCCAGCGGTCGCAGGTCCAGTCCGGCGAGCAGGCCGCGTGCGGTGTCCGCGACCGAGCGGCGCAGCAGGTGGGTGAGGTGTTCCTCTTCGCGGCCTTCCTCGCCGGACTCGAATTCCAGCTTGCCGCGCAGCACGGCAGGCACGGCGGACAGGTCGATCGGGCGGGCCACGGCCGGCTGCTCGCCGGTGATCGCGGACCGGCGCAGCGCGGCGGCGGCGACCGTCTCGGCGGCGGCGATGGCGAACCGCGCGGACACGCCGGACCGCTGGTCGATCGCCGGCGACTCGCGCAGGTGCCGGACGAACCGGGCCAGCACCTCGATCAGCGGATCGCCGACCTCGGCGACCAGCTCCGCCTCCTGCCGGACGAGATCGACCTCGGCGGCCACGGTGAGCGGGTAGTGGGTGCGGATCTCCGCGCCGAACCGGTCCTTGAGCGGGGTGATGATCCGGCCCCGGTTGGTGTAGTCCTCGGGGTTGGCGGTGGCGACGAGCAGCACGTCCAGCGGCAGCCGGAGGGTGTAGCCGCGGACCTGGATGTCCCGTTCCTCCATCACGTTCAGCAGCGCGACCTGAATACGCTCGGCCAGGTCGGGCAGCTCGTTGACGGCGACGATGCCGCGATGGGCGCGCGGGACGAGTCCGAAGTGGATGGTCTCGGGGTCGCCGAGGCTGCGGCCCTGGGCGACCTTCACCGGGTCGACGTCGCCGATCAGGTCGCTGACCGAGGTGTCCGGGGTGGCGAGCTTTTCCGCGTACCGCTGCGAGCGGTGCCGCCAGGCGACCGGCAGGTCGTCGCCGAGTTCGGCGGCGCGGCGGATCGAGGCCGGGCTGATCGGGGCGAGCGGGTGCTCGTCCAGTTCGGCGCCGTCGATCACCGGGGTCCACTCGTCCAGCAGGCCGGTCAGTGTGCGCAGCAGCCGGGTCTTGCCCTGGCCGCGTTCACCGAGCAGCACGATGTCGTGGCCGGCGAGCAGGGCGCGTTCCAGTTGCGGCAGCACGGTTTTCTCGTAGCCGACGATGCCCGGCCACGGGTCGGCGCCGGCGCGGAGGACGGCCAGCAGGTTGTCCCGGATCTCCTGCTTGATCGGGCGCGGCTGGTGGCCGGCGGCGCGGAGCTCGCCGGCGGTGCGGGGCAGCGAAGCGGGTGCGCTGGGTTGGCTCACCTCGTCGACGCTACGTCGATCCGCCGGATCGGTCGACGTGGAGCGTGGTCCAGGATGTGTCCGCTGTGCGCGAACACACCTCATTTCCGCTGGTCCAGCCCTGATCCACCACGAACGCGGTGTCGGATACCACCGCTGTGGTGATCGGCTGGGCCGGGGGGCGTTGCGGAACACCGAAAACAGGCTCGTATCCTCACGTAGCGTGTCCTGCCCGAGCGCCACACTGGTGGTCTGGACGTCGGCTTGGCTGCCTGGGGCCGCAGCCGCCGATGACGTCCTCGATGCCCTACAGTCCTGGGCGCAACTGCACGAAGTTGTCCTCGGTGGTGCTCCTGACGAGCTCGCCGAACTGTTGCAGTTGCCGACCGCCGACGAGAAGCCCGCGTCGCCCGCGCTGTTGCTGGCCGCGCTGCGCCGGGTCGGCGTGACCGGCGGTGAACTCGTGCTGCCGACCGCCGGTGATCTACGTGGCCTGCGTGGCAACGCGCCGTTCGCGGCCGCCGCGCTGCACTCCGGCGAGGCGGCGGTGTTGCGCACCGACCGGCAGGGCGACATCGGGCTGGTCCCGGATCGGGTCGCGGACGGGGTGCTGCGCTGGACGGTGTTCGGCCTGCCGGACGGGCCGCCCGGCGATCAGATCCCGATCGGCGAGGCCGAGTTCGAGCTGTCCGGCGCGATGCGGGCGGCCGCGACCGCGCTGGTCGAGCTGGACGTGGCCCGGCACCGGCCCGGCGTGCGGGCGGAGATCGCCGAGCTGGTGGGCCAGCAGCCGAGCATTCCGTGGCCGCCGGGCATGCCCAGCCGGGCGCTGCGGGTGTTGCAGCGGGCCAACGAGGTCGCGACGATCCTGCAGGTGGCGATGACCGACACGCCCGGTGGCGCGAAGTCGGCGTCAGCGATGCGGCGGCGGGCCGAGGCGCTGCGCCCGCTGGACACGGCCGTGCGGGCGGCCCGGCAGTCCGCCGTGGCCGAAGCCGTGCGCGCGCTGTCCGACCACGCCGAGAAGTGCTGAGCCAGCCACGAAGTGCTGAGCGGTTCGCCACATTCCCACGTTATCGAGTCGTTATACCGGGATACTCCACGCACGCCCACAGCCGCGACGAGGAGTGCCCGATGACCATGTCTCGACCGAAGCGCCGACAACTGGACACGATCGCCCAGGAGCTGCTGGCCGATCCGGGGATCGCCGCCGCGGTGGCGCGGTTCGAGGACCGGCCGCTGTCCCCGCGCTCGTACGGCGGGCGGCGTCGGCGCGTCGGGGTCGGTCTCATCGTGGCGACCGTGCTGGTGCTGGCCGCGGCGCCGGCCTTCATGGTCGCCGCCGCGCTGACCCACGTCCCGGCGTTCCTCGCCGGCATCGTGCTGGTGGTGCCGGGGTTCATGCTCTTCGGCCTGTGCTGGCAGCGGCGAACGGGAGCCACCGAACGTCCCCGGGTCGCCGAACCGGGCCATCGCGTCGATCAGCTGTGACGGGGCCGGGTGGCGCGGGCGATCAGTCGCAGATGTAGGGCGTTGTTGGCCCACCCGGCGGCGGGCGAGAACGGGCCGGCGTAGCAGGGCTCGTCGCCGCGAATGAGCATGGTGATGTCCGACAGGCCGAGAACGCCGGCGGCGAATTCGTACAGGTGTGACGGGCGGCTGCCGATGACGCCGTAGTCGAGCCAGCGGGCCAACGGCCGTTCGGCGGCGATGATCTGTGGCAGGCTCAGTCCGGTCAGCGGATAGTGCTGCGGGAAAACCCGCCGCAGGTCCAGAAACAGTCCAATGAAGACAGTGCGCGGATCGCCGATGCGCCCGCCGAGCGGCGCCAACGGCCCCAACGCCAACCGGGGCGCGGCGATCAGCGCATGCGCGAAAATCACCCGCAGCAGCGCCACATTCATCATGAACCGCTCTTCCAGCAGCTCGCACAACGCCAGATCGTGGTGTTCCAGATAGGCGCCGAGAATGCTGGCGTTGTGCGCCCGGAACCAGGCCGCCGGACTGGGATCGCCCAGGAAATCCGACCAGAGCGCCACACTGCGCGCCGACACCGCGGACACGGCGGAAGCGCCGTGCAGCAACGAGGCTTCGATCTTGTCCCGGAGCAGCCGGTCGTTGACCGCCCGCCACCACGCGCTGCCCGGCCGGTTCGCGGTGAGCGGGTTCAGCACGCCGCGTTTGATCTCCCAGCGGAGAAAGCTCAGCTCGGCCCGGCCGTAGCCGGCCGCACGGCCGTCGAGCGCGTGATAGAACCGCCTGGCCAGCACGAAACGGCCACTCGGGCTGTCCGTTACCTGCTCGACCTGGTGCGCTGCCCGCGAACTCGCGTCGGTCCTGGCGAGATCCTCGGCCATGCGGCCATGCTAACGGCCGGGTCGGCGCTGGGGCTGGCAGCAGCCCGGCGCACACGGAGCGCCGTTGAGCGTAGCGCCGGCGGCCGGGAACGTGGACAGTTTGCGCGCCGGCATGCCCTCGGTGCGCTCGCGAATCAGCTCCACGATCAGTTCGGCGAACCGCGGGTCTGGACCGGGGGTCGCGGCGCGGGCGAAGGCCATGCCGTGCTTCTCGGCGGTCTCGCGGGCCTCGTTGTCCAGGTCCCACACCACTTCCAGGTGATCGGACACGAAGCCGATCGGGCTGATCAGCACGCCTGGTACGCGGGCGTCGTGCAGCGCGTCGACATGGTCCACGATGTCCGGCGCCAGCCAGGGCACCTGCGGCGGCCCGGATCGCGACTGCCACACCACATCGAAATCGGCGACATCCAGTTCAGCGGCGACCAGCCGGGCGGCCTCGGCGACCTGCCGCGAGTACAGGTTGCCGCTGCCGGGCGGGCCGGCGGTGGCGTCGGCGGCCAGCGGAACGGAGTGCGCGGTGAACACCAGCCGCGCGCCGGCCGGCAACTCCGCGAACGCGGCGCGCACCGCGTCGACCACCGCGCCGATGAACAGCGGATGGTCGAAGAACTGCCGCAGCTTCACCAGTTCCGGCGCGTCCGCGACGGCGGCGCGGGCCCGCAGGATGTCCTCGTCGTACTGCCGACACGCCGAATAGCCGCCGTAGGCGCTGGTCGGGAAGACCAGCGCCCGCCGCACCCCGGCATCGGCCATCTCGGCGAGGGTGTCCTCGACCAGCGGATGCCAGTTGCGATTGCCGAAGTAGACCGGCAGCTCGATGTTCTGGCGCGCCAACCGCACCCGCACCGCCTCGATCATCGCCCGATTGAGCCGGTTGATCGGCGACACCCCGCCGAAGTGCAGGTAGTGCTGGGCGACCGCGTCCAACCGCTCCGGCGGCACGCCCCGCCCCCGGGTGACGTTCTCCAGGAACGGGCGGACCTCGTCGGGTCCTTCCGGGCCGCCGAACGACAGGAGCAGCAGCGCGTCGAAGCTCGCCATCACACGCCCATCGCGTGCACCCCGCCGTCGACCCAGACCATCGAACCGGTGGTCGCCGGCAGCCAGTCCGAGAGCAGCGCGCAGATCGACTTGGCCACCGGGGTGGCGGCGTCCTCGGCCTTCCACGCCAACGGCGCGCGGTCGCCCCAGGAGCTTTCCAGGTCCGAGAAACCCGGAATCGACTTGGCGGCCATGGTTTTCACCGGGCCGGCGGCGATCAGGTTGACCCGCACGCCCTTCGGGCCGAGCTCGCGGGCGAGGTACCGGGTGACGGATTCCAGCGCGGCCTTCGCCACACCCATCCAGTCGTAGGCCGGCCAGGCCACCCGGGCGTCGAAGTCCAGGCCGACGATGGACGCGCCCGGCGCGAGCAGCGGCAACACCGCCGCCGACAACGCCTTCAGCGAGTACGCCGACGTCTGCACGGCGACCGCCACGTCCTCCCACGGCGCTTCCAGGAAATCGGCGCCGAGGCAGGACGGCGGGGCGTAGGCGATGGCGTGCAGCACCCCGTCCAGGCCGTCGACGTGCTCGCGCACCCGGTCCGGCAGGGCCGCCAGGTGCTCGGGATTGTTGACGTCCAGCTCGATCACCGGGGCGGGTTTCGGCAGCCGCTTGGCGATCCGCTCGACCAGGCTCAGCCGGCCGAACCCGGTGAGCAGGACCTCAGCGCCCTGCTCCTGGGCTTCACGGGCGGCGTGGAAGGCGATGGAGGCGTCGGTGATGACGCCCGTGATGAGCAGCCGCTTGCCTTCGAGGAGTCCGGGCACTACATGTCCTCCGAGTCGGTTTGAGTATGTCAGCGGGTGTGCCTTCGAAAGTTCAGTGGCCCATACCGAGGCCGCCGTCGACCGGCAGCACCGCGCCGTTGATGTAGCCGGCTTCGTCGGAGGCCAGAAAGGTGACGGCGGCGGCGATCTCGTCCGTCTGGGCGTATCGGCCGGCCGGAATCTGGGCCAGGGCCTGCTTCTTCTGGTCCTCGGTGAGCGCGTCGGTCATGTCGGTGACGACGAAGCCGGGCGCCACCACGTTCGCGGTGATGTTGCGGCCGCCCAGTTCGCGGGTGATCGAGCGGGCCATCCCGATCAGTCCCGCCTTGCTGGCCGCGTAGTTGACCTGGCCCGGCGATCCGGCCAGCGCGACCACCGAGGACACGAACACGATCCGCCCGAAGCGGGCGCGCAACATGCCCCGGCTGGCGCGCTTGACGACCCGGTACGCACCGGTCAGGTTGGCGTCCACGACCCGGGTGAACTGGTCCTCGCTCATCCGCATCAGCAGCGTGTCGTCGGTGATGCCGGCGTTGGAGACCAGCACCTCGACCGGGCCGTGCGCGTTCTCGATCTCCTGGAAGGCGGCGTCGATCTGCGCGGTGTCGGTGACGTCGCACTGGACGCCGAACAGTCCCTCCGGCGCGCCCGAGCCACGGTGGGTGATCGCCACCTTGTCGCCGCGCGCCGCGAAGGCGCGGGCGATCGCCAGCCCAATGCCGCGGTTGCCACCGGTCACCAGAACGGACCGTCCCACTGTCGCTGCTCCCTCGCTCATCGCCGTGCCCGCCGGCACTGCAGGCCATCGCGTTGTTCCAGGTGAGGCTATCGGTTACGCGCTGGCGGCGTACGCGCGGCGCAGCCAGTCGAGCACCTCGTCGTCTATCTCGTCGGGTGTGCGCAACGGGAGCCGGACGGTCATCGAGTCGTTCCACATGGCGGATTCCAGCCGGCCGACCGGCTGCTGGCCGTCCAGCCGCAGACCGAGGTCCACGCGGGTCCTGGTGGTGGCCCTGACCACCGCGAACTTGCGACGCGGGGTGGTCAGCGTGACGTACGTCTTGCGCGCCTGGACATCCACCGCGCCAAGATCCACTGCGACGGCCGCCAGTCGGTCGAAGATCGGCCGCAGCGCGGGCCGGTCGGCGTACTGGTTGTCGATCAGTTCCTCGGCGCTGGCGGACAGAAAGTCGGGGTAGCCGAACCGCTCGTACACCAGCAGCAGCTGCCCGTAACCGGTGACGCCCTGGCCATCCAGCCACACCCGCAGGTCGGGTTCGTTGTCGATGTCGGTGTCCCGAACCCGCTGGTTCCAGTCCAACAGGCCCGCGTCGGTCCGCGTTTCGAGGAGGTGCGCGGACCAGTCCCGCATCGACTCCCAGCCCTTGACCCTGGCCATGGCTGGCAGCGTACCCACTGGGTCACCGCCGGCTGGGCCAGCCGGTTGGTCGAGTGCGGCATCGGGGTGAGGCCGGTTCCCGTTTCATGATCACTTCGGGAGCCTGGCATCCATGGGAACTCTCGGGCGACGCGGTTTCTTGGGCACCGCGATGATCGCCGCCGCCGGAACCGCGCTCGGCCCAACCAACGCGCACGCCGCCCCGGCCGCCACCGCCGCCGACACCAGCGCCGATCTCGCGCGTGAACTGCTGCTGGTGGACGACAACGGCGATGATCTCAAACTGCGCTACCTGCGCGTCCTGATCGACCAGGGACTCCCGAAAACGACCATGCCGAAGCGGATTCTCGTTGTCGGAGCGGGCATCGCCGGTCTGGTCGCGGCCAGTCTGCTGCGCGACGCCGGACACCGGGTCACCATCGTGGAGGCGAACGCCAACCGCACCGGCGGCCGGATCAAGACGTTCCGCGGCGTGTTCGCCGACAAGGCGCTGCACGCCGAGGCGGGCGCGATGCGGCTGCCCGACGCCCATCCGATGGTGTTGGCGCTGGCCGACAAGCTCAATCTGCGACGCCGCCTGTTCTACAACGCCGATGTCGCCCCCGGCGCCGAACCGGTCGGGCCGACGCCGCCGGTAGTGTACAAGGCGTTCACCGGCGAGACCTGGACGAACGGACCGCCGGTGAACTTTCAGGCTCCGGCGGCCACCGGGCTGACTTTAGTCGCGGTCAACGGACTTCAGGTGACACGGGGCGCGTACGCGGCCAACCCGGTGCCGGTGAACCGGTCGTTCGGCTCCGCGTTCAACGGCACCACGACCGCGGCGGTGAACACCGCACTCGGCCCGGTCACCGTGTCCGCGACCGCGTCGATCAACGACCAGATCGAGGCATGGACCAAGGTTATCCGTAGCTACGACGACTACTCCACTCACCGCTATCTGGTCGAGTCGGCCGGCTGGAGTCTGTCGGATGTCGAAGCCGCCGGCACCATCGAGAACCTGACCTCCCGGTTGCACTATTCGCTGTTCCCCACCCTCAGCGACCATTCCCTGATCAATCCGACGTCGCGGTACTGGGAGTTGCACGACGGCACCGCCGCGCTCACCGACGTGCTGACCAACCAACTCGCCGACATCATCCGCCCCAATCGGCGGATGACCGCGCTCACCCAGACGGCGCACGGCGTGCGCATCGAGACCACCGCCGAATCGGGCACCGAGGACGGCTGTTGGGGCGGACCGCGCGGGCCGGTGCAGACCTTCGAGGCCGACCACGCGATCGTCACCGTGCCGTTGACCGCGCTGCGCTTCTGCGAGTTCACCCCGCTGCTGTCCTATCCGAAGCGGCGCGCGATCGACGCGCTGCACTACGACTCGGCCACGAAGGTGCTGCTGGAATTCAGGACCCGGTTCTGGGAACGCGGGCCGGGCGGATTCACCGGCGGCGGCTGCGTTTCCGACTCGCCCAACCGGTTCACCTATTTCCCGTCCCATGTTCCCGAATCGCCGGGCGGCGTGGTGCTGGCTTCTTATACCTGGTCCGATGACGCGATGCGCTGGGACTCGCTGACCGACGACGAGCGGTACGCCTTCGCCCTGCACAACATGGCGAGAATGTTCGGACCGCAGGTGTATCGCGAGTTCACCGGTGTTGGCGCGACGCAGTCCTGGACCCGCAACCGGTATTCGCTCGGCGAGGCGGCCATCTTCACGCCCGGCCAGTTGCACGAGTATCACGCCGCCACCCGGACCGTCGAGGGCGCGGTGCATTTCGCCGGGGAACACACCAGTTTGAAACCGGCCTGGATCGAGGGCGCGCTGGAAAGCGCCGTGCGCACCGCGCTGGAGATACCGGGCTAGGTACCCGGCCGGGCAGGCTTTACGGCAGGCGCTGGCCGATCGCGATGGCGCCGCCGGCGGCGATGATCGCGAGCAGGGTGCCGAGAATCAACCACGGTCGGCTGGCGTCGGTCTCCTCGGTGGTGTAGCCGATCTCGTCGCGGAGGCTGGCGTAGACCTGCTTCAGCTCGTCCTCGGTGACCGCCTTGAAAAAGTCGCCGTGCGAGATCTGCGCGACCTGACGCAGCAGGTCGTCGTCCACCGGCACCGGCTCCTGGGTGCCCTGGATGTCGACCGTGCCGTAGTCGGTGCCGAACGAGATGGTGGACACCGGCACGTTCTGCCGCGCGGCCTCGCCGGCGGCGGTGAACGCGCCCTGCGCGTCCGACGGGTCCATCGTGGGCATGGTCTGCTTACCGTCGCTCATCAGCACGATCCGGGCCGGCGGCGCTCCGTCCACACCAGACAGTTCCTTGCCGAACTGCTGGATCGACTGCAACGCCGCGTCGATCGCCACGCCGGTCGCGGTGGCCGGGCCGAGCTTCAGCGCGTCGATGCCCTCATCGACCGAGGCGTGGTCGGTGGTCGGCGAGACCAGCACGGTGGCCGAGCCGGCGAACGAGATCAGCCCGAGGTTGAGGCCGGTGGGCAGGCCGTCGGTGAACTGCTTGGCCGCGACTTGCGCGGCCTGCAACCGCGACGGCGCCACATCGGTGGCCTCCATGGACAGCGACACGTCGATCACCAGCATCACCGTCGCCCGGTTGCGCGGCACCCGTTGCTGCCCGGTCGGCCCGGCCAGCGCGACGGTCAGCACCAGCAGCGACACCAGCAGCACCGCCGCCGGCACATGCAGCCACCAGCTACGGCTCTTCGGCGCGACCTTGTCCAGCAGTGCCAGGTTGCTGAACCGGAGCGTGCGCCGCCGCCGGAGTCGTTGCGCCACAACGTAACCCGCCGCCAGCCCGACCACGACGAGCAGCAGCAGGAACCACCACGGGTGGGTGAAGCCGGACAGGCTCAGGCCGAACATCAGGCCACCCCTCCCGACCAGCGGCGCTTGCGGCCGACCACGAACCGGACGGTGTCAGCGATCCAGTCCGAGTCGGTGCGCAGCACCCAGTGCCCGGCCCCGGCGGCCCGGATCGCGGACGCCACCATCGACCGGTGCTCGGCCGCCGCCGCCGCGAACTCGCGGCGCAGCAACGGATTCGCCCGCACCTCGCGCTGTCGGCCGGACTCCGGATCGGCCAGCACCACGGTGCCGACTTCGGGCAGGTCGACATCGCGCGGATCGAGGATCTCCACGCACACCAGCTCATGCCGGGCGGCCAGCGCGCGCAGCGGCCGTTCCCAGTCGAACGGGCCGAGAAAGTCCGAGACCACCACCAGCAGGCCGCGCCGGCGGGGCGGTCGGCGCAGTTGTTCCAGCACGGCCGACAGGTCGCCACGGGTGCCGATCGGCGCGGCCGGGGTGCGGGCGACCGTGCGGACCAGTGCCTGGGCATGCGCCAGGCCGCCCCGGGCCGGCACCCGCACGGTCCGCTCGCCGGTGGCCAGCACCGCGCCGATCCGGTTGCCGCCGCCGCTGGTCAGGTGCGTCACGGCGGCGACCGCGCACACCGCCAGGTCACGTTTCTCGCAGACCGCCGTGCCGAAATCGAGGCTGGGCGAGAGATCCACGGCCAGCCAGGTCTCCAACTCGCGGTCGGCGACCGTCTCCCGGATATGCGGCACGGTGGTCCGCGCGGTCACCGCCCAGTCCATCCGGCGCACGTCGTCGCCGGGCTGGTACGGCCGGGCCTCCCCCGGCTCCGAGCCGGGCCCCGGCACCAGGCCGAGATGGTTGCCCTGCAACAGTCCGTCCAGCCGGCCACGCACCTCCAGTTCCAGCGTGCGCAGGCCGGCTTCCATCCGCTCACCGCGCAGCACTGGAGGCGCCCACGGCGGTCGCTCGTCCGCCACCGGCTACTGCCTCGCCGGTACCGGATGCGACTGAGTCGGCTGTGCCGACTGTGCCTGCGGACCGACCGGGCGGGCCGACACCTGCGGCAAGGGGATCGTCTGCAGCACCCGGTTGATGATGTGGTCGACCGGCACCGCGTCGGCGAGCGCGTCGTAGGACAGCACCAGCCGGTGCCGCAGCACGTCCGGCGCGACATCCACGACGTCCTGCGGCAGCGCGTAGTCGCGGCCGCGGACCAGGGCGAGCGCGCGGGCGGCGGCCACGATGCCCAGGCTGGCGCGTGGCGACGCGCCGTAGGACACCCAACTGGCGACGTCGGACAGGCCGTGCTCATTGGGTGATCGGGTGGCCAGCACCAGCCGCACCACGTAGTCCACCAGCGCGTGGTGCACGAACACCTGGGACGCGACGCCCTGCAGTCTGGTCAGCTCGTCCGGGGTGAGCACCTGTTCGGGAACCGGCGGGGTGACGCCCATCCGGTAGACGATCTCGCGTTCCTCTTCCACGGTCGGATATCCGACGATGATCTTGAACAGGAACCGGTCACGCTGCGCCTCCGGCAGCGGATAGACGCCCTCGTTCTCGATCGGGTTCTGGGTGGCCAGCACCAGGAACGGCGTGGGCATCGGGAAGGTCTGGCCGCCGATCGACAGGTGCCGCTCGGCCATCACTTCCAGCATCGCGGACTGGACCTTGGCCGGCGCCCGGTTGATCTCGTCGGCGAGCACGAAGTTGGCCACCACCGGACCGAGCTCGACATCGAAGGTCTCGCGGCCCTGCCGGTAGATCCGGGTGCCGAGAATGTCGGCCGGTACCAGGTCCGGGGTGAACTGCACGCGCGAGAACGAGCCGCCGACGACGGTCGCGAAAGTCTCCACGGCGAGCGTCTTCGCCACGCCGGGCACGCCCTCAAGCAGCAGGTGGCCCCTGGACAGCAGACCGACGAGCATCCGCTCGACCAGCCGGTCCTGCCCGACGATCACCCGTTTGACCTCGAACACGGTGCGTTCCAACAGCTGCGCGTCGTGGGCCGGCGTGGATGGTCCTGGTTCGGTCACGGGCGACATTCTCCTCGCACTGCTCGCTGCTGCTGATCCAGACAACCTGCTCACCAGTGTGGCTGCCGTAAAGGGTCCCACGCCGGCTACTCGGTGACGCGGCGGCGGGCGGCGCGCAGGTCCTCCGGAGTGTCCACATCGGCCGACTCGCCGGCGCGCTCGGGCAGTGGGACAACAGTGAGAGCCGACAGCACCCGGCCCAGGCCCCGGTTGGCCGGCTCGGCCGGCATCGCCGCGCGCAGCGCCGCCGCCCGCCACACCCCGATCAGCCACTGGACGTGCCCGCCGGCGTCGCACAGCAGCACACCGTCGGCGCCCGGACGGCCGGCCAGCTCGGCGCGCAGTCGGGACACCGTGTCGGCGCGCAGGCCGATCGAATCGCCCGCGAGCAGCGCGACATCCCGGTCCTGGTCAAGCGCGGCCAGGCCGGCAGCGAGCGCCGACACCGGACCGGAGCCCGGCGGCGTTTCGATCGTCCAGCGCACCGGCGTCTCAGTCGGCCGGGGTGGCCCGACCACGACGATCTCGGCGGCGTCCGCGACCGCGGTCAGCACCCGGTCCAGCAGGCTGCGCGCGCCCACCCGCAGGGCGGGCTTGTCCACACCGCCGAGCCGGCTGCCGGCGCCGCCGGCCAGCACGATCACCGCATAGTCGTCACCCACTGCCCCATCGTCACCCACTGCCCCATCATCACAGCTGCCCCATCATCACAGCTGCCCTGTCGCTACAGCCATTGCTCGACGCCGTGGTGGCCGGAGCAGGTTCCGCTGTGGTGCTTGCTGAAGCTGTAGGTGCCGTCCTTGCACTGCGCGGTCGCGCCGGGCGGAGCAGCCGGGGCCCGCACCGGATCGTGCACGCAGGCGCCGTCGACGTTCAGATAGGAGTCCGAGCCGCAGTCTTCCGCCGCCTGCTGAGTGGTGTCCGGTGGCTGGGTGGCCGGAGCCGGCGTCCGGGTCGTCGTGACGACCGGCGCCACTGTCGCCACCGGGGTGACCGGGTCGGAGGTCGGGTGGGACGTCGACGGCGTGGTGGTCAACACCGCCGGTCCGGAGGGTGCCGGCAGGGTGGCGCCGCAGCCGGCGAGCAGCACCCCGCCGAGCGCGGTCGCGCTCACAATGTTCAACAACCGGCGAGCCGTCATTCGACCGAGCCACCCTTCTTGCCGCTGTCGTACAGGGCAGGTCGGTCGGCGAACGCGGACCGTTACGCGACACGGCGCCCTCTCACCGGCAGTGAGCGGGCGCCGTCGCTGTGTTCCCGATCAATCAGCACTGGTACGCAATCAAGGTGGAGCGCCCCATCGACCACTGGCCGGATAACGCCGGCTGATCATCGGGGTTGATCCGCGGCGAGGAACGGGATCAGCAGCGAGAGCAGGGCTTCGGGGCGGTCCAACGGAATGATGTGGCCGCTGTCGACCTGATAACCGACGAGGTTGTCGGTGATGGGACGCAACTGCCGTGTCAGCGCGTCTCCGACGGGATCGGCGCCGACCGCCATCGTCGGCACGGTCAGCCGCGCCGACGCGGCGGCGCCCTGGATTTGTCGTGCGCTGGTCGGCATCGCGCGGTAGTAGGAGAAGGCGCGACGCAGGGCGTCGGGTCCGGTGTAGGCCTTGACGAAGGCGTCTCGGATCTTCGATGGCACACCCCGACCATGGGTGCCGGTGGTGAGGAACCAGTCGATGTACTCCGCCTCGTGTCCTATCAGGACAGTCTCGGCGAGCCCGGGAACCGAGTGGAAGCCGAACCACCACGGTGCGCCGTGAGCGAGAAACTCCTCGGCGCCGGGCACGCGGCCCAACAGCGATTCCATCACGACCAGCCGGCGGACTCGATCGGGGCGGCGCAGGGCGAGCAGGAACGCGGGCGGCGCGCCGGCGTCGATGCCGACCACCGCCGCGCCCGATTCCCCGAGTGCGTCCAGCAACCCTTCGGCGTCGGCGGCGAGGGTGTCCGCGTCGTAACCGTCGGCCGCGTGGCCGCTGTCGCCCAACCCACGCAGGTCCGGGGCGATCACCCGGTACTGGTTGAGGCCGGGAATTATTTCGGTCCAGAGTCGCCAGGTGTGCGGAAAGCCGTGCAGGAGCAGGACGGCCGGCCCCTCCCCCGCGATCGCCACGTTGACCTCGATGCCATTCGTCCGCACCCGCACCGTCGATATCCCGGTCATGACATCTCCCGTTCGGTTACCATTGGTTACCAGCAGACGATAGGTAACGACTTCGAGGTGGCCAAGACGGCACTTTTCCGACAGGTGGTGAGCTTGCGGTGACCGTGACGGGTGATCTCTTCGATCCCGGCTGCCCGACCCGCCGGCTGCTGGACCGAATCGGCACGAAGTGGACGTCGATGGCGGTCAAGGTGCTCGCCGAGGCCGCCCCGGACGAGGTGCGCTTCGCCGAGCTTCGGCGGCGGATGCCCGGTGTGTCGCAGAAGATGTTGTCAGTGACCCTGCACAACCTGACCCACGACGGCCTGATCACCCGCCGCGTGGAGCCGACCGTGCCGCCGCGCGTGCACTACCGGCTCACCGATCTGGGCCTGTCGCTGGAAACTCCGCTCGCCGCGGTCCGGGCGTGGGCCGAGCAGCACATGGCCGAGATCGACCACGCCAACGCGACCAGCGAACGGTAACCGCGGGTTACTCGACGACCCTGCGCAGAAATCCGGCCAGGTTCGCCATGGTCCGCTGAACCTGCTCCGTCAACGTCAGCGACTCGTGCAGCCGGGTGCCCTCCTTCTTCCCACGCAGGTAGAGCGAGCAGGCCAGGTCGGTGCAGAGGTAGGCGCCCACCGAGTTGCCCTGCAGCCCGGTCCGCCCGGCCTTGCGCGCGGTCATCAGGGACACGCCACCGCCGGTGTGCGTGGTCAGGCACAGCGAGCACATGGTGCGCCGCAGGTGCTGGGCCTGCGGCGCGATCCGCAGCGCCACCCCGACGAGCCGGTTCCGCTCCACGACCAGATAGGCCCGCTCCCGCGCGGCCGGGTCGCGCCACCCGAGGAAGTCCAGGTCTGCCCAGGGTCGCTGGGCCAAATCCCTGGGCACCGCCAGACGCTTCGCCTCGCCCTTGGTGCAGTTGACGAAGGACGACCGGATGGCGGGCTCGGTTAGCGGCCTCATAGGGACAAGCCTAGTACTGTTAGGCAACTGCTTAAGTTGAATAGGTTCTGGAGAGTGGTGGATGGCGCGCGCGGGGGTGACCACCGAACGCCTGACCCAGGCGGCGGCCGAGTTGGCCGACGAGGTCGGCTTCGAGAACATGACCGTCTCGACGCTCGCGCGCCGATTCGGCGTCAAGGACGCCAGCCTCTACTCACACATCAGGAACGCGCACGATCTGCGAGTCCGGGTCACGCTGCTGGCCCTGGCCGAGCTCGCCGACCGGGTCGCCGACGCGCTCGCCGGTCGCGCGGGCAAGGACGCGCTGGTGGCCTTCGCCAACGCCTACCGGGACTACGCGAAGCGGCATCCGGGCAGGTATGCCGCGGCGACACGGCTCGAACTCGACCCGGAGACAGCGGCCACCAGTGCGGCCGGCCGGCATTCGGAGATGACGCGGGCGATCCTGCGCGGCTATCACCTGTCCGAGCCCGACCAGACCGACGCGATCCGGCTGCTGCACAGCACATTCCACGGGTACGTGAGCCTGGAGACCGCGGGCGGATTCGACCACAGTCCGCGCGAGGTGGCCGCCTCCTGGTCCAGAGCCCTGGACGCCCTCGACGCCCTACTCAGAAACTGGCCGGCGGCGTGAGGGCATCACAGCAGGCGGGTGGCGTAGGGCATGATCCCGTCGTAGTAGCGGACCGAGGTGACCCGGATCGCGGTGCCCGACTCGTACGCCTCGATCATCATTCCGCCGCCGATGTACAGCGCGACATGGTGAATGCCGCCGGCCGTCCCGTCGAACGACCAGAACAGCAGGTCGCCAGGCTGGATGTCGGACAGCGGCACATGCTGGCCGGCCTGGTACTGGTAGCCGCTGAAGTGCGGCAGCGAAACGCCGGCGCCGGCGAACGCGTAGACCATCAGGCCCGAGCAGTCGAAGCCGATCCGGTCGTAGTCGCCATACGAGTCGGCCACGCCGCCGTCGTGAATGCCCCGGCTCGGTCCGCTGGCGGTGCCGCCGCCCCAGGCATAGGTGACGCCGATCTCGGCCAGTGCGCGCTGGATCACCGCCCCGACATCGCCGGACGCGGCCACCAGCACCCGCCGCGCCGAGGACCGGGTTGAGGACGTGGTGTTCCGGGCCGCTGCCGCTGCCGCGGCGGCGTCGGCGGCCTGCTTGGCGGCCAACCAGTTCTGGTACTGCGCCCGCTGCGACTTGAGGTCGCCGACCGTCGCCTGTGCGGCGGAAAGCTGTTGTTCCAAGCTGTTCTGGGTGGCCTGGAGCTGGCTCTGCTGCGCCGCCTCGGCGCGCTGGGCGGCGACCGCGGCGGCCACCGCGGCGTCGGCGGTGTGCTTCGCGGCCACCGCGTCGGCCTGCTTCTGCTGCGCCACCAGCAATGCCGCGCGGGCCAGCGAGTCGGCGTTGGCCTTCGCGGTCCGGGCGACCTGGAACTGGTTCAGCACATCGAGCTGCGAGCCACTGAGATCGGTCAGCAACTGCTCCCGTTCCAGCAGCTGGTCGGCGCTGCCGGCGCTCAGGTACGCCGCCGCCGAACCCAGCTCGCTGCCCTGCTCGAAACTGCCGGCCACGAACTGGTCGGTCTGCTGGCGCAGCGCGTCGATCTGCGCGTTGGCGGCGTCGGCCGCGACCTTCGCGGAGTCGGCGCCGGCCTGGGCGGCCGAGGCGGCGTTCTGCGCCGCCTGCAGGTCGACCATCGCCTTGTTGGCGTCTTCTTCCTTCAGCTCGATCTGGTCCTGCAGGTTCTGCAACGACGCCTGCGCGGTAGCCAGTTGGCTGGTGATCCGGCCGACCGCGCCGGCCTTGGCGCTCGCCGCGCCCTGTGCCGCGGTGATCTCGCCGTTGCTCGGGTTGGGCGGCGGTGGCGGCAGGGCGGACTGGATTCCCGACGTCAGCGCCGAAGCGGGATTGGCCTCGACCACGATCGACACCGCGACCGCAAGGATCAGCGCCGTGGCGCGCGCCCTCGACAGGCTCGCCCGCACCGCCATCACCTCCACCCGTCCCGACTCACCGCGTGCTACCCCGAACAGCCCAGATGACTAGGCCAAACGGGGTAATAACACTCCGGTGATCACTGTGCCACTCGCGCCCCAACGTTTCCACTCGTCACAGCAGAAACTCACCCATCAGGGTTCACATGAGTCCCAGAAAAGGGCATTTCAGGCGGGTCGGACGGACACCTGGTCAGCGGGACGGGCGGCCGGGCGCCGGGCGATGAGCTCGAATTCGTCCGGCGCGAGCCGGCGGCTCTGTAGCCAGTAGCGCCAGGTGCCGCCCGGCCACAGCGTCCGGTTGACGCCCTTGTCGTCGACGTAGTAGCTGGTGCAGCCGCCGGTCGCCCACACGCCCTTGGCCAGCTTGTCCTGGAGGAAGGTCTGAAACCGGCGCTGTGTGTCGGCGCGGGGGTCGATGGCCGCCACGGACCGAGCGTCGACCAGTTTGATCGCCCGCACGATGAACTTGGCCTGCGCCTCGATCATGAACACCACCGAGGTGTGCGCGACGCCCGAGTTCGGGCCGAGCAGGAAGAACATGTTGGGGTAGCCGGACATCATCACCCCGCGGTGCGCCCGGCCGCCGTCGAGCAGCCATTCCCGCCACAGGCTGTGGCCGTCCCGGCCCTGGATCTTCAGCTTGGTCAGCGACGGCTGGAACCCGGTCCCATAGATGATCACGTCGGCGTCGTGCTCCACGCCCGCCCCGTCGACCACGCTGTTCGCCCGCACCTGGGTCACCCCGTCGGTGACCACCCGCACGTTGTCCCGGTTCAGCGCCGGATAGAAGTCGTTGGTCAGCAGGATCCGCTTGCATCCCAGGACATAGTCGGGGGTGAGCCGCGTCCGCAGCGCCGGGTCGTGGACCTGGCCGGCGAGGTGGCGGCGCGCGGCCCGTTCGCGCCGCTTCAACAGCGACGGGTGGCCGCCGAGCGCGAAACCGTGCAGCTCGCGCGCCCAGTACAGGAAGTATCGGTAGGCGCGCATCGTGCCGGGCAGGTTGGCGAACAGCCACTGCACCCACCGGGGCACCGCGCGGTCTGATTTGGGCAGTATCCACGGCGGCGTCCGCTGGAACACCACGAGCGAGGCGACCCGCGACGCGATCCTGGGCACGAACTGGACCGCGCTGGCCCCGGTGCCGACGACGGCCACCCGCTTGCCGGCGAGATCGCAGTCATGGTTCCACTCCGCCGAGTGCCAGGCCTCGCCCTGGAACTGCCGGATGCCCTTGAGCCGGGGAATCATCGGGGTGTGCAGCACACCGACGCCATTGGCGACGAACTGTCCGACGTAGTCGTCGCCGGACTCGGTGCTCACCTGCCACTGCTGCGCGTCGTCGTCCCACCGGGCCCCGGTCACCCGGGCGCCGAACCGAATGTGCTCGCGCAGGCCGTGTTTCTCGGTGAGCCGCCGGAGGTAGTCCCAGATCTCGGCCTGCCCCGAGAACACCCGGCTCCATCGGGCGTTCTGCTCGTATGAGAAGGAGTACATGTGCGACTCGACGTCACACTCGCAGCCGGGGTAGGTGTTCTCCCGCCACGTCCCGCCCACGTCGTCGGCCTTCTCCAGGATCACGAAGTCGTGGATGCCGGCCTTCTTGAGCTGGATCGCCGTGCCCAGGCCGGAAAATCCGGCTCCGACGATGACCACCCGGGTGGTCCGCCGCTCGCCCATTCATCACCATCCTTCACGCGCCGTTTGGCGCCGGTCAGGACGACGGCGACGACCCGGGTTCGTGTGCGCAGCATGCTATGTCACGCGGGCATCGGTGCGGCCGGGGCGATCACGACACCCGGCTTGCCACCGAATATAGGACAAGCGTACTGTTTGGCAGTGAGTCTCCGGGCGAGCCCGACCGGGGTGCGCGAGACTCGTGCAGAGCCGAACAAACTGCCGAACACACTGCCGAACTGAACCGCCAAACCGCCAGCCGAACCGAACTGGCCGCCGCCGTCATGGGATGGAGAACGACGTGAACCCGCCGACGAGCAAGGACAGCTTCGGCGCCCGCGGCACACTGAGCGTCGGTGACGCCTCCTACGAGGTGTTCCGACTGCGCGCCGTCGAGGGAGCCGAGCGCCTGCCCTACAGCTTGAAGATCCTGCTGGAGAATCTGCTGCGCACCGAGGACGGCGTGAACATCACCGCCGACCACATCCGCGCGCTGGCCGGCTGGGATCCGTCCGCCGACCCGTCGACCGAGATCCAGTTCACCCCCGGCCGGGTGGTCATGCAGGACTTCACCGGCGTGCCGTGCGTGGTCGACCTGGCCACCATGCGCGAGGCCGTCACCGAGCTCGGCGGCGACCCGGACAAGGTGAACCCGCTCGCGCCGGCCGAACTGGTGATCGACCACTCGGTGATCGCCGACCTCTTCGGCCGCCCGGACGCCTTCGAGCGCAACGTCGACCTCGAATATCAGCGCAACCGGGAGCGCTACCAGTTCCTGCGCTGGGGCCAGACCGCGTTCGACGAGTTCAAGGTCGTGCCGCCGGGCACCGGCATCGTGCACCAGGTCAACATCGAGCATTTGGCGCGAGTGGTGATGGTCCGTCAGGGCCAGGCGTATCCGGACACGCTGGTGGGCACGGACAGCCACACCACCATGGTCAACGGGCTGGGCGTGCTCGGCTGGGGCGTGGGCGGCATCGAGGCCGAGGCGGCGATGCTCGGCCAGCCGGTGTCGATGCTCATCCCGCGGGTGGTCGGCTTCAAACTGCACGGTGAGCTGCCGGCCGGGGCGACCGCGACCGACCTGGTGTTGACCATCACCGAGATGTTGCGCAAGCACGGTGTGGTCGGCAAGTTCGTGGAGTTCTACGGGTCCGGCGTGGCGGCCGTGCCGCTGGCCAACCGCGCCACCATCGGCAACATGAGCCCCGAGTTCGGCTCGACCTGCGCGATCTTCCCGATCGACGCGGAAACCATCGACTACCTGACCTTCACCGGCCGACCGGCCGAGCAGGTCGCCCTGGTCGAGGCGTACGCCAAGGACCAGGGCCTGTGGCACGACGCCGCCGTTGAGCCGAGCTTCTCCGAGAGCCTGGAACTCGATCTGTCCACTGTGGTCCCGTCGATCGCCGGCCCGAAGCGGCCGCAGGACCGCATCGCGCTGTCCGCCGGCAAGGCCTCGTTCCGCGCGGTGCTGGACAATTACGTGTCGCCGGACGCCGTCGAGGAGGCCTCCCAGGAATCCTTCCCCGCCTCCGACTCCCCCACCTATCCGTCGGCCGCGGCCGGCGCGAACGGCCGCAAGAGCAAGCCCACCACCGCCACGGTCGACGGCACCACCTTCGAACTCGACCACGGCGCGGTGGTGATCGCCGCGATCACCTCGTGCACCAACACCTCCAACCCGTCGGTGATGATCGGCGCGGCGCTGCTGGCCAAGAAAGCGGTCGAGCGCGGCCTGGGCCGCAAGCCGTGGGTGAAGACCACCCTCGCGCCAGGGTCCAAAGTGGTCATGGACTACTACGAACGCGCGGGATTGCTGCCATACCTGGAAAAGCTGGGTTTCAACCTGGTCGGCTACGGCTGCACCACCTGCATCGGCAACTCCGGCCCGCTGCAGGACGAGATCTCGGCCGCGGTCAACGACGCCGACCTCGCGGTGGCGGCGGTGCTGTCCGGCAACCGCAACTTCGAGGGCCGGATCAACCCGGACGTCAAGATGAACTACCTGGCCAGCCCGCCGCTGGTGGTCGCCTACGCGCTCGCCGGCTCGATGGACGTGGACATCACCACCGAGCCGCTGGGCGCTGACCAGGACGGGAAGCCGGTGTACCTGGCCGACATCTGGCCCTCGCCGCAGGAGATCGAGCAGGTCATCGACGGCGCGATCTCCTCGGAGATGTTCACCCAGGACTACGCCGACGTGTTCGCCGGCGACGAGCGCTGGCAGTCGCTGCCCACGCCCAGCGGCAAGACGTTCGAGTGGGCGGCCGACTCCACCTACGTGCGCAAGCCGCCGTATTTCGAGGGCATGGGCCTGGAACCCAAGCCGGTGACCGACATCGCCGGCGCGCGGGTGCTGGCGCTGCTCGGCGACTCGGTGACCACCGACCACATCTCCCCCGCCGGCGCGATCAAGCCCGACTCGCCGGCCGGCAAGTACCTCACCGAGCACGGCGTGGAGCGCCGGGACTTCAACTCCTACGGCTCCCGGCGCGGCAACCACGAGGTGATGATCCGCGGCACCTTCGCCAACATCCGGCTGCGCAACCTGCTGCTGGACGGCGTGCAGGGCGGCTTCACCCGGGACTTCCTGGCCGGCGGCGAGCAGACCACCATCTACGACGCCGCACAGTCCTACGCGGACGCCGGGGTGCCGCTGGTTGTGTTGGCCGGCAAGGAATACGGTTCCGGCTCGTCCCGGGACTGGGCCGCCAAGGGCACCGCACTGCTGGGCGTCCGGGCGGTGATCGCGGAGTCGTTCGAGCGTATCCACCGGTCCAACCTGATCGGCATGGGCGTGCTGCCGTTGCAGTTCCCGGCCGGCGACACCGCCACCTCGCTGGGACTGGACGGCACCGAGACGTTCGACATCGCCGGCGTCACCGCGCTCAACGACGGCAGCACCCCGCCCACCGTGCGGGTGAACGCCACTCGCGGCGACGGCTCGACGGTCGAGTTCGACGGGGTGGTGCGCATCGACACCCCCGGTGAGGCCGACTACTACCGCAACGGCGGCATCATGCAGTACGTGCTGCGCAAGATGCTGCACAGCTGAGCCGAAAAGAGGTTGGGGCCGCCCGGTTTTCGCACCGGGCGGCCCAACTCACTCGGGTGTGGCTCTTTGGAGTGACGTCATGCCGCCAGTGGAACGATGTTGTTGAGGTACCGCGATTCGTGGACACGATGTCGCTCCAGGGTGACGTGGTAGCGCCAGTGCTCCTCGAAGTCGTCGTTGGCCCGTAGCGCGCCGTTCAGGATGGTTTCGGCTCCGGCCAGTCCCCACTGTGCGCCGGTAATGCCCATGCGATCGTTGACCAAGTGCCGGCAGGCGCCTTCGATTGGCTGCCCCGGACAGCTCCGCTCAAGCCGACCACCTGCTCGCCCTTCTCATGAACGGACTACGCCACGGCGGCCTACCGCATCAAACTGGCGTAATGTTATCGAACATTAGTTCGAAAGATCATCCTTAAGGATGATGCGGTGGGCGGCTGACGCGGTGATCATGGGTGTATGAGTGATTCACCGGATGTGTTGCGGGCCACGGAGTTGTGGCGTTGCGGCGACGTGGAGTTGCTTGATCGGCTGGCGGAGATCGAGCGGGTCGCGCGGCGGGCGCACGCGGCGATGCTGCGGGTGGTCGCCGAGTTGGACACTCGGGGTGTGGCCGGGGAGGTGGGCTACCGGGACCTGGAGGCGTTGTTGGGTGACCGGTTGACGATCACCCGTGGTGAGGCGAAGCAGCGGGTTGCCCGCGCCGGTGCGTTGGCGAGGCTTCCGGTGATGGCTGAGGCTGTGGATGCCGGTGTGCTGAATGCCGCGCAGATCGCGGCGATCACCGACACGATCGCCGAGTTGCCGTCGTGGGCCACGGT
>DASZLR010000115.1:0-11196 GCA_035552275.1 Pseudonocardiaceae bacterium | reverse complement strand
CTGGTGCTGTCCGTCCTCAACCACGACACGGCGGTGGCGTGGGCGGCGGCCCGCATGGTCAGCGCCGCCAACGGCCGGCCGATCATCGAGATGGGCTCGCGGCGGACCCACGAGGAGGCCGCCGTGGCCGCCGCCCGCGCCACATATCTCGGCGGGTTCGCGTCCACCTCGAATCTGGAAGCCGGTCGGCGGCACGGCATTCCGACCACCGGCACGACCGCGCACGCGTTCACGCTTCTGCATGACAGCGAGGAAGCCGCGTTCCGGGCGCAGATCGAGTTGCAGGGCAAGGACACCACGCTGCTGGTGGACACCTACGACATCACCGAGGGCATCGCCACAGCGGTCCGGGTGGCCGGGCCGGAGCTGCGGGCGATCCGGATCGACTCCGGCGATCTCGGTGTGATGGCCCGGCTGGCCCGCGACCAGCTTGACTCGCTGGGCGCGCACAACACCCGAATCGTGCTGTCCGGCGATCTGGACGAGTTCGCCATCGCCGCGCTGCGCGCCGAACCGGTGGACGCCTACGGGGTGGGCACCTCGGTGGTCACCGGTTCGGGTGCGCCGACCGCCGGCATGGTCTACAAACTGGTCGAGGTCGCCGGCCGCTCGGTGGAAAAACGCAGCTCGCACAAGGGATCCCGCGGTGGCCGCAAGTCGGCGCTGCGTCGGCACAAGCCGACCGGCACCGCCTTGGAGGAGGTCGTGTACCGGGTCGGCGAGGGCCGAGCCGGGCCGGAACCCGAGCCGCACGATCGCGAGTTGCCGATTCCGCTGCTGCGCGACGGAGATCCAGTGGACGACCTGCCGGATCTGCGGCAGAGTCGGGAACGGCTGCGCGCCGCGCTGGTCAGCGTGCCCTGGGAGGGCCTGAAACTCTCGCACGGCGACCCGGCCATTCCCACGACCTTCCGTTAGGCACTGACTTCCGTGAGGAGCGGACATGGCAAAGGCCCTGATCGTGGTGGACGTGCAGAACGACTTCTGCGAGGGCGGCTCGCTGCCGGTGGTCGGCGGGGCGGCGGTGGCGGCGGCGATCTCTGGTCGTATCCGGGAGAGCACCCGATCCGGTGAATACGGCCAGGTGGTCGCGACCCGCGACTACCACGTCGATCCGGGCGTGCATTTCAGCGAGCACCCGGATTTCCAGCGAAGTTGGCCGGCGCACTGCGTCACCGGCACGCCGGGCGCGTCGTTCCATCCGGAACTGGACGTGGCTGAGGTGTCCGCGGTGTTCTCGAAGGGAGCGCACGACGCGGCGTACTCCGGGTTCCAGGGCTCGACGCCCGACGGCGCCGGCCTCACCGAATGGCTGCGCGCTCACGACGTGGACACCGTGGACGTGGTGGGCATCGCGACGGATCACTGCGTGCGGGCGACGGCGCTGGACGCCGCCCGCGAGGGGTTCGCCACCACCGTGCTGCTCGACCTCACCGCCGGCGTCACATCGTCCACAGTGGACTCGACGTTGGTCGACCTGCGCGCGGCCGGTGTCGAGCTGATCGGCACACCGCACGTCGGCTGAATCCGCTCAGGCAGCGTCGTGACGCGCGCTCGGCCGTAGACCTGACCCGGCGTCGCTGACCTCGTCCTGCGGTTTCGAGTGACGTCCGCCCGGAGATCCCGAGAACTCAGCCGGCCACGAGTCGTCACGAACCCGCGACCTGGGCCAGAAGCCGCCGCTGCCGACCCTTGGCCCGACGAGGGTGAGCATGATGACGTAACCGATCAGCACCAGGATGTGCGAGGACAACCGAGCCACAGCTACCTGGCCGTCAATCACGTCCAAGGCAGTCAGCACGGTCAGCACGGTCAGGAACGCGGACAACGTCGGCACCAGGCTGCCCGCACTGGCCACCCGCCAGGCGATCCACACGAAGCCGATGCCCAGCGCGATGTTCCACGCCGCACTCTCATGCGCCATGTGGAGCACACTCGCACCGTTCAGCTCGGCGCCGCCACCGCCTTCGCCGTCGCTGAGAACCTGCGCGAGCGACAGCGCGACCTGACCCAACCCGACCAGCGCCAGCGCAGCCCGAAGCACCAGTCGCCACCGCGACCGCCGGTTGACCGGCGACCGGGCGAGCACAGCGGCCGCCAGGTCCGGCGCCGGATGAACGACATCCATTCGCGCGCGCCGAGTCACCCGAGCGGCATCCTCGTACCACTGGCGGCATTCGGGGCAGGACGCCAGGTGGGTGTCCACCGCGACGCGGAGGTCCGGGTCATCCTCGCTGTCGAGGCGGGCCGAGAGTTCTTGCCGGTAGTCCGTACATCGCACGTCCATATGGTCGTACGTCGGGCGCGGCTGGTTCCACCCAGGGCCAGGCAGAATAGGCAATCTTTCCGCACAACACGATTCCGTCCACTGTGCGGGACCAGCAACATCGCGACCCCGAACCGCTATGGACCGGTCACCCGAGATCGATATGGTCGCCCCTCATGACCCGTGGCCGTGCCGCCGATTCCGATGTCACCGAATGGGCGTTGGTCGCGCGCAACGGGAACCCCGCCGCCATCGAGCGGTTCATCCGGGCGACCCAACGGGATGTGTGGTGGTTCATCGCCCGGCTGGCCAGCCGGAGCGTGGCGGACGACCTGACCCAGGAGACGTATCTGCGGGCGCTGCGCACGCTGCCCCGGTTCGCCGGCCGCTCGTCGGCGCGGACCTGGCTGCTGTCGATCGCCCGGCGAGTGGTGATCGACCACATCCGGGCCGCGACCGCGCGGCCACGCACCGCCGCCATCGACGACTGGCAGGACGCCGCCGACCGGCAACAGCCGACCGGGCTGCCCGGCATTGACGACCGAGTGGCGCTGGACGACCTCGTCGCCGGGCTCAGCGGTGAGCGTCGGGAGGCGTTTGTGCTGACCCAGGTGCTCGGTCTGTCCTACGCGGAGGCCGCCGACGTCTGCCACTGTCCAGTGGGGACGATTCGGTCCCGGGTGGCCCGCGCCAGGGAGGAACTCGTGGCGCTGCTCAACGGGGCCGAGCGGTTCGACGGCGACGCGCACACCGGCTGACCGCCCGCTGGCCGCCGACCGACCGCCGGCTTGTCCGCGAATTCGACCAATCGGAGCAATCTCGGCCACGGCGGGAACCGGAGTGGATGTCGGTCCGACTCCCCTGGTGTGCGCCTACTGACCAGCAAGACGAAAGCGGCCCCGCGGGTAGCGCCCCACGGTGGACCGCACTCGCGACACGGAGTTGACGCGATGATGATCGCACCGGAAACCACCGCACCGGCGACCACGGCCGCCCAACGAGAGGCCTTCGCCACGGACGGCGTCGTGCTGCTGCGCGACGTGCTCGACATCGAATGGCTGAGCGTGCTTCGCGAAGCGTATGACTGGAGCGTCGCCGGGCACGAGTCCGACGAGTACTTTTCGGACATGTGCGATCCGCACGCACTCGTCCCCTACCGGTATTTCCTGGACGAGTCGAACATCGCGGACATCATCGCGCGGATATGGAGCAGATCCGAGGTCTGGTTCATGTACGAGCAGGTGTTCCTACGGCACGGCCCGCTCCGTCGAACCAGGTGGCGCCAGGATCAGTCCGCTACGGCGGTGGACGGGAATGATCTCGCCGTCGCCTGGTTCTCCTTTGAACCGCACGACGCGGAACACGGTCTCGAATTCGTCCGCGGCTCGCACCGTGGCCCGCTCTACAATGGCACCGCGTTCGACCCGGAAGATCCGACCGCGCCGTGCTACGCCGACGGCGATCTGCTCAGGATGCCGGACGTCGAGGCGGACCGGAATTCATTCGACATCGTGTCGTTCGACTATCTCCCCGGCGACGTGCTCATCTTCCATCCGAAAATGTTGCACGGCGGCGGTGGAACCACATCCGACGACGCGCATCGGCACAGCGTCTCACTGCGGTTCTTCGGCCAGGACGCGATCTACGCCACGCGACCGGGATCCGCCGGCCCGCGATTTCCGGAGGTGCACGCCGAACTCAGGGACGGCGATCCTTTTCGGCACGCCCGTTTCCCCCAACTGCGTCCGCTGTCCGGGCGCCCGCCAGCAATTCCTCGGCGACCTGCCGCTGGTCTGTTCCCGGCATGACCGCGTACTCCCAGCAGCAGCCGCCCGCCGTGCCAGGTGACCGCGATCTTTCCGATCGGACCGGGCCGGGTGCGGCCTGACCCGGTCACCGTCATCGCCCGCTGCCCCGCCAGCGCATACCCCACACGCCGCGTGCCCACGAATGGGTGTCGGCGTCGGTTGACATGCGATATCGCGGCCGGTCGGTATTCTCCGTAAGCGGGAGTGTGAACGCCGAATGCGACCACAGCTGTCCGCCATCGCCGCCGTCCTCGCGGCCGCCGCGATGCTCGCGGCCGCCTGCACACACGGGACGTCATCCGGACCGACACAGACCACGCCGACGACGCCCACCGGCCAGGTGTTGGTGGTCAAGATCGACAACATCGACGCGGCCCGGCCGGCCACCGGGCTGGGCTCGGCGGACATCATCTACGTCGAGCCGATGGAGGGTGGGGTTACCCGGCTGGCCGCCGTGTTCTCCTCGCACCTGCCGGCCACCATCGGCCCGGTGCGCAGCGCCCGGGAAACCGACTTCGACGTGCTCGCCCAGTTCGGCAAGCCGACGTTCGCGTATTCGGGTGCGGTGCCGCAGATCGTGCAGATGCTGCACAGCCCGCCGCTCTCCGACGTGGTGATCAACGCGTCCCAGGCCGACGTGCCCGCCGCGTACTCCCGCGGGCCGGGCGCCGCGCCGCACAATCTGTTTGTCCGGCCGGCGAAACTGACGATCGGCACCGGGCCGACACCTCAGTCGGTGCTGTCGTTCGGCGCCGTGCCGGCCGGCGGCACGGCGGCCACCGACTATCCGGTTCGCTACCCGGCCGCGTCCTTCGATTTCCGTTGGTCGGCCGGGCATTGGCAGGTGTCCCTGGACGGCACGCCGTTCACCTCCACCGAATCCGGCCAACTCGCCGCCGCGACCGTGATCGTGCAGAAGGTCGCCACCCATCCGGAGCCGTTCACCGAGGACAGCCAGGGCGGCGTCACGCCGATCGCACAGACTGTCGGCACCGGCGCGGCGACCGTGCTGCGCGATGGCCAGTCGTTTCCGGTGACCTGGTCCCGCCCGAACGCGCAGTCCGGCACCACCTTCACGACAGCCGGCGGTCAGCAGGTGCCACTGGCCAGCGGAGCCGTCTGGGTGTTGCTGATCCCGGCCTGACCAGGGGGAAGACGCCGACACGCGGCATATGTCGGTGGCCGGGGTTACGGTCGCATCCTCACTTCTTCCGAAGGAGGCACCATGCCCACTCGTGACACTCCGTGGCCGACTGGCACGCCCTGCTGGATCGACCTGACCATCGCCGATTTCGATGAGGCGGCGAAGTTCTACTCCACCCTGTTCGGCTGGCACGTCGAGCCCGGCGCACCGGAGTTCGGCGGCTACGCGGTCTGTACCAAGGACGGCAGAGACGTCGCCGGCCTCGGCCCGCGCATGGACGAGAACCAGCCGCTGCCCGGCTGGATCACCTACCTCGCCACCGACAGCCTCGACGCGACAATCGCCAAGATCGGTGAGGCCGGCGGCACGGTGCCGATGGAGCCGATGGACGTCGGCGACGCCGGCCGAATGACGCTGGCCATGGACCCGGCCGGGGCCGGATTCGGCTTGTGGCAGGCCAACAAGATGGTCGGCAGCGCGATCTTCAACGAGGCCGGCACCCTGGTCTGGACCGAGAACTTCAGCTCCGACTGGGAGCGCAACAAGGCGTTCTACGGCGCCGTGTTCGGCTACTCGTTCGGTGACATGAGCAGCGACGAGTTCAAGTACGCCACCCTCGACTTCGACGGCCGCCCGTGCGGCGGAATCGGCCAGATCCCCGGCCAGCCGGCGCAGTGGAAGGTGTACTTCGGCGTCGCCGACACCGACGCTGCGGTCAGCCAGGTCCAGGAACTCGGCGGCACGCTGGTCGACCCGCCGGCCGACACGCCGTACGGCCGGATGGCCGGCGTCAAGGACAGCCAGGGCCACGCGTTCTCGCTGATGTCGATCCGGGCCGCCTAACCCGGCAACGGTTCCCCGGCGGGCGGGCTGATCGACTCGGTGAACGACCCGTTCGACCCGTTCGCCGCGGAACCCTGGCCGGAGAACTGCGTCCGATAAAGCTCCGAGTACAGGCCGCCGGAGGCGAGCAGTTCCTCGTGCCGGCCGTGCTCCACGATCCGGCCGCCATCGACCACCAGAATCTGGTCGGCGGCCCGCACCGTGGACAGCCGATGCGCGATCACCAGCGAGGTGCGGCCACGCAGCGCGGTGGCCAGCGCCTGCTGCACCAGGACCTCGGACTCGGAGTCCAGGTGCGCGGTCGCCTCGTCCAGCACCATCACCGACGGCGCCTTGAGCATCAGCCGGGCGATCGCCAGCCGCTGCTTCTCCCCGCCCGACAGCCGGTAGCCACGATCCCCGACCACGGTCTCCAGGCCCTGTGGCAACGACTCCACCAGGGACAGGATCTGCGCCCCGCGCAACGCGCCGAGCAGTTGCTCATCAGTGGCGGAAGGCTTGGCGTACAAGAGGTTTCCGCGAATCGTGTCGTGGAACATGTGCGCGTCCTGAGTGACCATGCCGACTGTGTCGGACAGTGAGCTGAGCGTGGCGTCGCGCACGTCCACACCGTTGATCCGAACCGCGCCGGCGCGGGTGTCGTACAGTCGCGCGGTCAGGTAGCTGATCGTCGTCTTGCCGGCGCCCGACGGCCCGACCAGCGCGATCAGTTCGCCGGGCCGCGCGGTGAAGCTGATGTCGTGCAACACCGGCGCGGACGGCAGGCTGTCCAGTACCGCGACCGATTCCAGCGAGGCCAGCGAGACCTCGTCGGCGCGCGGGTAGGAGAAGTCGACGTGGTCGAACTCCAGCCGCGCCGGGCCGTCCGGCACGTCCACGGCATCCGGCCGCTCCGCGATCATCGGCGGCAGGTCGAGCACCTCGAAGACACGGTCGAAGGACACCAGCGCGCTCATGATGTCGACCTGGACGTTGGACAGGCCCATCAGCGGCGCGTACAGCCGGTTGAGGTAGGAGGTCAGCGCGACCAGGGTGCCGACGTTGAGGATGTTGTGCACCGCCATCGTGCCGCCCCAGCCGTAGATGACCGCGGTGGCCAGCGAGGCCGTGAGGATCAGCGCGACAAAGAAAAGCCGGGCGTACAGCGCCTGGGTGATGCCGATGTCGCGGACCCGGCCGGCGCGGCCGGCGAACAGCTTCTGCTCCTCGCCGGGGCGGCCGAACAGCTTGACCAGCAGGGCGCCGGAGACATTGAACCGCTCGCTCATCGTGGTGTTCATGGTGGCGTTGAGCTCGTACGACTCGCGGGTGAGCTTGGCCAGCTTGCGCGCCATTCGCTTGGCCGGGATCACGAACACCGGCAGGATCACCAGCGCGGCCACGGTCAGCTGCCAGGACAGGAACAGCATCGCGATCAGCACCAGCACCAGGCTGATGACGTTGGAGACCACATTGGACAGTGTGTCGGTGAACGCCTGCTGTGCGCCGAGCACGTCGTTGTTGAGCCGGCTGATCAGCGCGCCGGTCTGGGTCCGGGTGAAGAACGCCAGCGGCATCCGCTGGATGTGGTTGAACACGCCGGTGCGCATGTCGAAGATCAGGCCCTCGCCGACCTTCGCGGACACGTACCGCTCGGCGATCGACAGCGCCGAGTCGACCACCGCCAGTCCGCCGAGCAGCAGCGCGAGGTCCACGATCAGGGCCACATCGCGGCCCAGGATGCCCTGGTTGATGATCTCCCGGTAGATCAGCGGATTGATCACGCCGATGCCGGCGTCCACGACCACCATGGTGAGGAAGAGGACGAGAACGCGCCGGTAGGGGCGGGCGAACCGGAACATCCGCCGCCAGGTGCCCGGTTTGACGGTCTCCTTCAGCACCGCGCGGTCGCGGCGCATCGAACGGCCGATTCCCATGCCCATGCCGGCCGCGCCCATGCCAGGTCTCATGCGTCCATGCTGCCACCCGCACCTGACACGTTCGCTGAGCGCGGACAGAACACCGGCCGGTGGGCTGGGCAGCGGGTTGGGGCGGCGGGTTGGGCGGGACGCGGGCGCCAGTGGCAGGGTGGGACCGGCGCCCGCGTGCCTCAGTTGTTCAAGCTGGTCAAGCGGATCAAGCTGGTCGCGCGACTCAGGCGACCGTCGCCACGATGTCGTCGGCCAGCGGGGCGATGGCGCCGATGATCTGTCCCAGGATGTCGTCCGGAACCCCGGCGCCGGCCAGCGCGTCCGTCAGATGGGCGGCGACCAGGTCGAAGTGCGCCTGCTCGATGCCCCGGCCGCGGTGCGCGTCCTTCATGGAAAGGCCCTTGTACGGCTCCGGACCGCCGAGCGCGGCGGAGAAGAACTCGACCTGCCGACCTTTCAGGTGTGACATGTTGACGCCCGTGAAGAACCCGACAAGTTTCTCATCCGCGAGAACCCGGTCATAGAAGTCATTCACCACCGCGATGAGGGCTTCCTGACCACCAATCTGGTCATAAATCGTGCTCACCGGCCACACTCTCCTGAGGATCGCCAAACTGCTGAACGCGACTATTTCAGCGTGCAACGGTTGCGCGGCCGTTAGTCCGGCATGACGGGACACGAACCAAGCCCTCACGGCCGCGTGGGTGATCGTGTGAGAACTATCAGCTGACGGTGGTGAGCAGGTCGGTCAGCTCAGTGACCAGCAGGTCGGGTGTGGCTGGGGTGGCCACCGCCCACACGTCGCCGTTGCTGCTGGGCTTGTGTTTGAGTAGCCAGCGGCCCGACTCATTGTCCAAGTAAGTGACCGGGAACTCCGTTTTGCGTTTGCGGCCCAGTTTCGGCCGGGCCGCGCCGTAGATCCGACCGCCGCCCAGCCGGGGCTGTTTGAGCAGCGCCAACAACACGTCCGCGTCCCGTTCCAGACGGGTGCGCTGGGTGTTCTGTTCGAGGAAACCACCCGAACCGGACTCGTGGTAGGCGCCGTTCTCGATCAACTCGCGGTACACGTCCCACGGGATCGAAACGGACTGGCCACGGCCGGGACGCAGCGGCGGCATCAGGCTGACAATCGAAACGGCGAGATCATCGGGCCGGATCGGCCGCACATGAATGTCGGTCTCGTCGGCGAAAGCGAGGATCGCGCCGCCCGGCCCGGACGCGGCCACCGCGCTCAGCGTCGGTCGGTTGGGACGGGAGACCCAGCCGTGCAATTCCAGTGGCGGCGCGGCCAGCATCCGGATAACGCCGAGCAGTTCCGGGTCCACATTCGTGCCCCGGGCCCACCCGATCTTTTCCAGTTCCGCGAAAGCGTCGCGTTGCAACGCCGGGACGTCTGCCAGGCTCACCTGCGGGGTCGGAACATGCAAAATATGGTGCTGTTCCTCGATACCGTTGACTTGGCGCACCACATCCCAGGTGAGCCGAGAGACGGTGATATTCCCCCGGAGCAACGACATGTCCCCTCTGTTTGGTTGTCAGTCGGTGCGATTATCCGATGACCGGCGGCGCGGTCGGCGGCAGGTCGCCGACTATGGCGTTGCCGTTTTCCTCGTTCACCAGATACTGCGCGGACTGGTGCTCCTCGTCCTCGCCGCCACGGCCGCCGCGAGCGCCACCCATACCCCCACCGCCCATGCCGCCACCCGACTTGCCGGGCACGCCGGCCGCCGAGATGCCCCGGCCCATACCTTCTTCGCCTTCGGCGCCACCGATGCCCGAGGACGAGCCCGCACCGCGCCCGGCCGACGAACCCGAGCCGCCGCTGCCGTAACTCGCGCCCGACCGGCCGCCGTATCCGCCTGAACCGCCGCCGTAACCACCGGCGCCGCCCATGCCAGCCGCGATCCCGCCGCCGAAGCCACCACCGCCCGGACCGCCGGACCCGGTTCCACCGCCGCCACCGACACCAGGCCCACCGGGACCGGTCGGATTCGGCGTGTAGGTCGCCGGGCCACCGCCGCTGTAATCCTGGGTGCTGAGGTTGGGCGGGCTGTACGGAGTTCCGCCGCCGTTACCGTTGCCGACCGGAGTACCGACAGCCGGTCCGCCGCCACCGCCGGGAGCGTTGGGCACGTATGTTCCGCCACCGCCCGCCGACGGCGCACCGCCATAACCTCCACTGCCGCCGCTTGACCGCGAGCTGTAGCTACCGCTGCCCGCGCCACCACCGACCGAGCCCACCGACGACCCACTCGTCACCGTCGGATTCCCACTCGGCGGCGGCGCCGCATTCGGATCGAACGTCGGCACACCGTTCGACTGCGTTTGACTGACGTAAGTCCGGTACGCGGCCTGATTGGCGGTGTCGACGTTGCTGTTGTTCTGGATCGCGTTGTCGTAGTCCGTATTCCACGGATCGACGCCCTCGTACCATGGTTCCGACGGCACCGGCTGCTTCTGCTGTATCGCCTGCTTCGCCTGGTAGTAGGCATTGCCTTGGTTCGTCAGGGCCGTGGAGGCGTTCTCGGCCACCTGCGAACCCTGACCGAGCGAGTCGATCAACGGCTGGAACGCCGACTGCATCTGATCGGCCGCCTGGCCGGTGTAGGAAACCCTGATCCCCTGAAGCGCGGTCCGCAGCGCGTTCTGGTTGTCGACGTGCTCAGACGAAATCCGGCTCAGGGCGTACGCCGCGTCGTACAACGGCTGATCGCCGCTGGCACCGACGTTGAACTGCGTCCACAAATCCCCAGTGCACATGTCGACCATCGTCAGCCCCCACCCTTGATGTTCGCGATCAACTCAGCCGCCAGCTTGTCAGCGGCCGTGCACGCATCGGTGTAGTACTTGTAATCCGGTTCCGAGTCATCGATGTAGACCGCCAGCGATGCTTGATTGGACACGGCCACCATCGTTTGACAATCACCAGTCGCCGGGCCAGATGCGCCACCCTGCGACTGGTGTTCCGCCGGGTAGCCAGCAATGTCTCCGGCCGGCTCCTGCCACGGGAACCCTGACTGGGTGAGCGTGCCCGGACCGCTATTAGACGGACACACGAGAACACCAATCCCCGCTTGGTGTCCGTCAGCGGGCTCAAACAGACATCCCGTTCCGTTGTTGTACTGCGATTTCGTAGACCTTTGGAGCGTACCCATGTACGGGGCCAATTGCGCGGCCGTCAGCCCTGAGCACGGATCATTGGTGACCTTGGCCACATCGAGTGGA
>DASZLR010000114.1:0-2798 GCA_035552275.1 Pseudonocardiaceae bacterium | reverse complement strand
ACGACGGGGCGGGCCGGATCGTCGAGTACGCGCAGAGCTGGACCCGGCCGGAATACCCGTTCGTCGTCCGCCTGGACGCCTGACCCTCGCTTTTTCACCGGGTTCAGCCCGTGAAACGCTTGTCTCACAACAAGTCTAGATAACTGGTCTTTTCCTTATTTCCCTGCGACCGAAAGGAATTCCGTGGCGACGAACCCCCACGCCGAGGTGGCGGTACTCACCACCGGCAGCCCGATCGACGCGGCCGAAGGCGCGATCGCCTTCTGCGGCGTGTACCTCGTCGAGTCGACCGGCCCGGACGGCTCGATCCACCGCATCGTGGTCGACACCGGACACGTGGGCCGCCGGCCGCACGTGCTGGGCGCGCTGGATGAACGCGGCCTCAGCCCGGCCGACATCGACCAGGTCGTGCTCACCCATGCGCACTGGGACCACGTGCAGAACGTGGATCTGTTTCCGGAGGCCGAAATCGTGGTGTCCACGGCCGAACTGGACTCCATCGCCGCGCCCTCGGCCCGCGACCTGGCCACCCCGGCCTGGACCCGGCTGATCTTCCACGACTACCGAGTCACCACGGTCGCCCCCGGTACCGAGATCACGCCCGGGGTCGGGGTGCTCGACGCCGCCGGGCACACTCCCGGCAGCATCGCCGTCACCGTGGCCACCGGCCCGGGCGAGACCTCGGTGGTGACCGGTGACGCCCTGCCCAACGCTGCCGTTGCCACCAGCCGCACCGGCGGCAACATCTACTGGGACGTGCCGGCCGCGCAACGGACCATCGCCCGGCTCGCCGACGCCGCCGACGTCGTCTACCCCGGCCACGACCGCCCGTTCCGGCTGTCCGGCCCGGACGTCGAATTCCTGGCACCGCTGGCGATGAACCTGGTCACCGGCCCGGCCGACCGCGAAGCCACTCGCTTGGACCCGCTGGACCTGGCCGCGATCAACGACATGTCCCCGACCGGACCGAACGACCGCTGGACCGCGGCCGCGCGGGCGCTGACCCGATGAGCGCGCAGCCGAGCACCACCGCGACCGGTCCCGGAAAGCGCATGCGCGTGCCGCACCCGGTGGGCGCCGCGTCCTGGCTGGCCGTGGCGCTGATGTGGATCGCGCTGGCGTTCAACTCCAATTTCCGAAGCTGGACAACGGGAATCCTGCAACCGGCAATCGTCCGCGAGTTCGGCGTGAGCGCCTCGACCATGGGCCTGTTCTCCGGTGGCGTCTCGTTCGCGGTCGGGCTGTGCGCGGTGCCGCTGTCGGTGTGGGCCGACCGGGGCGGCGCGGGCTGGCGGCGCAAGTACCGGCTGTGGCCGATCGCCGCCGCCGAGGTGGTGCTGGTCCTGCTCAGCGGGACGCCGGTGCTGACCGGCAGCCTGCTGGCGCTGTTCGTGATCCAGTTCCTGCACCGGCCCGCGTCCGGCGCGGCCGAGATGGTCGAGGTGACCACGGTCGGGGAGTGGTGGCCGATCCAGCGTCGCGGGTTCGCCCTCGGCCTGCACCACACCTCCGTGCCGTGGGGCACTTTTCTTGGTGGGCTGGCGGTTTCCGGCATCCTGGCCGCCGTCGGCGGCGACCACTGGCGGGTCGTGCTGCTGACCATTCCGCTGGGCATGGTGCCGGTGCTGATCGCCTGGTGGTTGTTGTCCACCCGCCGCCGGTACGCCGCATTCGTGGACCGGACCGTGGCCACGGGCGAGACACCGCCGCTGGCCACCCCGGCCGAGGGGGAGCGGGCCGTGCCCAAGGGGGCGGTCGGACGGGCGCTGCGCAACCCGAACGTGATGGTGAGCAGTGTGATCTTCGGCGTGGCCATGATGGTCTATCTGGGCGTGAATTCCTGGCTGCCGCTGTATTTGAACTTTGTCGCGCACTACAACCTGGCCTCCAGCGCGGTGCTCAGCGTGATCTACACCATCACCGCGGGCGTCGGCCAGATCGTGTGGGGTGCGCTGTCGGATCGGTTGGGCCGCAAGGCAATGCTGGTGCTGCTGTTCGTGTGGATGGCGGCCGGGCTGCTCGGATTGCAGATCGTCGGCTGGGGGCTGGGCGCGCTGATCGGCGCGCAGTTGTTCCTGGGCATGGCCACCAACGCCGTCTACCCGATCCTGTACGCCACCGCCGCCGACTCGGTCGAACCGGGCGCGAACGGAATCGCCACCGGATTCAACGTCACCGCCCAGAGTTTGGGCGGCATCGGTCCGATCGTCGTCGGCTTTCTGATCGACGCCGGCGGCGGCTACTCCAGTGCGTCCGGCTACATGTGGGCCCTGGTGGTGATGGCCGCGGCCATGCTCGCCTGCGCGGTGGTCGTGCTGCTGTTCACCCGGGAGACCACCGGCTGGTGGCGTCGGCACGACCGCAGCCTGCTGCCCGGCCGATCTCGTTCCAGCACCGCAATCGAGGAGGAGAAATGACCATGAACGCCTGGTGGACCGGCACCAAGGAAGCCGTTTTCGAGAACGTCGAGATCCCGGAGAAGTTCGGCCCGTTCGAGGTCGTGTTCGACGAGCGGATGGCCAAGAACTACGCGTTCGCCCAGGACGATCCGGCCGCGGCCGCCCTCACCGACGCGACCGGAGCCCGGGCCGCGCACCCGGCGGCGCTGTCCAACGAACTGCTGTTCCTGTTCTACGCCAACTACGACGGCAACACCGCGCAGGGCCTGCACACGCACGAGGAACTGAGCTTCCACGCGCCGGTGCGGATCGGCGAGAAGATCACCATTGGCGGCGGATACGTACGCACGTATGTCAAGCGGGGCAAGGGTTATGTAGTGATGGATGCCGAAGCGCGGG
>DASZLR010000113.1:0-14106 GCA_035552275.1 Pseudonocardiaceae bacterium | reverse complement strand
CCCGGGAGGGTCTGGACCTGCGTCGGTGTGCCGCGTATTCGGACTCGTCCAACGACATTCCGATGCTGTCGGTGGTCGGCACGGCGGTCGCCGTCAACCCGGATCCGGCGCTGCGCGACACGGCCCGCAAGCGCGGTTGGGTGATCCGCGACTTCCGCACCGGCCGCAAGGCGGCCCGGATCGGCGTGCCGTCGGTGCTGGGCGCGGGCGCGCTGGCCGGCGCGGTCGCCGCCGGAATGGCCTACCGCCGCCGGGTCGGCTGACCGCGCCTGACCAACTTGCTACTGCTGCGGCGCGTACTGCTGGGGCTGGGGTGGCTGCGGCGGGTATTGCTGCTGCGGGGGCTGGGCGTGCTGCTGCTGGTGTTGCTGGTCCGGCTGGCCCTCGGGCACGACATACACCGCGGTGCCGTAGGCCGCGATCTCGCTGGCGGTCTGGCCGATCTCGTTGCAGTCGAACCGCATCGCCAGCACCGCGTTCGCACCGCGCGCCATCGCCTCCTGACAGAGCCGGCCCAGCGACTCGTACCGGGAGTCGGACAGCAGCTTGCTCAGGCCCTTGAGCTCACCGCCGGCCATCGACTTGAAGCCGGCGCCCATGTTGGAGAACATGTTGCGGCTGCGCACGGTCAGGCCGAAGACCTCGCCCATCACCCGCGTCACCCGGTAGCCGGGGACGTCGTTCATCGTGGACAGCAGGATCGGGAACTGTTGTTGCTGCGTTGGTTGGCTCATGCGGCAGAGCGTACTGATTCAGGGCGCCCGTCAGCCGAAGAACGCGCTGCGCCGCTGGGAAAGCAGCCGATAGAGGGAGAGCTGGATGGTCTCTCGGACCTGATCGGTCAGGTTGAACACCAGCATCGGGTCGTCGTCGGCGCCGGCGCCGAACCCGTCGGTGGGAATCGGCTCGCCGAACTCGATGTACCACTTGGACGGCAACGGAATGAGGCCCAACGGCCCGAACCACGGGAACAGCGGGGTCACCGGCACGTACGGCACGCCCAGCAGCCGGGCCAGCGGGGCGATGTCGGCCAGCTTCGGGTAGATCTCCTCCGCGCCGACGATCGCGCACGGCACGATCGGCGCGCCGGTGCGCAGCGCCGCCGACACGAACCCGCCCCGGCCGAACCGTTGCAGCTTGTACCGGTCCCGGAACGGCTTGCCGACGCCCTTGAACCCCTCCGGCCACACACCCACCAACTCGCCGTCGCGCAACAGTCGCTCGGCGTCGGCGTTGCAGGCCAGCGTCTGCCCGGTCTTGCGGGCCAGCGCGCCCAGCAGCGGCGTGCGGAACACCAGGTCCGCGCCGAGCATCCGCAGGTGCCGGGCGCCGGGGGTGTTGTCGTGCACGGCGACCGCGGTCATCGCCGAGTCCACCGGCAGGGTGCCGGAATGGTTGGCCACCAACAGCGCGCTGCCGTCCACCGGCAGGTGTCGCGCGCCGATCACCTCGACCCGGAACCAGCGCCGGTAGATCTGCCGGAACATCGGCAGCAGCATGGTTTCGGTCAGCTCCTGGTCGAAGCCGTACTCGTCGATCGGGTAGTCGCCGGTCAACCGGCGGCGGGCGAACGCGATCAGGTCGGCCAGTGCGTCCGCGAGTTGGCCGCTCTCCGGTGGCGAAACGTCCACACTGGACTCGGCGCCGGCGAGTGCGCTGGGTTCGGCCGCCGGCGGCCGAGAGACCTGCTCGGGTATCGCCCGCCGGCCCGGCTGGATGCCGTTGACCAGCGGGATCACTCGCGCGTGTGCCACGGCGACCGTCCTTCCCATCGGCTGTCGCGTCAGCGCAGCCGCGCGACCATGTCCAGCATTCTTCGTTCGGTGGCGGCCACCCGGTCCGGATCGAGCACCGGGCGCAGGCCGCGATCGAGCACGTAGTCGTCGAAGGCCTGCCTGGTGGTCCATTTCGGACGGTAGCCGAACTGTTCCTTGAGTCGGGTGGTGTCGACCACCCGGCCGAAGTTGAGGTAGCGCAACTGTTCCGGGCCAAGATCGCCGAGGCGGACCCGGCGGAACAGTCGACCTCCCGAACCCAGGATCGGTCCGGGCAGCGGCAGTGGCAACCGGCCGGCGCGGCGAATCGCCTGGGACAGCGACAGAACTCCGTCGCCGCCGACGTTGAACACACCCGGCAGGTCCACGGTCGCCGCCCGGTGCAGCACGGCGATGGCGTCCTCGGGATGCAGCAGTTGCAGCCGGCCGTCCCGGCCGAGCACCGTGGGCACCAGGCCGGGCAGCGCGAAGTACCGGGTCAGCGCGGTGTCCATGCCCGGCCCGATCAGGTTGGTGAACCGCAGCGTGGTGATCGACACGTCCGGCCGGCGGCGGCCGAACCCGCGCACGTATCCCTCGACCTCGGCGTTGTCCCGGGCATAGCCGGAGGACGGCAGCTCCTTTGGCGTCATGTCCTCGGTGAACGCGGCCGGATCGGCCGGCCCGGCGCCGTAGACGGCGGCCGTCGACTTGACCACCAGGGAGCGCACCAGCGGCGATCGCTGGCAGGCGGCCAGCAGCTGCATCGTGCCGAGGACGTTCAGCTCCTTCTGCAGGGCGCGGCCGCCGGGCGCCGCCGGGCGGGCGGTCAGCGAGGCGTGCACCACGGTGTCCACGTGCGCGTTGCCGATCAGCTTGCCGATCAGCGGATTGCGGATGTCGGCCCGGACGAACTCCGCCCGGCCGAGTTGCTCGCGCAGTGCCGGTGCCGGTGCGGTGGTGTCGACGCCGATCACCCGGGCACACGCCGGATCCTCGGCCAGCCGCGCCGCGAGCGCGCCGGCGAGGTAACCGCTGACTCCGGTCACGAGAACGACCTTGGGCGTCATCCAAACCCCAACCCGTTGCTGCCTGACGAGCACTTTACGCAGCTCACGCGGGTTGTCCATGGGTAGCGCCGAACAGCATCAGACACGCCACTGGCCCGCCCCCGAAACGACAGGGGACGGGCCAGCGCGGAGAACAGGCTTACTTGCCTTGCTTACGACGTGCGTGGCGGGTCTTCCGCAGCAGCTTGCGGTGCTTCTTCTTCGACATGCGCTTGCGGCGCTTCTTGATGACCGAGCCCATGCGGGTCCCTCACTGTCTTCAGTCGTTGCTGTCGGTACTGCGTCGTAGTCGGTGTCGTAGTCGGCCGTGCCGGCTGGCACCACCCCGGGACATGCGGTCACACCGGGGCGTGCGCACGAACGGCCCCTCGAGTTTACCCGGCGTCGTAATAGGCGTTACGCAGGTACTCGTGGACGGCCGGTTCAGGCACTCGGAACGACTTGCCCACCCGCACCGCCGGCAGCTCGCCGGAGTGCACCAGCCGGTACACGGTCATCTTGGACACCCGCATCATGGCGGCCACCTCGGCCACAGTCAGGAAGTCCATCGCGTCCAGCCGGGGAGGGCCGATCTCCTTCTGCTCGGGCGACTTCTGTGTCGGCATGATTCACCGCGTCCTTCGACACGCGTCGCGCCGCCGGCTTCCCCACCGGCGATACCGACACGCACGTGCTCTATCGAGGGTAGCGGTGCGGGTGGGACTGATGCGACGGCCGAGACAGCTAATCCTCGTTCACTCGAATGGGGGAACGGGCTCGGCACTCTGCATGATGGTGGCGTGGGTGCTGACACCGTCGCCTGCGCCGTCCAGGCCCTTCGCCTGCTGCGCGACCACGCGTTCTACGCCGACCGGGTCGACTGGCCGGTGGTGGAACGCCAGGTGCTCGACCGGACCGGGGCCGGCCGCCGGCTCGCAGACGCCCTCGAACCGGCGCTGACGGCGCTGGGCGACCGGCACAGCCGGCTCCGCCCAGCCGCCGCTCGTGGCCAACCGACTGGCCGTCGTCAACCGCACGGCCGCGATCTCGGCCACGGTCCTCGAACTCCCGCCCGGTCCGGCCGACGCCCCGGACGTGCCGGTGGCCGTGCTGCACGACCGGCGGACCGCCAGTGCCGGTGAGGGGCTGGTGGTCGCCTTCCGCGGCCGTGCGCGAACCCGCACCTTTGGCAGCGCCACCGCCGGCGTGCCGACCGGCACCGTCACCCACGAGCTGCTGGACGGATCCGCGCTGGTGATCACCGTCTCGGTCGCCGTGGACCGGCAGGGCCGCGAATACGCCGAGGCGATCGCGCCGGACGAGCCGCGCACCGGCATCGACCCGATCCGCACCGCCGTCAGGTGGCTGTCCAGCTGTCGGTGACCGGCGGGGTCACCGGTATCCGCCGGCAGGAGCGGGTTTGGTTCATCCCTCGTGCTGCCGGCCCAACTCGACCGACCGGTCCCGGGCCGCCTCGATCGCGGCCAGCAGCGCCGCGCGCACGCCGTGCCGTTCCAACTCGCGGATCGCCATGATCGTCGTGCCGCCGGGCGAGGTGACCGCTTCGCGCAGGATGACCGGATGCTCGTCGCTCTCGGCGAGCATCTTCGCCGAACCGACCGCCGACTGGACGATCAGTTTCTCGGCGACCGCGCGGGGCAGGCCGAGCAGGATGCCGGCGTCGATCATCGCCTCGACCAGATAGTAGAAGTACGCCGGACCGGAGCCGGACAGCGCGGTCACCGCGTCCTGCTGCGACTCCGGCACCTGGATCACCTCGCCGACCGCCGACAGCATCTCCTCCGCCATCGCCAGGTGTGCCTCGGTCGCGTATTTCCCGGCCGAGATCGCGCTCATCGCCTCGCCGACCACCATCGGCGTGTTCGGCATGACCCGCACCACCGGGGTGTGCTCGGGCAGCCGCCGCTCGTACAGCGCGGTCGGCAGGCCGGCGCACAGCGACACCACCAGCGTGCCCGGTCGGATGACGGTGGCCAGCTCGGCCAGCAGCGGCTCGATGTCCTGCGGCTTGACCGCGACCACCAGCACCCCGGCCTGCTCGGCGGCATCGGTCACCGTCACGCCGCGCACGCCGTACTGCGCGGTGAGCTCGTCGCAGCGCTGTGGATACCGCTCGGTGAACAGCAGCTCGTCCGCTTTCCGGCCGGCCTGCAGCAATCCGGACAGCAGCGCCTCACCGATTTTTCCCGCGCCCAGGACCGCGATCGTGGTCATGCCCGACAGCATGCCAGCCCAGCCGTCCGGGTGAATCGACTACCGCTGGATCGGCGTCAGCGCCAGCTGCCGGCACTGGCAGACCAGCCGGCCGGCCGAGTCGATCACGGTGGCGTCCTCGTCGAACCACTGGCCGTGCACCGCGCGGCTGGTGACTTCCAGGCGCAGCCAGCCCGGCGCCGGCCGGGCCCGCAGCAACGCGGTCAGCTGCACCGTCGGCGACCAGCCGTACCGGCCCAGGTTCAGTGCGACCGGCATCGACACATCGCCGGCGACCAGGGCGAACAGCGGGTCCACCACGCCGGCTCGGGGCATCACCCACAGCCGCAGCGTCAGCGGATCGCCGGCCTTGCTGTGCAGGAACCCGGTGTTCATCGGGTCAAGTCGGATATCGCAGGCGCTGGTCAGGTGGAACGAACTGGCCGCGGGCATGGCGGCGACGTCCAGCGCGTTGGCCGGCGGCTTGGCCGGCACGTCCGGCAGGTCGGACCAGGCCACCGGATCGTCGTCGTCCAGGTCCGGCAGCACGCCGACGGTGACCGAGCCGGCCACGCAGGCCCGGCCGCGCTGCTCCAGGCTGACGCCCACCACGCTGGCGGTCCGGCCCAGCTTGCGCACCGTGGTGCGCAACAGCACCGGGCCGACCTCGGGCGGGCGCAGGAACTCCGCGCTGACCGCCAGCGGGTCGACCGGGCCGGTTCCGGCGGCGGCGAGCACCGAGCCGGTGGCCGCGCGGGCCAGCAGGGTCATCAGGAAGCCGCCGTGCGGGCGGCTGGCCACCGTCCACTCAGCCGGCAGATCCGCGGTGAAGGTGCCATCCCCCAGCGATCGGACCGCGCTCGCCGCGGCGAACGTGCCCCCAGGAATTCGTACTTCGGTCACCGCGCCGATCCTGCCCTCACCGCGCGGCGGATGTGTACCGGATGTCACCCGCGACTCACCAGCGCCCTCGCGAAGAAGGCGATATTCGCCGGTCTTTCGGCCAGTCTTCGCATCAGATACCCGTACCACTGCTCGCCGTAGGGCACGTACACCCGGACCGTCTCACCGGCCTGCGTCAGCCGCCGCTGCTCGTCCGGCCGGATGCCGTACAACATCTGGTATTCGTAGCCGCCGGGTTTGCGGTTGTGCCACCGCGCCCGTTCCCCGATGATCCGCAGCAGCCGGGGATCGTGGGTGGCGAACATGGGATAGCCGTGCCCCGCCAGCAACACGTTCACGCACCGCAGGTAGTTCAGGTCGACCTGGTGCGGCTCGGCGAAGGCGACCGAGTCCGGCTCGGCGTAGGCGCCCTTGCACAGCCGCACCCGCGATTCCGGCCCGGCCAGCTCCCGGCAATCGTCCAGGGTGCGGCGCAGGTAGGCCTGCAGGACCGCCCCGGTGCGCGGGTACTTGCGGCGCAGCTCGCCCAGCACCCGCAGGGTCAGGTCGGTGCTGCCGTGATCCTCCATGTCCAGGGTGACGACGGTGCCGGCCCGCTCCGCGGCGGCGCAGATCCGGGCGGCGTTGTCGGCCGCCAGGGCCGCGTCCAGCTTGCCGCCGACCGCGGACAGCTTCACGCTCACCTCGGCGTGCTCGGTCAGCCCGTCGGCGTGCAGCGCGTCCAGCAGTTCCTGGTACGCCAGCACGGTGTTCTCGGCCTGCGCCGCGTCCGTGGTGTCCTCGCCGAGATAGTCCAGGCTGACCTGGATGCCCTCGGCGACCAGCCGGCCGGTGACGGCGACCGCGGCCGCCGCCGACTCGCCGGCGACGAACCGGCGCACCACATCCCGCGAGAACGGCGCGCCCGCCACGAACCGCCGAATCGCGTCGTTCCCGGCGGCCGCCAGGATCGTGGAACGGAGTGGGTTCACGGATCGCAGACTACGGCCTCACGCGGGGCCACGGGTCGCTAGTAGCCGAGGTTGCGCCGAGCGAACCGCAGCGAGTCCGCCAGGTCCCGCAGCCGCGTTAGTCGGTCCGGCGCCCGCCGGGTGCTGATCTCCACGATGACCTGCCCGGCGAACCCGTTGCTGGTCAGCGACGCACAGAGCCGATCGCAGGGCTGTGAGCCCCGACCGGGCACCAGATGCTCGTCGCGCGGCGCTCCGGAGCCGTCGGCGAGGTGCACGTGGGTCAGCCCGCCGCCCATCCGCTTCGCCAGTTCCAGCGCGTCCATCCCGGCGGCGGCGGTGTGCGAAAGGTCGATCGTGTAGTGCCGGTGGCCGACGTCGGTCGGGTCGATCGACGGCCGGTACGCCGACACCCGCCACTCCTGGCGGGGCAGCGGCGCGACGGTGAACATGTTCTCCACGGCCAGCGCGACCCCGGCGTCGTCCTCGAGTTCGGTCAGCAGTTCGGCGAACCCGTCGGCGTAGCCGCGCTGCCAGCGAAACGGCGGATGCACCACGACGGTCGGCGCGGCCAGCTCGGTCGCCAGCGTCACCGCCCGGCGCAGCCGCACCACCGGATCGGCCGACCACACCCGCTGGCTGACCAGCAGGCAGGGCGCGTGCACGGCCAGCACCGGCATCCGGTGCTGATCGGCGAGCCGGCCGAGGGCGCGGGCGTCCTGGCTGGCCGGATCGGCCCAGACCATCACCTCGACGCCGTCGTAGCCGAGTTCGGCGGCCATCTCGAAGGCCGCGGCCGCCGGTTGCGGCCAGACCGAGGCGGTGGACAGACCGACCGGAATCCGGCTCACCGCCGGCTCACTTGCGCAGCAGCAACAGCGCGGCCGGGGACACGGTGACCACCAGCCCGGCCAGGATCGCCAGCAGGGTCGTCTGCAGGTCCTCGGCGCGGCGCAGCTTCCGCACCACCAGCACCAGTCCGACGATCACCACGAGGGCGGCGGCCAGCGCGACGCCCGGCGTCTTGCCCCACAGCCAACTGAATCCGAGGAACACCGCGGCGCCGCCGATGGCGCCCACGCCGACCTGGGCGATCATGGTCAGCCACTGCCGGGCGGTGGACCGCTCGGGTTCGTCCTCGTCCGGCTCGGCCAGGTCGTCATGCTCACCGTGCTCGTCGTGATCGCCGAACGAGTCGAACGCGCGGCGGTCACGGTCGGCGGGGTCGTCGGCGAGCCGGTTCTCCGGCTGGCCGAAGAAGCCGTCTTCGTCCGGTGGCTCGTCCTCGCCGGCGAGCCGTCGGCCGATGTCGCCGGCCGGCGAGCCGGATCCGACATCGAGGTCGTGATCCGGGAAATCGGCCGGGTAGTTCGCGTCCTCGTCGTAGTACGGGCCGGGATGGGCCTGGGTGCTCTCCGCCGGTGGCGGCGGGCCGGGCGGGCGGCCGCGCAGCGGGGGCCGGTTCAGCCGGGTCTGCTCGGACAGCCGCGGTTCGGACCCTGTCGGCGCTGGCGGCCGGTCCGGCATCGGCGGGAATTCCTGGGTGAGGGGCTCCGGCCGGGCCGGGCCGAGCGCGGCGGCGATCGACGCCTCGGGCCGGCGGCCGGGGTACTCGTCGGAGTCCTCGCCCGGATAGGCCGCCTGGTCCGGATAGCCGTCCTCGACCTGCGGACGGATCTCGGTCGCGGCCGGATCGGGCCGGCCCGCCGGCGGCTGGCCCGTTCGGGTCTGCGACGACTGAGATGGCGGATGCTGTTGCGACGACGGGGGCGACACCACCGGCCGCGACGGTGGGTTGAGCGGATTCGGGCCGCCGGGAGGCCGGCCGGCCGGTGCGGTCGGGCGTGGCCCGACACTCGCGTCAGCGGGCCAGGAAGCGGGGCCGCCGGCCGGCGCCGACGGTCGGGACTGGGTGGACGGGGCGGACTGTCCCGTTGGCCCGGACGACCCGGCGGGCGGCTTTCCCGTGGGGGACTGGGCCGTGGACGGCTTGGGCTGCGGCTGTTGCCCGGTCGGCGGCGACACCGGCCGGGCGTAGGCGGTCGCGCCATGATCGCCGCGCGCCTCGGCCGGCCGGATCTCGGTGGGCCGGCTCGGCGTGTGCTGCTGCAACGCCGGCTGCTGCTGCGTCGGCTGCGGCGGTTGGGGAGTCGGCGGCTGGGGTGTCGGAGGCTTGGTCCCGGGCTGCTGGGCCGGTGCGGGGGCGGGCGCGCGCCCGGTCGGCGGACCGGGAGCCGGGGCCGGGGCGGGCCGGCGGCCGGTGCCCGGTGCGCCCGGCCGCTGTGCGTGGTTTCCGGACTGCGGATTCGGCCGGCCGGGTTGCTGGCCAGGCGGCTGGCCGGGTTGCGGGTGTTGACCAGGTCGATGGCCGCCCGGCTCGTCCCGAATGGGCAGCAGCTGACCGCTGTCGGAGAGAACCCGCTGAATGATGGTCCGCGGCGCGCTGTTCTCATCATCCTCGGCCCGACGGCGGCGACGGCGCGGCCCGGCGTCGCCTGACCCGCCGTACTGGGCGAGCAGGTCGGCCACCGTGCGTTGGCCGTGCTCAGATCCGCTCTCTCGACTCATCGTCTCCACCGTGCCGCGTCCCGCGCCAGCCGTCCAGTGCCGCCGGTCATGCCGGCTGCCGGTTCGGCCGTTTCCTCAGTGCCGTCAGTGTGATCCAGTCGACGCAAGATCACACCCTCGCGCAGTGCCCAGGGGCAGATTTCCAGTTCGCTCAACGACAAGGCTCGCATGGTCGCCTCGGCGACCAGGGCGCCGGCGACCAGTTGGTGGGCGCGGCTGGCGCTGACCCCCTCCAACTCGGCGAGGTCCGCCGAGGACATCCGCGAGATGAAGGCGATGAGCTGTCGCAGTGCGACGTCGGTCAGCGCCCGTCGCACCCTGGGACCATAGGACGAGGGCGCCGCGCCGGTCAGCCTGGCCAGCGATCGGAACGTCTTGGAGGTCGCGACCACCCGATCCGGCGTGCCCTGCTTGCGTAGCCGGGAGCCGACCGGTTTCAGCTCGCTCTCCAGCCAGTCGCGCAGCGCGCTCACCTCGGATCGGGTGGGCGGATCGTGGGCCAGCCTGGTCCTGGTCAGCCGGCCCGCGCCCAGCGGCAGCGAGATCGCCAGGTCGGGCTGCTCGTCCATGCCGGTGGCCAGTTCCAGCGAGCCGCCGCCGATGTCCAGCACCAGTAGCCGGCCGGCGGACCAGCCGCACCAGCGGCGGGCGGCCAGGAAGGTGAGCTGGGCTTCTTCTTCGCCGGAGAGCACCTGAAGGTCGACGTCGGCCTGGGTGCGCACCTGGTCCAGCACGTCGGCGACGTTGTCGGCCTCGCGCACGGCGGATGTGGCGAAGGCCATGAAGTCGTCGCAGCCCAACTGCTTCGCCTCGTCCCGCAACTCGGCGATGGCACGGATGAGATCGGCGGTGCCGGCATGGGACAGCCGGCCGTTGGCGGTGATTCGCTCGGCCAGCTTGAGAGCGAGCTTCCGCGAGCTCATCGGGGTCGGGTGGGCACCCCGATGCGCGTCCACCACGAGCAGGTGGACGGTGTTGGAACCGACGTCAAGCACCCCAAGGCGCACGGTGACACACGGTACCTGTGGGGCGGCGACCATCCGGCCAGGCGGTCATTTCAGGCTTCGAATTTGTACCCGAGACCACGCACGGTGACCAAGTGTCGCGGGGCGGACGGATCGGGTTCGATCTTCGAGCGGAGCCGCTTGACGTGCACGTCGAGCGTTTTCGTGTCGCCGACGTAGTCCGCGCCCCACACCCGGTCGATCAGCTGGCCGCGGGTGAGCACCCGGCCGACGTTGCGCAGCAGGTACTCGAGCAGGTCGAACTCCTTGAGCGGCAACGGAACCTCGCCGCCGGAGACGGTGACCACGTGCCGTTCGACGTCCATCCGCACCGGGCCGGCGGCCAGCACCTGCGGTTGCAGCTCGGTGTCCAGACCGGCCTCGCCGCCGCGGCGGAGCACCGCGCGGACCCGGGCGATCAGCTCGCGCGCCGAGTACGGCTTGGTCACGTAGTCGTCGGCGCCCAGCTCCAGGCCGACCACCTTGTCGATCTCGCCGTCCCGGGCGGTGACCATGATCACCGGAACGGTGGACCGCTGGCGCAGCGCCTTGCACACGTCGGTGCCGCTCATTCCCGGCAGCATCAGGTCGAGCAGCACGATGTCGGCGCCGTTGCGGTCGAACTCCTGCAGCGCGTCCTGCCCGGTGCCGGCGACGGCGGTGGTGAAACCCTCCTTGCGCAACAGAAAGGCCAGCGGGTCGGCGAAGGACTCCTCGTCCTCGACGATCAATACCCTGGTCACAGCGTTCCTCCGTGGTCTGTGCTGCCGGCGGTCTCGGCCGGTGTCGCGGGGTAGGCGAGCTGGTGGCCGGTCTGGTGGCTCGTCTGGTGGTGATTGTGGTCATGGTTGCCCTGCCGGGTGGCGGGAATGCGCAGCGTGAACGTCGACCCGGTGCCCGACCGGCTCCACAGCCGGACGTCGCCGCCGTGGTTGGCGGCGACATGCTTGACGATCGCCAGGCCGAGTCCGGTGCCGCCAGTGGCTCGGGAGCGGGCCGGATCGACCCGGAAGAACCGCTCGAACACCCGCTGCTGGTGTTCGGGGTCGATGCCGATGCCCCGGTCGGTGACGGCGATCTCCACATAGCCGTCCGACCGGCGGCGGCTGATCGACACCGGACTGTCCGGCGCCGAGTAGGCGATGGCGTTGTCGATCAGATTGGACAGCGCGGTGATCAGCAGCGTGCGGTCGCCGTCCACGACGAGGCCGCTGCCGCTGTCGGTGGTGATCTCGATGCCAGCGGACTCGGCGACCAGCCTGGACCGGCCCAGCGCCTCGGTGACCACCTCGTCCACCTCGACCGGCGCCAGCTCGGGCAGCCGTTCGGCGCCCTGCAGCCGGGACAGCGCGATCAGCTCGGTGACCAGGGTGCCCAGGCGGGTGGCCTCGTGCACGATCTTGCCGCTGAACCGGCGTACCTCGGTGGGGTCGTCGGCGGCGTCCAACACGGCCTCGGCGAGCAGCGCCAGCGCGCCGACCGGAGTCTTCAGCTCGTGGCTGACGTTGGCCACGAAGTCGCGGCGGGTGGCTTCCAGCCGCACCGCGTCCGACTCGTCGGCGGCGTCGACGACGGTGAACTCGTCGGCCAGCGGGCGCACCTCGCCGCGGATCGCGGAGGGCAGCCGGCCGTGCGCCTCCAGCGGCGACAGGTCGACCTCCACGGTGCGGCCGGTGCTTCGGACCATCTCGGCGGCGGTGCGGGCGCGCGGGTCGGCCTGGTTGGCCCGGACGATGCCGAGTTGCTCCGCGCGGGGATTGTGCAGGACGACATCACCCCATTGGTTGAGCACGGCGACACCGTTGTGCGAGGAATCGACCACCCGCTGCATCAGCTGGGCGACCGTCAGGCCGCTCGGCCGGCCCGCCTCCGTCGGCCGCAGCACCCGGCCGACGAGATAACCAATGACCACGCTGACCAGCACCGCACTGGCCAACAGGGCGAGCCACCCCGAAACGGTCACGGCCGCATGGTAAGCAGCCAACACCCCGAATCACCTAGCCCACGGTGGGTAACCGTGACATCGCCGACACCACCACGACAACTTGTTCCGCCGCCAGACGCCCCTTGTTTACCTTCGACGCAAGTCCTTACAACTTCGCGCGGCTCTGGCCGTATCCTGTCCACATGACTACGGCGGCTCACGCCTTCGAGGTTCCACCGCACTCGGCCGCGCTGGCCCAGGCCATCGACGCGGCCGAACACGGCGAAGTCGTGTACCTCACCCGGAACGGCGAGCAGATCGCCGCGATCGTGCCTACCCAGGTCGCAACTGCCGGCGCCGCCGCGATCGAGGCCTTGGAAGATGCCGAGGACATCCGCGCCGCGCGGGCCGCTTTGGCGGAGCCGGGCGATCCCATCCCCATGGCCGAGGTCTGGGACGACTACGCCGACATCCTCGGCCCCTACCCGGAGACGCCGAAGTCCGGTGAGTGATCTGTACCGCCTGGCTTGGCGACCATCAGCTCGCAAGGAACTCAACCGACTTGATCGACAGGTCGCCGCGCGCATTCTGCGTGCCGTGGGCGAGCTGACTAATGACCCGCGCCCACCTGGCGTAACCCGACTGACCGGTATCGATGGGCTGTGGCGCATCCGCGTCGGCGACTATCGAATCGTTTACGAGATCCAGGACGGCGAACTGATCGTCCACATCGTTCGGGTGGCACACCGCAGTGCGGTCTACCGCGACCTCTGAGCAGTCAGCATCATGGCAAGCGACGTGGCTCGTGCAGGCCAGATCAGGCGTGGTGGTGGACGACAGCGACTGGCCGACGCCGGTCTGTTGTCTGCTGCCACTCCGCTGGACGGTGAGCCACCGGACCCGGCGGCCGTGGCGGCAGCCCGCGTTCGGGCGGGCCAGGGTCGTCCGCTGTCGGATTATGTAACCTCCGACCGGTGAGTTTCGTGGAGGACTCGTCGCCCCCGTCAAGCTCTACGCCGATGAGGTCGAGGTTGTGAACGCTGAGCACCGCGACCAGATCGCGATCATCACCCACGGCGAGCATGTCGCGGACATCGTGCCATCCGGGGAGTTGGACCGGCTGCGTGAGACCATTGACGTGCTATCCAATCCGGACAGTCGCGCCGCGCTGGCCGACGCCGAGCCGGTCGTATTCGGCCGTGACGCGATCCGCGCTCTGATTGCCCAACGGGCTGCCGACGAGAGCCAGTGATCGACCAACCTAGGTCGCACGGTGTCCACAGCCCGTGTAACGGCTTGTGGTGCGCACTTGGCGAACACCCTTCGCAGAGCAGGTTGTGGCCAGGGGCGGGATCGAACCGCCGACCTACCGCTTTTCAGATGGGCTTTGATCGTTCTTTGGGGTCCGCCGACATCCACAATCCCCGGAATTGCTGGGCTCTGAACGATGGCGAATCACTGCGGACGAGCAGGAACTGAGACCAAAACTGAGACCACGGTCGGTCGACACCCTCGGCTGATGTTGGGCCGGAGCGACAGCGCCGGGCTTCGCTGAGGCAGAGGGGCTGTGAAGGCGCGGGGCCGGTCCGAGGATTGGCTGGCCGAAGGCGTCTGGGCCGCTGGCGCCTGTCGGGTCGACGATCCTCAGAGCCGATAGTCCGAGGTTGATGCGGGGCCGAGCGCCTTGGGGGTCGGCCGGGGAGGAGGCTGAGGAAAGCCGCTGGCCCAGAGGGACGCGAC
>DASZLR010000112.1:0-29465 GCA_035552275.1 Pseudonocardiaceae bacterium | reverse complement strand
CCTGGCCCTTCTGCAGCTGGTTGAGGAACTCGCTGCGCACCTCGGACTGGGTCTGCTCCAGCCAGGCCCGGCGGGACAGCACCACGTTGTTGCGGTTCTTGTCCAGCTCGATGATCTTGGCTTCCAGCTCCCGGCCGACGTACGGCTGCAGATCGCGCACCCGGCGCATCTCGACCAGCGACGCGGGCAGGAAGCCGCGCAGCCCGATGTCCAGGATCAGGCCGCCCTTGACCACCTCGATCACGGTGCCCTTGACCGGCTCGTCCTTCTCCTTGAGCGCCTCGATGGTGCCCTCAACGATATCGCCATCATTGAAATATTTGATGGTCTTGTCGATGGCGGCGAGGAAGTCCTCCTCCGTCCCGATGTCGTTGATCGCGACCTGCTGGATCGGCGCGGTGGCGGGGACGGTGGTGGTGTCGGTGGACATTAGGTGGGTTGCTCCGGTACGGATTGTGGTTGTGGGCGGTGGATCTGGTTGAGTCGGCCTGGGTCGGTTGGTCGCGCGAGGGGGCCAGGTGACCGGCGGACCTTCGAGCGAAAACTGCTGTCTCAAGCCATGTCAACACCGGCAAGGACGGCTGGATTCCCAAGCGCGGAACCGCAGGCAGCGTGAACCCACTGCGCGGGCGATATCGTACGCGTCCGTGCGGGTGGTGGACAAACGGGGTCTTGCAGAAGGATCGATAGTGACTGCTGAACACGGGACCGGTCAAGCCCCTGAGGCCAGACACGCCAACGCGGAGCGCTCGCTGGGCACCGCCGGGGTGCTGAAACGACAGGCGGACGCGGCCGAGTCGCGGGCGGCCAGCCGCGCCTGGTGGGATGCGGACGCCGACGACTACCTGGCCGAACACGGCGATTTCCTCGGCGCCGCCGACTTCGTCTGGTGCCCGGAGGGGCTGCGCGAGGCCGACGTCAGGCTGCTCGGCGGCCCGAACGATCTCGCTGGTGCGGACGTGCTGGAGATCGGCTGCGGCTCGGCGCCGTGCGCCCGGTGGCTGCGCACCGCCGGCGCCCGGCCGGTCGGCGTCGATATCTCCGCCGGGATGCTGGCGCACGCCCGGCTGGCCAACGCGCGCACCGGGATCGCGGTGCCACTGACGCAGGCCAGCGCCGACCAGTTGCCGTTCGGCACGGGCAGTTTCGACATCGCCTGCTCCGCGTTCGGCGCGGTGCCCTTCGTCGCCGACCTCGGCGCCGTGCTTCGCGAGGTGGTCCGGGTGCTGCGGCCGGGCGGGCGCTGGGTGTTCGCGGTGACTCACCCGATGCGGTGGATCTTCCCGGACGACCCGGGTCCCGGCGGGCTGACCGCGGTCCAGTCGTATTTCGACCGCACCCCGTACGTGGAGGTCGACACGACCGGGCGAGCCACCTACGTCGAGCACCATCGCACTCTCGGCGACTACGTGCGGGAGATCGCCGCCGCCGGACTGTCGCTGCACGACTTGATCGAGCCGGAATGGCCGGCGGGTCACCAGCGGGAATGGGGCCAGTGGAGTCCGCTGCGCGGGGCGCTGTTCCCCGGAACCGCCATCTTCCAATGCGCCAAGCCCGCAAGATGATCTACTGGACACCGTGACTGTCGCCGAGCAGCTCCGGCAGGCCCAGGCGACCCGGCTGGCGGCCCTGGATCCGCTGCTGCCGCCCCAGTGGCCGGCTCCCGCCGGCGAGGTGCTGACCGCCGCGCTGCCCACCGGGCGGCGGGTGGCCGGCGTGCTGACCCGCACGGACAACGCCCTCGGCACGCTCGCGAGCCTGTGGTCGGCCCAACTGGTGTGGGAACTGCATCCACTCGTCGGCGCTGACCCGCGGCTGGGGATGGACGCCCTGCTGCGGGCCTGGCGGGCCCGGCTGGACCGAGTCGGGCCCAACGCCGCTGCCGCTGGCGGCGCTGCCGGCCCGGCGGACTCGGCCGGGGTGGTGGCCTGGCCGAGCCGGGACGCGGAAGCCGCTCGGGCGCTACTCGACCACGGCTTCGTGCCGCTGTCGGTGCTGGCCGTGCGGACCGCCGAGAACGAGGACGACACAATCGCTGGCGCCGAAGGTGCAGCGGCGCGGCCGGCGGAGGCCGGCGCTGTTGTGCGCCGGGCCAGGCCGGGCGACCTGGACGCGGCGGTGCGGCTGGCCATGGCCGAACTGTCGTACTCGGCGCTGGTCGGCGGCACGATCATCCGGCCGGACGCGGCCGAGCTCAAGCGCGAGGCGATCGGCTACCGGCTGCACCGGGACGATCCGGTGTGGCTGGCCGAGCGCGACGGGCTACCGGCCGGCCTGGCCGAATGCTGGTTGATCGACGTGCCGCCCGAGGCCGGGCCGGGCTTTCTGGTGCCGGCCGGCCGCTGGGGTTACGTCAACACCGTCGCGGTGACACCAGCGGTGCGCGGCGAGGGGGTCGGCCGCGCGATGCTGGCCGTCGCGCACCGCGCGTTCCGTCGGGCCGGCGTGCGGGGCAGCTACCTCTACTACAACCCGGCCAACCCGCTGTCTTCGGTGTTCTGGCCCCGGCAGGGCTACCGGCCACTGTGGACGATCTGGGAGGTCCGACCGGTGACGGCAATTCGGTAATCAGAAGCGGATTGTCACTCGCACCCGTCAGGCCGGTTACCTTTGTCGATTTCGATGACAGAAAATCGACACTCCATTGAGGTGATCTCACCAACTATTGGCGTCTGAGTTCGGACGACACGGGCAATACATCCATATGGGACAGTGCACAAAAAGGCGTGGAGTCCCTGGTAGATGAGTTCTCACCACAAGATCCATCTACACCGAGGACTCCACGTGATTACCTATCGTGCCACACTCGACGTCTCCCGCGAGCTGGCCCAATACCTGAGTCGCTTGCTGCGCGCTGAACGCCGTCGACGTGGCACCCGCACCGGAGCCAGGGCGCTGACCTGCTTCAACCAGGCGGTGCTCGGGCTGCGCTGGTTTCGCCAGAACGGCGATGTGACCGCGCTGGCACGCGATGCGGGTATCTCCCGCGCCACTGGTTACCGCTATCTGGACGAGGTCATCGCCGTGCTCGCCGAGCAAGCACCCGACCTGCACGAAGCCTCAACCGAGCCAAGGTCGACGGCGTGGCCTTCGTGATCCTCGACGGGAAGGTGTTCTCCACCGATCGGTGCGGCGAGAAGACCACCAGCGTGCAGGGCAAGCAGATCGACCTGTGGTTTTCCGGGAAAGCCCACGAACCCGGCGGGAACATCCAGGCGCTCTCGGCACCGGACGGTGTTCCGTTGTGGGTGTCGGAGGTCGAACCCGGATCGGTACACGACCTGAGGGCCGCACGCGAGCACGTGCTGGGCGCGTTGTACTGGGCCGCGTCCCAGCTGGACTTGCCCACGCTGGCCGACGGTGGATACGCCGGCGCGGGAATCGGGGTGCACACCCCGATCAAACGACCCACCGACGGTCAGGTCCTCGACGTGGACAACCGCACGTACAACGCCTTGTTGCGCGGGCTGCGGTGCTTGGGCGAGCGAGGGTTCGCGGTGCCGAATTCCGTTTACAGTCCCCGTGTTGTCCAAGATCAAGTTGCAGGGATGTTGGGGCGGATGCCGAGCGAGTGGAAGTTGTACTGGACCGGAGGGGCTGCGCTCCAAGGTCCGAGTCGAAGCGATGCATGGTCTGATCTCGCGCAGCGCGAGGAGCGGCTCGGGTTCCGGCGTCGGCAGCCCATTCTGGTGGCGCCGGACTACCGAGTGGATCCGCGGCTGAGCGAGTTCTTCCGGCGTTCGCGGTTCGCGACCCGTGCGCGCGGGACGCAGGAGTCGTACGTACTGGACTACCGCCTCCTGTTCACCTTCCTGTGGCAGCGCGGCCGGAACTGGGACGAGATCCGGGCCGAGGACCTTGAGGACTACGAGTACTGGCGGCGTCGGGACATGAACAATCCGGGGCGTATCGGGGGCTCGAAGTGGGGGCGGGAGCTGGCGGCGTTCCGCTTGTTCTACGACTGGGCGGTCAGCCGCCGCCACATGACTGGCAGCCCGGTGGTGCTGCGCACGAAGCAGCTGCCGGACGGCAGCTCGGTGAAGGTGCCGGAGCTGGCACCCACCGACACTCGCAGCTACAACGTGAAGTGGTTGACGCCGCGCGCTTACCGCGTATGGCGGGACGTCGGGTTGCGCGGCTACACCGCCGGCGGCGTGCCCGACACGAGCTGGCGGGGCCGCAATGACGGACGCGACGCCGCGTTCGCCGACCTGCTGGTCAGCAGCGGACTGCGCCGACGGGAGGCTGGTTCGCTGCTGCTAGTGGAGCTTCCAGACATGGCGGTGTCCCAGCGGTACTACGCGGCGCACGTCGCGGCGGCTACAGCGAAACGCGCGGACCGGTACTTCTACGTCGCCCGCTCGGCGCTCAAGGCGATCGACGCTTACCGGGTGAGCAGCCGGGCCGAGGCGGTGGCCCGGGCTCAGCGAGCTGGCGTCTACGACGCGCTTGCGACCTGCTGGCTGGTGCGCAACGTCACCGGCCGGGGCACGGTGCAGTGGGTGGACGAGCACGGCCGCCCAGGCAAGTCCACGTTGGACGATCTCGATGATCTGGCTCGGCTGAACCTCTACGTCGAGGGTGGGCACGGGATCGAGCCGATGGCGGTCTCGCTGACCGAGGCGGGGTTGCCGATGCGCTACCGCTCCTGGAACAGGGTCTTCGGCCTGGCAAACGCCCGTTGCGCGGCGCAGGGGCTGAAGGTGTTCTGTTCGCCGCACATGCTGCGTCACTCGTTCGCGTTGCAGATGGTGATCTCGCTGCACTACGCGCTGGACCGGCGGCTGGGCTTGTCTGCCGCTGACCGCAAGTACTACGAGACGGTCTACGGCAACGTCTGGTCCTTGGTGAAGGACCTGCTCGGCCACGCCTCGGAGGAGACGACCAAGGAGGTCTACCTGGAACCGGTCCGAGGTCTGCAGCTGGACACCTTGCTCAACGACGCCAGCGACGAGAGCGCCGACGAATTGCTGACTCGGTTGGCCGAGCAAACGGGGCTGATCCTCGATGTTCCCCAGGACGTGAACGCGTGAGCCCCGGACGGCGAGCCACGCTCCCGCCGGCGGACTATCAGCGACCGAGCAACCTGTCCTCGGACGGGCTGGTCGTGACCGCGACCGGCGAGGATGGGTCTCGTCAAGTGAGTTGGCTCCACCTGTCGTCGCGGATTTTGGCTCCAGCAGTGGTTGACTTCACCCTTGGACACATTGCAGCGGCTGGGAACGCCGCGCCTGGGCGTGTGGGGTGGCGACGAATGTGGCGTTCACCAGCCTGCGCGTTCGTGGCGTGGGCTGGTGGGTGTGGACATCGGCGGGTGAGCGACGCATCATTACCGGATGAGTGGCCCGGCACCTGCTGGCGCCGCCGATGTCTGGTCGACCTCGGCGGTGGAGGAGTCGCGTGCATTCGAGTACTGGCGGGACTTGATCTGCGACACATTCGTCCAACTGTCGGCCGTGCCCACCAGGAAAGGTTCCTTCGCCGGCCAGATCGTGCACGCCGACCTGGCCGCGTTCGAGATCTCCACGGTCCGCGCGGGCGGGCAGCGGGTCCGCCGCACCCCGCGGCTCATCGCTCGGGCAGGCGAGGAATACCTCCTCGCGAGCATCCAGACCAAAGGGCACGGCCGGATCGAACAGGACGGCCGCGTCGCCGTGCTCGATCGGGGCTCGATGGCGCTGTATGACAGCACACGCCCGTACACCTTGCATTTCGACGACGCCTTCGAGCAGGTCGTCGTTCAGGTTCCGCTCGGCGACATACTCGCCGAGACCGGACTGCGTGACGCCGGCGGTGTCACCGCGACGAAACTCGGTGGTGACAATCCGGCCGGTGTGGTGGCGCAGTTCTTCTATGGACTGTCCCGGATCTACCAGACCGATCCCCCGGCGGCGACGTCGCTGGCGGCACACGGCCGTGGCCTGCTGGCGTCCACGCTGATGCTCTCCAGCGGGCGCGCGCGCCAGGCCAACGCGACCGGTTCGCTTGCGCGCCAACAGGTCCTGGCGTTCTTGCGGGCCCGGCACGGCGATCCGGGGCTGACCGTGGACGACGTGGCGCAAGCGTGCCTGATCTCCCGGCGGACGCTCTACCGGCTGTTCGAAGGCACCCAAGGCGGAATCGGGACCCTGTTGCGCAGCATCCGCATCGAGCACGCTCGGGCGCTGTTGCGCGCGGACAGTTCACGGCCACTCGAGTCGATCGCGCTGGCGTGCGGGTTCGCCGCCGAGCGTCAGTTCTACCGGGTCTTCCGACACGAAACCGGATGCACACCGGGAGAGTTCCGCGCCGCAGGCACTGCTGGTCAGTGATCTGGCACGTACTGCCAGTCCGTGTCCCGCCCGCGCCGAAGACAGTGAGTCGGTACCCCGTACCAGGTTTCCGGGAGGCCACTCATGACACAGCAAGTACGCGTCGCCGCCGTCCAGGCAGAACCGCGATGGCTCGATCTCGCCGCGGGCGTCGACCAGGTCGTCGACCTCATCGCCGAGGCCGCCCGCGGTGGCGCACAGCTCGTCGCCTTCCCGGAGACATTCCTGCCGGGCTATCCGTGGTGGATCTGGCTCGACTCTCCCGCCTGGGGCATGCAGTTCGTCGCCCGCTACAGCGAGAACTCGATGACGCGCGACGGCGCCGAAATGGACCGGATCGCCCAGGCGGCCGGCGAGCATGGGATCCACGTCGTGCTGGGCTTCAGCGAGCGCGACGGCGGCAGCCTCTACATGGCACAGGCGTTCATCGACGACACCGGCACGCTGCTGTCGGTGCGCCGCAAGCTGAAGCCGACCCATGTCGAGCGCAGCGTGTTCGGCGAAGGCGATGGCAGCGACATCCAGGTGCACGACACCCGGTTGGGCCGGCTGGGTGCGCTCAACTGCTGGGAACATTTCCAGCCGCTGACCAAGTACACGATGTACAGCCTGGGCGAGCAGATCCACGTTGCCTCCTGGCCGAGCTTCTCCGTCTACCGCGGTGCCGCCAAGGCGCTGGGTCCGGAGGTCAGCAACGCCGCCAGCCTCGTGTACGCGGTCGAGGGCCAGACGTTCGTGCTCGCGCCATGCGCGGTCGTGGGCGCGGGCGCGCACGAGCTGTTCTGCGACACGGACCCGAAGAAGCAGTTGCTGCTGCAGGGCGGTGGGTTCGCGCGGATCTACGGTCCGGAAGGCAGCGAACTGGCCGAGCCACTTGGCGAGACCGAGGAAGGGCTCCTGTTCGCGGACCTGGACTTCTCGCTCATCGCGATCGCGAAGTCCGCAGCCGACCCGGTCGGACATTACTCACGGCCGGACATCTTCCGGCTCCAGGTCAACCTCGCTCCCGCGCCGAAGATCGTCCACAGTGGAGCGGAGCCGAAGTCCACCGCGCCGGAGTTCGATGACGTCGAACTCGTCTCGGCGACAACAGAGGCGCGGTGACGGCATGGAGTCCGCGATCCCGGCACATCTGACCGTCGAACGGGTCCACCCACCCCGCAAGTCGGAGAGCTTCCGGCCGCCGTATCCATCGTTTTCGGCACGCTTCGACCCCGCCGTGGAGCAGGTGGTGATGGCGTACCTGGGCGTGCAATACGCGACGCCGGAGCCCCCGGCCGTCGTGACCGACGCACTCGCCGAACTGCTTGCCAGCGCGCACGGCATCGACGGCCCGGCCCACCGCGACCAGGCGCGTTACGTGGACGAAGCCGGCCACCACACCACCCTCAACATCCTCTACTGGACCGACCCCGAGGATTTCGACCGCTGGCGCGACCACCACGAGTCGTGGACGGGCCCACAGCACAGGTCAGCTGCGGCGGGCTTTTTCAGCGAAGTGGTCCGGCCGATCACCCGGCGCTTCGAGACGCTGTTCTCCAGCGACCGCACAGAGGGCGTGTCCGTCGCGTCAGACCAGCTCAGCGGTGAGATCCAGGAGCACGGCTACCGACGACGGTGCCGAGACCGACAAAACCTTCGGCATGAACTGGTGGCGGAGCTTGGAAGATCTGGAGACCTGGTCGGAGTCGCATCCGACACACGTCGCGATCTTCCGGGCGGCACTGAAGTACCTGTCGACGATGGGCGCCGACGCCCGACTGCGGCTCTACCACGAGGTCACCGTCACCGAGGCAGGGACAGCAGGAATTCCGGTACCTCGGCTGCCACGACCGGACAGGCATGCTCCGTGCGCAACCATCCTGACCGTGCTCCCATGTCGAACATTGATCAGGTCGCCACGCAAGCTCGCCCACATGCCAAGGAAGCAGTCTGAGGTCCTGGCGGAACCCGGTTCACCTCGCATCACTTGCCGGAAGAAGATGGTTCTTACGGGCCGGATCGCGATTGCCGGGTCCTCGACGAGGACCGAAAAGTTCGGGCTGTGCCACGTTAGGCCCAGTCGCTTGCGAACTCGGGTGAAGGCCCAGGGCGATCTGGGCGTCTTTCACCAGAGCAGGAACGTCCGCCTTGTCATCGACCGGCAGGCCCAGCTCGGTCAACACCACCTTTGCGGTGCTCTCAATGAGCTCCTTCGCGCTGCCGATGACCTGCGCCGGGTCGGTGACGATCGCGATCCTGGATCCGCTGGAGGTGCTCCAGAATCGCTAATGGATCTTGCAGGTCGGCAAGCGAGCGCTGCTGCAACCGGGCGTCAATCGGCTGGGCTTCCATCAGCCGCAGCGTTCGCGCACTGGCTCGAATATCGCTTCCAGGATGTCCCGCCGCGCCTGCCATGACCCGGATGCGTCGTTGCGCAGCCAATACGACCGGAACCTCATGAAATCCCGGAAGGGAACCTGCAGCGCAACGCCTACACGCAAGGTCACGGTCTCGAGGGTCCTGATCGCCAGCTCGATCTGGGATCGAGCAGGTCCTGGGAGCCGTCAGTGCCATAACGGCCCAGCTGGTCATGGACAAGATCGAGCATCCCGATGGCCGCAGACTCGTCGGCGATGCCATCGAGTGGACCTGCCCGCAGCACCTTGACCAGGTCCTCGTCCAGCACTCGCGGGATGAATTCACCATCGAAGTCGAAGCCAGGCTCCGCCTCGAAGAAGAAGTCAACCGCCCTCATCGCCACTCACCATCCAGATCGTCGATCCATCAGCCACACATTGAACTCGACGAAACCGACATGAGCGAGCGAAATGCCGAGCGGAGCCGAGGCTAACTGCAACACGCCCGGACTTGACACGGAAGCTCACTGGCCGCTGGCGCAGCCTGCGGCACATCACCGCCAGCCCGAGCAGGGTCGGTGACATCGTCACAGCCGCGCTCACGTTGACACATTTCGAACACCGAATGATCAACTAAAAGTTGTTGAGATCAACTCATTGACCGGAATTATTGCGTACTCTACCGTACCGATAATTGACAGAATTTATTATTGGATGGAGACGAGTTGGCGCTGTCCTCGCATCAGGAAGCCCCGTCGGCTCACCTGACAACGGCGCCGACCCCCGGAGCCCGCGCCACGGCGGACACTCGCCGGTATCGCCGCCGGCCGCGGGCGTCCCCGGCCGTCTGTCGGTCACCTCACCGGTGGCCGGCAGGCAGTCCCACGTGCTTCACTCTCCCATCACCCGGGCATGCTTACCGTGCTGATCGACGGGCGGCGAAGGCGAGATGTGCGGATGACCAGGCCAGGACAGGGCCGACGACCGAGACCGGGGTGGTTCGGCGCGCTCGCCGCCGTACTCGCCGTGCTGGCCGTCGGGCTGCTGATCGGCGCGCCCGCCGGGCACGCGGTGAGCGGCGTCCCGACCGCTGTCCCGGCTGGCGATCCGGGCGGCAATCCGTTTCAGAAGGGACCGGACCCGACGGAGGCCGGCATCGAATCCGGCCAGGGACCGTTCCAGATCGCCACGGTGAGCGTGCCGCCCGGCGCCGGCTTCGGCGGCGGGATCATCTTCTACCCGACCGACACCAGTCAGGGCAGTTACGCCGGCATCGCGATCTCGCCGGGAATCATGGGCACCGACGCCACGATCGGCTGGTACGGACCCCTGCTGGCGGCCCAGGGATTCGTGGTGTTCACGATCTCGACGCTGAGCGTGTACGACCCACCCAGCACCCGTGGCGACGAGTTGCGCTCCGCGCTGGACTACCTCACCGGGAGCAGTCCGGTGCGGGCCGAGGTGGACCCGAACCGGTTGGGTGTGATGGGCCACTCGCTGGGCGGCGGGGGCGCCGTGGAGGCCGAGGCGAACGACCCGACACTGAAGGCGGCCATCCCACTGTCCGAATGGGACATCACCGCCGACCTGTCGAACGTGCGCACACCGACGATGTTCATCGGGGCGCAGTTCGACGTCACCGCGCCCGACCTCATTTATTCTTTGCAGGCTTACCAACAGCTGCCGGAGATGCTGGACAAGCAATACCTGGAACTGGCCGGCGGCAACCACGGCACCGCACTGACACCGACCCCCACGATCGCCAAATACGCCATTTCCTGGATGAAGCGGTTCCTGGACAACGACACCCGCTACGACCAGTTCCTCTGTCCCATAGTCGAGCCGGCGGACGATCCAACTCTCTCAGCGCACCAGGGCACCTGCCCGAACTGACCAGGCTCACACCGTTTGTCGCTCGCCCACGTAATGCATTGTCGGCGGCCCGCCGGCGACGGCCCGGCGCACCGCCGCCAGCACGCCGACGACGATCTCCTCATGGGTCGGCCACCGGCGGTCGTTCTCGGCGACCTCGCCCAACACCACCTGCTGCGTCGGATGCGCGTCCAACACGGGCCAGCCGCCGTGCAGCCCATCGCCATCGACCACGTCGACCACCGGAGCGCCGGCGGCCAGCAGCCCGGCCACGCTGGACAGAACATCAACCCGATGGCGACGCGACACCCAGGCGACCAGCAGGTCGGCCGGACCGCCCAGTGCGCCGTGGACCCGCTTCACCAGATCCGCCGGCTGCTCCCAGTCCGCCGGAACCCACAACAACTGGCCGCGTTCGGCGCGCGGTTGGGGCACGCCGTAAGCCGGCAGCGGCGCGTACCGGCGGCAGGGCGCGACCACCCGCCAACCCTCGGCCACCAGCGTCGCCGTCACCGAGGCGAGCATTCCGGTGCCGGTCAAGATCAGCGCACGCCGAACCGCCATGCCTCCCAGACTACCGGCGGCTCGCACCCGGTGACCAGCTTGAACGGTTCTGAACGGTCCTCAGCGGACAGTCCTCGCCGTCCGGTCGGGACGGTCCGGGACCGGTCCGGGACGGTCGGCGAGGACGGTTCAGTGACGAGGTCAGTGCGCGGCATCGTCCCAGGTTCGCCCGTAACCCACCGAGACCTCCAACGGGACGTCCAACCGGTACGCGTCGCCCATCCGCGCCCGCACCAGCGACTCGACGGCCGCGCGCTCGCCGTCGGCGACCTCCAACACCAGTTCATCGTGCACCTGCAGCAGAACGCGGCTGCGCAGGCCGGCGTCGGCCAGTGCCCGGTGCACGTGCAGCATGGCGACCTTGATGATGTCGGCCGCGCTGCCCTGGATCGGCGCGTTGAGCGCCATCCGCTCGGCCATCTCCCGGCGCTGCCGGTTGTCGCTGGTCAGATCGGGCAGGTAGCGGCGGCGGCCGAGGATCGTCTCGGTGTAGCCCTCCTTGCGGGCCCGGTCCACCACGCCGTGCAGGTAGTCGCGCACCCCGCCGAACCGGGCGAAGTACTCGTCCATCAGCCCCCGCGCCTCCTCCACCGAGACGCGCAACTGCTGGGACAGGCCGTAGCTGGACAATCCGTACGCCAGCCCGTAGTTCATCGCCTTGACCTTGGCCCGCTGCTCGCCGGTGACCTCGCCGGGCTCGACGCCGAACACCCGGGACGCGGTCGCCGCGTGAAAGTCCATTCCGGACTGAAACGCCTCGATCAGCGCCTCGTCGCGGGACAGGTGCGCCATGATCCGCATCTCGATCTGGCTGTAGTCGGCGGTCATCAGCTCGCCGAAACCGGCGCCGACCACGAAACCCTGCCGGATCCGCCGGCCCTCCTCGGTGCGGATCGGCACGTTCTGCAGGTTCGGCTCGGTGGACGACAGCCGCCCGGTGGCCGCGATGGTCTGGCTGTAGGTGGTGTGGATCCGGCCGTCGTCGGACACCGACTTGAGCAGGCCCTCCACGGTGATCTTCAGCCGGGTGGCGTCCCGGTGTTCCAGCAGGTGCGCCAGGAACGGGTGTTCGGTCTTGGCGAACAGGTCGGTCAGCGCGTCGGCGTCGGTGGTGTAGCCGGTCTTGGTGCGCTTGGTCTTGGGCATGTCCAGCTCATCGAACAGCACCACCTGGAGCTGTTTGGGTGAGCCGAGGTTGATCTCCTTGCCGATCACCGCGTAGGCGTCCTGGGCGGCCTGCTTCACCCGCGCGGAGAAGTGCGCGTCCAGCGCGGCCAGGTGTTCGGCGTCCACCGCGATGCCCACCGACTCCGCATCGCAGAGCACCGACAGCAGCGGCAGTTCCACATCGGACAGCAGCGACGCGCCGCCGATCCGGCGCAACGCGACATCGAGCGCGTCGGCCAGTTCGGCGATCGCGCGGGCGCGCAGGATCTCGGCCCTGGCCAGCTTCTGCGCGTCCTCCTCTTCGGAGCCCAGCAGCGAGAGCTGACCGTCGTCGGACTCGTCTTCGGCGCGCAGCTCACGGGACAGGTACCGCAGCACCAGATCGTCCAGCGCGAACGACCGCTGGCCGGGCCGAACGAGGTAGGCCGCCAGCGCGGTGTCGCTGGTCAGCCCGGCGAACGTCCAGCCCCGGGAGCGCAGCGCGTGCCACGGCCCCTTGATGTCGTGGCCGGCCTTGGCGGCGGCCGGATCGGCCAGCCAGGCGGCGAGCGCCCGCTCGTCGGACTCGGTCAGGGCGTCGACCGGGGCATAGATGTTCTCGCCATCCGCGGCGGCCAGACCGATGCCGGCCACGTCCCCGCCCGCCGCCGCCCACTGCCCACGGACGGACAGCCCGACCCGGCCGGTGTGGGCGTGCGCGGCCAGCCAGTCGGCCAACTCACCGGGAACCAGCGGGCCGCCCGAGAGCTCGAAGCCCTCTTCCGCTTCCGGCTCGGCGGAGGTCAGGGTGGCGAACAGCCGGTCCCGCAGCACCCGGAACTCGAGATCGTCGAACAGCTTGTGCACCTCGTCGCGGTTCCACGACTTCAGCGCCAGCATCTCCGGGTCGACGCCGACCGGGACGTCCTTGACCAGCTCGGTGAGCTGCCGGTTCAGCAGCACCGAGCTGAGCGCGGCGCGCAGGGCGTCGCCGGCCTTGCCGCGCACCTCGTCCACCCGGTCCACCAGGTCGGCCAGCGAGCCGAACTCGCGGATCCACTTGGTCGCGGTCTTCTCCCCCACGCCCGGGATGCCGGGCAGGTTGTCCGAAGGGTCGCCGCGCAGCGCGGCGAAATCCGGGTACTGGCGCGGGCTCAGCCCGTACTTCTCCTGCACCGCGTCCGGGGTGAACCTGGTCAGGTCGGACACACCCTTGCGCGGATACAGCACGGTGACCTGCTCGTCCACCAGTTGCAGCGCGTCCCGGTCGCCGGTGCAGACCAGGACCGCGAAACCCTCGGCGGTGGCGCGGGTGGTGAGGGTGGCGGTGACGTCGTCGGCCTCGTAGTTCTCCACCGACAGGGCCGGGATGCCCAGCGCGGCCAGCACGTCCTGGATCAGACTGATCTGGCCCTTGAACTCGTCCGGGGTGGCGCTGCGGTTGGCCTTGTAGTCGGCGAAGGTCTCGGACCGGAAGGTCTTGCGGGAGATGTCGAACGCGACCGCGAGGTGGGTGGGCTGCTCGTCGCGGAGCAGGTTGATCAGCATCGAGGTGAACCCGTAGACCGCGTTCGTGGTCTGCCCGGTGGTGGTGCGGAAATTCTCCGCGGGCAGCGCGAAGAACGCCCGGTAGGCCAGCGAGTGGCCGTCGAGCAGGAGCAGCCGCCGATCCTGGGTGGGCGCGGCAGTCGTCGGGCTGGCGGCGGTGGGTGTGGCGCGGGTCTCGGGCTTAACGGGCACAGGGCGAGTTTATGGTGAAGCCCTGACACCGCGATCGGGCGATGGGGCTCGTCACCGCACGGAGGGCCACTTGACAGCATTGGACCGCAAATCGGACAGCAGTTCGCCGGAGTCCGGGGCGTTCCCGCCGCCGTTCGAGGGCATGAGCCGGGAGCAGTTCCTGGGTCAGCTCAACATCCGGCTGGGCATCGAGATCGTGGAGCTGACCCCGGAACGGGTGGTTGCGACCATGCCGGTCGAGGGCAACCGGCAGCCCTACGGGCTGATGCACGGCGGCGCGAACGCGGCGCTGGCCGAGACGCTGGGCTCGGTGTGCGCGGCGCTCAACGCCGGTCCCGGCAAGGCGCCGCTGGGCCTGGAACTGTCCTGCACGCACCATCGGGCCGCGAAGTCCGGCCTGGTCACCGGGGTGTGCACGCCGCTGCACGTGGGCCGCAGCACGTCCACCTTCGAGACGGTGATCACCGACGAGAACGGCAAGCGCACCTGCACCGCCCGGCTGACCTGCATCGTGGTGGACATGGCGGCGGTGGCGCCGAAATAGCTCCGGCGGTCAGACAGTCATCAGGCGGTGGTCAGGCAACGCCGAGGTAGGCGTCCTTCACGGCCGGGTCGGCCAGCATCTCCTTGCCGGTGCCGGATTTCACGATCCGGCCGGTCTCCAGCACGTACGCCCGGTGGGCGCGGGACAGCGCCTGCTGCGCGTTCTGCTCGACCAGCAGGATCGTGGTGCCCTGCTGGTTGATGTCGGTGATGATGCGGAAGATCTGCTGAATGAACTGGGGCGCCAGGCCCATCGACGGCTCGTCCAGCAACAGCAGCCGGGGCGCGGCCATCAGCGCCCGGCCGATCGCCAGCATCTGCTGCTCGCCGCCCGACAGCGTGCCGCCGGTCTGCGTCCGGCGCTCGGCCAGCCGGGGAAACAGGGTGAACACCCGGTCCAGGTCGGCGGCCAGGTTCTTGCGGTCCTTGCGCGCATAGGCGCCCATGTCCAGGTTCTCCGCGACGGTCATGCCGGGGAACACGCCCCGGCCCTCCGGGGCCTGGGAGATCCCGCGCACCACCCGCAGGTCCGCGCGCAGCCGGCTGACATCCTGACCGTCGAAGAGGATATGGCCTCGGGACAGTGGACGCAGACCGGAGATCGCCCGCATGGTGGTGGTCTTGCCGGCGCCGTTCGCGCCGATCAACGACACGATCTCGCCCGGCTCAACGGAAAGCGAGATTCCGTCCAGCGCGCAGATCCGTCCATAGTGGACCTCGATGTCGCGGAGCTCAAGCAGCGCCATCGTCGGACACCCCCAGGTAGGCGGCGATCACGGCCGGATCCGCCCGCACCTCAAGCGGCGATCCCTCGGCGATCTTCTTGCCGAACTCGAGCACCACGATCCGGTCGGTCACGTTCATCACCAGCCGCATGTCGTGCTCGATCAGCAGCACGGTGTACCCGTCGTCGCGGATCTTGCGGATCAACCCCATCAGGTCTTCCTTCTCGGCGGGGTTGAATCCGGCGGCCGGCTCGTCCAGGCAGAGCAGCTTGGGTTCGGTGGCCAGCGCGCGGGCGATCTCCAGCCGGCGCTGGTAGCCGTAGGGCAGGTTGCGGGCCTTGTCGGCGGCGCGGTCGGCGATCCCGACGAACTCAAGCAGCGCGCTGGCCCGCTCGACCGCCTCGCGTTCCTCGCGCTGGTGCCGGGGCGAGCGCACGATGGCGCCCGGCACGCTGGTCTGGTGCCGGGCGTCCGCGCCGACCACCACGTTCTCCAGCGCGGTCATCTCGCCGAACAGCCGGATGTTCTGGAACGTGCGGGCGATACCCAACCGGGTGATCTGGTGCCGCTTGCGGCGGCCCAGCGGCCGGTCCTCCAGCAGCACCCGCCCGCTGGTCGGCCGGTAGACGCCGGTCATCACGTTGAAGCAGGTGGTCTTGCCGGCCCCGTTGGGGCCGATCAGGCCGAGAATCTCGCCGCGCCGGATGCCGAAGGACACTGAGTCCAGCGCGACCAGGCCGCCGAAGCGCAGGGTGACATCGCGCAGTTCCAGCAGGGTGTCGCCGACCGCGACGGCGATCTCCCGGTCCGGGGCGACGACCTCGGCCACGTCGGCGGCGCGTTCGGCCCGCTCCTGCTCGGTCATCTGGGCCAGTTCGGCGACGATCCCGCCCTCGGCTCCCCCGATCGGGCCAACGGGCGGGTCCGCGGGACTGGCCGGGCCATGGGGCTCGGTCACGGCTGGCCTCCCTTCGAACCGGTCAGCGCGCTGTCGCTGGACAACTGCTCGTTCCGGCCGATCAGCCGTCGATAGGCCTGCCGGCCATAGGCGAGCAGCCGCTGCCGAGCGCCGAGCAGGCCCTGCGGCCGGAAGATCATCAGCACGATCAGCACCACGCCGAAGATCAGGTACCGGTAGGCGGCGAGGCTCTGGAACCGGTGCTGCACATAGACGACGACGAACGCGCCGAGCAGCACGCCGACCTTGTTGCCGGAGCCGCCCAGGATCACCGCGGCCAGGAACAGGATCGAGGTGGGCACATCGAAGCCCTGATTGTTGACAAAACCGACCTGGCCGGCGAACAACGCGCCGGACAGGCCACCGATGGCCGCGCCCATGGCGAACGCCCACAGCTTGAACTTGAAGGTGGCCACGCCCATCATCTGCGCGACGTCCTCGTCCTCGCGGATGGCCACCCAGGCCCGGCCGACCCGGCTGCGTTCCAGGTTGCCGACAATGAACAGCACCAGAATGATCACCACAACGGTCAGCCAGTACCACGGGGTTCCGTTGCCGGCGGCGAAGATCGCGCTGCCGTTGGCGTTGGTGCCCGGTGGATGGCCGACCTCCTGGAGGCCGACCTGGCCCTTCAGCGGCGGCAGCAGGCTGCCCAGCAGGCGGACCATCTCGCCGAAGCCGAGGGTCACGATGGCCAGGTAGTCGCCGCGCAGCCGCAGCGTCGGCGTGCCGAGGACCAGCCCGAAGAAGGCGGTGATGACCATCGCCGCCGGCAGCGTCCACAGGTACGGGATGTGGTGCAGCAGTGAGTCCTTGCTGGTGAACAGCGCGGCCACATAGGACCCGATGGCGAAGAACCCGACATAGCCGAGGTCGAGCAGACCGGCCTGGCCGACCACCACGTTGAGGCCGACGGCGGCCAGCCCGAACCGGGCGCAGTCGAACATGGTGTCCGCGAACGGGTAGCCCGGCTCGGTGTTGATCAGCGGGATCTTCAGCACCGGCAGGACGAAGATGATCGCGGCGACCGGGATCATCCACAGCCACTGCTGTGGCCGGGACAGGCCGTTCCAACTGCTGCGCAGCCGGCGCAGGGCAGACTCGTTGGGCCGGTCCGGCGCGGTGGGTGTCGCGGGAATTCCAGTCGTCATGCCCGCGCCTTCCCCAACGACTCGCCGAGAATGCCGGTCGGCCGGAACATCAACACGATCACCAGCACCAGGAAGGCGACCACGTCCGACCACTCGTTGGCGCCGAGCAGGGTCTGGCCGTACTCGGCGACCAGGCCGATCAGCAGGCCACCCAGCAGCGCGCCACGCAGGTTGCCGATGCCGCCGAGTACCGCGGCGGCGAAAGCCTTGATACCCAACACGAATCCGCCGTTGTACTGCACTCCGTCGGGCACCCGCATCACGTAGAACAGCGCCGCGGCGCCGGCCATCAGGCCGCCCACCAGGAACGTCAACATGATGACGCGCTCCTTGTTGACACCCATCAGCGCCGCGGTGTCCGGATCCTGGGCCACGGCCCGCACGCCGCGGCCGAGCCGGGTGCGGTTGATGAACAGGTCGGCGACGATCATCAGGACCACGGCGGCGACCACGATGGTGATCTGCTGGTCGTCGACGTCGGTGCCGAACACCGTGAAGATCGCCTGCGGCCGGAACATGATGACCGCGTGCTCGGCGGTCGAGCCCCGCCACAGGAAGAACAGGTACTGGATGGTGAACGACGCGCCGATCGCGGTGATCAGGAACACCAGCGGCGGGGCGTTCTTCTTGCGCAGCGGCCGGTAGGCGACCCGTTCCAGCAGCACGGCGACCACACCGGAGGCCAGCATCGCCGCGACGCAGGCCAGCAGCAGGTCACCGACCAGCGCCGGCACGGACAGGCCCGGCGGCGAGGTGCCGAAGCCGAGGAAGGACAGCGCGAAGAACACCGCATAGGCGCCGGAGATGAACACCTCGGAATGCGCGAAGTTGATCAGTCGGAGGACGCCGTAGACGAGGGTGTAGCCCATCGCCACCAGCGCGTAGATCCCGCCGTAGGCGAGTCCGTCGAAAGTGTTGGCCCAGAACTCGGCTTTCAGCGCGCCGACGTTGAAGTTGATCCAACTCGAACCGTCGAGCAGGAACGTTGTGTAGTGCACCGGCCCTCGATGTTCCTGGGTTCCTGGGGTGTACCCGAGTTCGGAGATTTCTTGGGTTGAGCCGGGCATGTCCCACACCCACGGTGGGACATGCCCGGCTCAGGCCGCCGAGCTGCTAGATGGTGCCGACGTAGACGATGTTTCCGTTGGACACCTTGTACCCGTAGACGGTCTTGGTGGTCAGCTCACCAGTGGAGTCCCACTGGAAGTGCTTGCTCAGGCCGTCGGCGTTGTACGTCTTGACGTAGTTCAGCAGGGACGGACGGGCGGCGTCGCCGGCGTCGATACCGTGCAGCAGGACCGTCGCCGCGTCATACGCCTCCAGCGAGTACGTGCCGGGAGGCGTGCCGCCGCTGACCTTCTCGTACGCCGTGGCGAACGAGGAAACCAGGTCACCGGGGACACACGGGCAGGTGAAGTAGGAGTTGCTACCCGCGCTGCCGGCCAGCTTGAGGAACTGCGGGTCCTTCACGCCGTCCGGGCCGACGAACAGGCCGTTGTAGCCCTTGTTGACCAGGCTCTGGTCCAGGGTGGCGGCGTCGGAGTAGTAGCCCGAGTAGAACACCGCGTCCGGCTTGGCGGCCATCACCTTCGTGACCGTCGAGGACATGTCCTTGTTGCCGGACTGGATCTTGTCGTTGCAGGTGGCGTCGTCGGCGCTGCCCAGCGCGGAGTTGACCACGTTGGCGAGGCCGATGCCGTAGTCGGAGTCATCCTGGATGACACAGACCTTGGCGGCCTTGAGCGGGCCGGTGAGGAACTTGGCGGCCGCCTGGCCCTGCACGCTGTCCGGGGCCAGGCCGCGGAAGAAGGTGGTCCAGCCGTTCTGGGTCAGGCCGACATTGGTGGCCGACGGGGTGATGTGCACCAGGCCGGCGTTCTGGAACAGGGCGCCGGTGGACTTCGACTCACCGGAGAACGGCAGCCCGACCACGCCGACGATGCTCGAGTCGCTGACCACCTGGGTGACGATGCCGGGCGCCTGGTTGGCGTCCCCGACCGTGTCGAAGGTCTTCAGGTTCACCTGGCAGTTCGGGTTGGCCGCGTTGTGCTCCTGGACCGCGACCTTGACGCCGTTGAGGATGTTGATGCCGAGTTGCGCGTTCGCACCGGTCTGGGCGCCCGCGTAGGCGAGGGACACGTTCGAGCACTTCGCCGTGCCGGTGTCGGCGGCCTTGGCCGCGTCGCCCGGAACCGGAAGTTGGCTGACCTCCGGCAGGTTCACCGTGCTACTACCCCCGGAGCCTGACGATGAGCTGTTGTTCGCGGCACACGCACCGAGGGCCAGCACCAACGCGACCGCCACGGCGATCGGGCGCGCCAGTCTTGCTGCAGACACCAGTAACCTCCAAATACACCACTGACCGCCGAGGTGGCGGCTGCCCCATCGGGGCATGGCGAGGCAAGCACGGTAACCACCGGGATGCCTGTTCGGCATGCCGAGCCGCGCTTCTGTAGCCACATCGAGACGATGTCAACAAGGCGTAACAGGCGCTTCCCTAGCTGGACCAGGGTGTCATTCGGACGGTCATCGGGCGTGTCTGATCCGTAGGCGGCCGAATTCCGCCCCGGTCAGCCGAAGTTCTCCACGACGACCTGGGCGACGGCCTTCATCGTGGTGCGGCGGTCCATCGCGGTGCGCTGGATCCAGCGGAACGCCTCGGGCTCGGTCATCCCCTGCTTGGCCATCAGCAGACCCTTGGCCCGCTCGATCGCCTTGCGGGCCTCCAGCCGATCGCCCAGCACGGCGACCTCGTTCTCCAATGCCTGCAACTCGGCGAACCGGCTGACCGCCAGTTCCACGGCGGGCACCAGGTCGCGCTTGGCGAACGGCTTGACGAGATAGGCCATCGCGCCGGCGTCCCGGGCGCGTTCGACCAGGTCACGCTGGCTGAACGCGGTGAGGATCACCACCGGGGCCAGCCGCTTGCCGGCGATCGCCGAGGCAGCCTCGATTCCGTCCTGCTTGGGCATCTTGACGTCGAGAATCACCAGATCGGGGCGCAGATCCTCAGCGAGTTGGACGGCCTGCTCGCCGTCCCCGGCCTCGCCGACGACGTCGTAGCCTTCTTCGCGCAACATCTCGATCAGGTCGAGGCGGATGAGCGCCTCGTCCTCAGCGACGAGCACGCGGCGGGCGGGCTTGGCCTCGGTCTGGGCCTCGGCAGCCGACTGGGTCACCGGGGGCCTCCTGTTGCACACCGTGATCAGCATTGGTCGGTCGGAACTTGCAGAATACCGGTCCGTGACGATCGGCGGCGGCTTCCCCAGCTGACAATGATGGTGCGTTGTGCCACTTCCACCGCACCGGCCGTCTCCGTGCTGCCTGGCTCGATGAGCGGGCGCTGCGGCACCGGGTACGATCCTTCGTGATCGCGGCCCGTCCGCCGATCCGCCCACGTAGCCCAATCGGCAGAGGCAACGGACTCAAAATCCGTCCAGTGTGCGTTCGAGTCGCACCGTGGGCACCCGACTACAACAACTGAGTCAAGATCGCCAAAGACGATCTCTGTCCATGACCCACACCTGGCCTGATCACGACCTACAACCGGCCAGATCGGTGAGGAGGTCATCGAGCAGGGACTCCTCGTGCAGCGGGATTCGGTGGCGATCGTAGAGCGCGCGGAGCTGACCGAGGCGGGCGTCCTCGGCCTCGGCGGGAGACGCCACGTCGGTCAGGCCGAGGTGCCGGGCGTAGCTGGTCACGTCGTATCGCCACGCGGTGGCCGCCGGGCCGGCCGCCGAACGAACCTGATCGACGATCACGAAACCCGACTCGTCGATATCCGCCCGGAAGTCGATCCGGCACCCGACGTCGGCCAGACCGGCCACCAGATCCAGCGCGGCGTTGGACGGCATACCGTCGGTGCAGATCAGGGGTGGGCAGCGGGCACCCAGTTCGTCCGCGGCCGATTCGACCACCGTGGGATTCTCACAGACGAAGACCCGCGTGCCGACCGGCACGGACCAGCTTCCGACGATCGAGCGCAGCGACAACCAGAGCGGCTCACCGCTTGCGGCGGCGCTCCACCGGGCCGCGGCGATGTCACCGCGCAGCGGAAGGTTAAGGGTCAGCACCCGAGACGACACCCCGTCGCACCGGATTCCGGCGGCCGCCCAAGCACCCCGCCAGTCCCGCCCCGCGCGCAACGGTTTGGGCAAACCGTGGACGATGGCGATCAACCTCCCCAGCGCCCGGCCCAGGTCCTCTCGGTAGTCCAGGGCGTGCGCGTCGCCCAGCGCCGTCGCCGCCAGTTGCGCCAGCCGCAAGCCCGGCCCGGCGGCGCCGGGAAGCCGGTGCCACACCCGCACGGTCCGCTCGGCCAGCGGACGCAGTTCGCCAGTGCCCGGCCGTGGCAGGCCCGGGTCGGCAAGCCACGCCTGGGCGTGGGTCGCGTTGACGCCGGCGTCGACCAGAAGCCCGACCGCGGCCGATCGCTCCGCGTCCGCCACCGCCCGCCGCTCGGCACGCAGCGTGCGGCTGTCGACGACCGGCGCGCCGTCAAGGACCTCGACGAACTGTCGGACGGTCAGGCCGTGCTCGGCCAACGCGGCGGCCAAGTCCTTCAGCCGCACCGGCCGGCCGGACACGTCCCAGGAAGTACCCAGCAGCCGGGCCACTTCGCGGCGCTCCGACCCGGTGAGCGCGACCCGCACTGTGCCGTCTTCGGTACGGAAGCCGCGCTCCGCCCGCCGACGCACGGCATCGAGCACAATGGCCGGCCCCGCCTTCGCGGCCCACGTCGCCAGTCCCGGCGGCAGCTCACCCATCGCCGTGCTCGCCGAACAGACCCCCGGCCACTTCCGGTCCCTCGGCCGCGACGCCGAGCCGACCGACGTCAACCTGGGTCATGCCGCCGCCGCACCACAGGTAGGGCATGGCGTCCACACCCGGCAGGTGTTGCTGGCGGGCCAGGTCGTACACCGCCACCGCCGGGACGGTCGGGTAGTTGCACCACTCGTCGTGCGCCGTGAGCATCACGTCCAGTTCGAAGTCAACGGTCAGCCCCATGAACGACGCCTTGATCGCCGTGTCCACGCCGGTCATCGCCTCATCCAGCCACACCCAGCGGGGCGCGTCCGGGCCGGCCGCGTCATAGGCGACCACAGCGGCGGCGAACAGCGGCTGGGACAGCAGCACCACCTTCTCGCCACCGGATTTCGCCGCGTGTTTGGCCGCGTCGAAGACCACCCACGCGCCGCCGGCGCCCAATCGGTACTGCAAGGAGATTCGCAGCCATCGGCGGTAGTCCAGGGCCAGCGCGAGTTGTTCCTGCCAGTCAACGGCGCCCTCCGCCGCCGCGTCACCACGGGCCTCGTCAATCTTGCGGGCCAGGAACGAACGGACCATGTCCTGTCGGTCGGTGGACAACTCCTGGTAGCCGTGGCCGAGCGCGGTGACCACCGCGCGGGCGTCCGGATCGGTGGGATCGGCCTCCCAGACCACCCGGACGACATGGCCCTGCCGAGTCGGATGGTCGGCGAGCCGCTGGTTGATCCCGGCGAACGTGTGGGCGGTGTAGTCCAATCGTTCCTTCAGGTGCTCGATGAACGTCGAGCCGAGCAGGGTCGCCAGCACCCGCTGCTGCTCTTCGTCGTAGCTCTCCCGCTGTTGGCGCACCCGCTCGGCCAACGCGTCCGCCGCGTGCAGTGGGGACTGCCAACCGCTGGAGGGTTCGGCCAGCACGACCACCTGCTGGATCGCCGACGAGTCCGCCTCGTCCTGGACCCGGGCGTCGCGGTTGGGCAGCAGTTGCTGCCGCAGTTCCTCCATCTGCTGATAACACCGACGCCAGGCCCGGTCCTCATCCGCGGCCTGCGCCGGCACGGTGATCTCCCGCCGGACCGTCGCGGCGAACTCACGAGCGGCCTGGACGTTGCGGCGATCGGGCGGCTCCAGGCGCACCGGCTCGGCCAGCCCGCCGTCCACCGCTGCCCAGAACTCGGTCATCGCGGTGTCCCGGACCTCCTCGGCGGCCTTGCGTCCCGCCTCGTGTCCATTGAGGACCTCGTCGGCCCGCGCGGCGTCGATCTCCGCTTTCGTCAACCGTTCGGCCAGTCCGTCGATGAGCTCGCCGAGCCGGGTCACCGTGGCATCCAGCTCATCGCGGCGACGCAGCTGGGCCTGGTGGTCAGCGCCGACCACCGACTCGGCTGTTCGCAGCCGCACCTTGGCCTGCCGGAGCTTTCCGTCCACATCAGACTGCTCAGCCAGGGCGTCCTGCCACGCTCCCTCCCGCTCGCCCAACTCCTGTTCGGCGGTGTCCAGCGATTCCTGTCGGACGGCGAGCAGTTCGAGGTCATTGGTGAGAGCGGTCAGGCGCGACCGGAAGTCCTGCAACGCCGCTGATTGGGCGTCCAGGTCGCGCAGGCCGAACCGATGGGCGCCGGCGTAGTCGGCGAACACCGCCCATGCCCGGTCCCGCCGGGTCAGGTCGTCGGCATGTCGTTGCCGGAGTGCCTCGGCGTCGCGTTCGCTGGCCAGCAGCCGGCGGGCCCGCTCGGCCAGGGTGGCCACGGCGGTGGCCAGCGCCCGTTCGGCCGCCACCGGAATGGCTCGGTTCTCATCGGCCACAGCGCTGTGATCGTCAGCGATCCCGGCCAATAGAAGGTCCAGTTCGGACAGTTGCTCGACCACTTCGGCGAGTTCGGTGTTCAGCCGGTCGATCTCCCGCTGTCGAGCGGCGGCGCGCGCCGCGGCGCCGAGATAGGACGCCGGCACGACCGGCGTGGCGCGGCCGACCAACCCGCCCATCCGCCAGCCGCCGTCCGCGGCCAGCCAGTCGCCGGACTCATCGGCGGACCCGGCGTCGAACCAGCCGATGCGGCCGAGTAGCCGCCGCACCACCTCGACTCCCACGCCGCCGGCCGAGTCCGGCGCGAGCACGGCCAGCAGGCTCCGATCCGGCCGCCGCTGGTCGATCACCGGCTGGACATCGGCGGGCAGCACGCCATCCACAGTGGACAGCTGCCCGTCCGAGTTGACCCAGGCGTCGAGTAGTCCGGACGCGGCCAGCCCGGCCTCCAACCGGGTCAACAGGTCCCCGTCGACACCGTCGACGGGGTTCACCAGACGCCAGAACGGTGCGCCCCGCTCGGCGTCCAGGCCGGGCCGGTCGCGTCGGGACCAGCCGGTCGGCGCGGCTGGCGCACGCTCGGCGTGACCCCGCACCTCCGCCAGTTCGTCGTCGATCTCCGCGCGCCGCCGCGCCAACGGCGCCCGGCGCAACCGGAGCTGCTCGGCCCGCGCGGTCAGCTCGTCGCGGGCGGATTCGACGTGCGCTCGCATCGCCTCGACAACCGAGGCGCCCGGCCGGACGGCGCCGCTCTCGGCGTCGATCACGGTCAGCTCGACGACCGCGTCGCACCAGTCCTCGATCAGCTCGGCCGGGCACCGCGCGACCTGGGCGGCCGCCGCCCAGTCCCGAATCTGCGCACGCAGCGCGTCGACCTCATGCTCGACCCGGTCGTGCGCGCGGCTCTGCTCATCGCGCGCGGTCGCCACGGCATGCTCGGCCTGCTCAACCGCCGCCGCGGACAGCTCCGCGTCGCGCCGGGCGTTGTCGTGGACGACGGACAGCTCACGGAGGCGGTCGAACCGCTCCGCCCGCAGGGCGTACTCCGCAGACAGCGCGTCGACATCGCGGCCCGGCAGGTGGCGGTCGACGGATTCGGCCAGGCCGGCCGGATCACTGGCGGCACGCACGGATTCGCTCGTGGCGCGCACTGTGCGCTCAGCCTCGCCGGCCGCCCGCCGGGCCGCCTCGGCCTTCGTTCGAGCGCCCTCGACCGCCGCCCACTCCCGGCCCACCCGGGCTCCGACAGCGTCGGACTGCTTCCCCAGGCTGGTCACGGTCTCCCGCAGCGCCTCGACCCGCTCGGCCGCCGCCACCGCGTCCTGGTAGGGCCGCGAGTCCAGCAGCGCGCGCAGCTCGGTGTCCCGATCCTGCTTGTCCTGTTTGGACTCTTTCAGCTGTTGCTCGGCCGTGCTCACCTCGGACTGAGCCGACTTCAGGGAGTTCTGCGCCTTGGTCTTCTCGCGGGTGGTGTTGTCCAAGGTCGTGGTGGCGGTGGCGAACTCGTCGGCCCGGCGGCGTAGCACGACTCGCGCCCAGGGTCGCCACCCGCCGCGGACGAACCGCGCCACCGCGGTGGCCGCCGCCTCGGTCTGCTCGACTGCCCGACGCAGCTGCTCCAGGTGATCCCAGCCTTCGGCGAGTTGGTTGATCTCGTGCCCAGCCAGCGGCGGCAGCGCCTCGCGCAGCGTTTCGGCGAGGCTGGCCGGATTCAGCCGTTCACCGAGTTTGGGCTTGCGCAACTGCTTGAGCAGCTCGGTGAGGTTGTCATACGACTCAGGGGCCAGCCGGAACAGATCGTGGGCGAGCCGGGCCCGGTACGCCGTCGCCGTGCCGGGTACCCACACGCCCTCGATCTTCTTCAGGTCCTTCTGATCGACCGCCCGACCGCCGGTCAGCAGGGTGAAATCCTTGCCGGGCCGTCCCTCGGTGACGAAATGCCAGGTACTGACGCCGCTCGTTCCGGAACCACGCCGGGCGCTGGCACCCATGCCGCACACGAAGAACTCGAGCTCGCCCTGGTCGTCGCGGCGACCGAACTCGACCCAGGCATAGCCGAGTCCGGAGTCAGCCGGCTCGCGCGGATCGTCGCCCTCACCGGTGGGCAGCAGGTTGAACCGCATCGTGCGGTGTTGGGAGCCGAAGGGGTCCAGCACCGACGCGGTGATCTCGCCGCGCAACAGCATCAGCGTGGTCAGTTCGAGGACCTTGGTCTTGCCCGCGCCGTTGCCGCCGCGCAGCACCAAACGCCCGTCGGCGAACCAGAACTCGGCGTCGTCGTACTCCCACAGGTTGACGATCCCGACCCGCAGCGGCTGCCAGCGAGACCTGGTGGGTTCCGGCAGGCCACCGCCGGTCGCGGCCGCCAGCCACGCCGGCCCCAGTGCCGCGGTGTCGGTGAACGGCGTGGTCATAGTTCCTCGTTCTCATCGAAACCGGACGTCGCGGAGACCACCGTCGGATTGCGGAACCGGGCCGCCGCCGGGGTCAGCCACCAGGTGCCGGGGTGTGCGGCTGGACGCAGCAGATCCAAGGCGCGCAACACATCCACCGCACGCTCGCGCACCGCCGGGTCCGTGCTGAGTTCCTTCGTCATCGCCCTGGGGTGTCGGACCCGCACCGCGGCCGCCGCGCGATCAAGCCGCTCATCGTCGAGCAGGCCACCGGCGTCCTGATGGGCCAGCAACTCGTCCAACACCATCAGGGTGGCGAAGTCCACCGCCCGCTGCCGGGGAAACGGCAGATCGGTGTCGTCCTCATCGGTGGCGATCAGGGCCAGGCCCTCGGCCCGCTGCTCCACCACCCATCCAGTCATCTCCGCGCACCACGCCAGGACCCGATACCGCTGGCTGGCCAGATACGCGCGTTCGGACTCGGTGAGGTCGGCCAGCAGGCATACCGGCAGCTCCAGGAGTCTGCGCATCAGGCTGAACCGGGCAGCCGAGTCGTTGGCGGCCTCCCGGTCGTCGCCGGGCTCACCGCCCAGGCTCAGGGCAGCGCGCAGCGCGACCGGATCCACCATGCGCAACAGCAGTTCCCGCTCCACCTCGTACGCGCCGCCGATCCGATCCCGGCGATGCGCCCAGCCTTCGCGCTGGTCTTCGGTGTCCCGGCCGATCGGCCGCAGCGCGCCGGCGTCCACCAACAGGCGCACCGCCTTCACGAACAGCTGGCGCTCGGCGAACCGGTCGGATTCATACGGCGCGAGGTCGACGTCCTCGTGCTGGGCCAGCGCGCGTACCCGGTCGGAGAGGTCCTGGGTCGTCGTGACGTCGTCGGCGTCCTCCGCGCCGGCGGCGGCGAGGATGGCCAGCACCAGGACCCGACGCGACGGCGCCGCGAATCGCCGGGCCGCCAGCACGGTGTCGCCCAGCGGCAACCGGAACAGCCGGGCCGCGACATCGGTGACCACCAGCCGATAGCCCAACCGGGACGCGAACCACTCGATCAGCACCGGCCGGTGTCGCGGATTGCGCACCAGCGCGAACAACTCCGGATGCCGACGCCCGTCGAGCACCGGATTGGCCAGCAGGCCGGTGAACGCGCGCTGCCGTTCCAGCGCGTCCCGGCTCACCGCGCCGGCTCCAACTCGAACCGCCAGTTGACCGTCACCAGTGTCCCTTGTGGACTGCGCACGGCCGTGGTGGCGGGGCCGCCGTTGGGCGGCGTCAGGGTGATCCGCCATCTCCCATCTCCGGTGACCGCCGTCCGCGCGCTGTCGCCGCCGGTCTTCCTGGACATGCCGAGCAGTTCGAGCAGCAAGTCCAACTCCTGCTCCGACAACGGATCCCAGTCGGCCAGCCGGGTGCCGGACCGGGCCCGCAGCGACGCTTCCGCGTCGGCCCGTGCCGCCAGCGCCGCGGCGCGGGCCCGGCGGGCCGCCGCCCGGCCGGCGGAGTAGTCCAGCCGGTTGGGCCGGCGGCCGACCGCGGCCTTCGCGCCCTGCTCGCGGAACCGCGCGGTGATCGGCGCCGCCGGCGCCTCGGCCCAGGACCGGGTGTGGTCGTCGGCGGCCTCAGCCGGCACCAGCAGATGCCGGGCCGAGAACACGCCGGTGGCGGTGTCCCACATCCGCCAGGCGGTCTCGTCATCGGGCGCCCGTTCGATCGCCCGCGCCAACCGGAGCAGATCACCCCGCCGGGTGACCGCACCACCGGTGTCCATCAGGATGTGCATGTTGCGGGCCCATGGCGCGACCAGATCGCGCAGTTGCCGGCGCAGCCGCCGGGCCTGCGCCTCCGCGCCCGAGAACCAACCCGACAACGCGGTCCAGGTCCGCGACCACCGCGCCGCCTGGCTGTCGATGAGCTCATCCGTGGCGCCCTCGGCGAGAGCGGCGCGGACGCACGCCCGCCACACCGGTTCGGTCAGCACCGGACTCAGTTCGGCCACCAGCGCGGCGATCCGCGGCGTGTGCACGTCAACCTGCTCGCCCCACATGCCCACATAGGACTGAAGGGTGCGCCACAACACTTCCTGTTTGTCGGGATCGGGCCCGCCGGACAGGGCGTGGGCAAGGCTGCGCTGCCAGCTGCGCGCCGCGACCGCCATCGCCTGGTGCAACGCGATGATCTGCTGGTATTCGTTCGCCGCCGGTGGATAGCGCCGCTCGCGGACGGCGTCGGCGAACATCACCAGTCGGTCGTGGATCGCCCGTGGCGCCAGCGTCAGGTCCGCGGCCGTGTCCTCGTCGGACTCCACATCCCGGGTCCAGAACACGTGCAACCGGGCCGCCGCGGGCGTGAGCTGGTAACGATCGCGGCGACGCAGGAAGTCCTCGCCGGTGTGCGCCGGATCCTGCCAGCGGGTCAGCACACCCCACTTGACGAGCCGGTCCAGCCGGCCGTCGAGATTGAATCCGTCGCCGGTGGTCAGCTCGTCGACGACGGTCGGACCGAGCCGATCCGTCAGGTGCGCCCGCACCCGGCCCAGCACCTCGTCGAAGGACACTCCGGTCAGGCTGGTGTCCTGGGCCTCCAGCAACACCTCGACAATGACGCGGTACTGCGCGGCGAACCGGGAGACCAGGTAAGCGGGCACCCATTCCTGGCCGGGCAGCCGCGCGGCCCACGGATCGGGCTGACCGGGTTCGGCCAGTTCCTCGTCCTCAGCCACAACCATCAGGATACGAGCCGATCCCCTCAGTCAGCGACGTGCCTTCGGAAACCAGCGGTTGGCCGATATGGCGGCGGAGGTCCACGGCAGTGGTGGACGGGTCGCCCGCCACCGCGCGGACCTGGGCCAGCGCCGGACGGTTGATGACAGGCGGTAGTGATCGCGGCCAGCGTGACGGGCGATCCGGCCGGACCACGCCGGCGTTTCCGGCGACACCGTTCCGGTTGACCGACCGCGCATGACCAGCGTCTTTGGCCCTGCTTTCCGGCGTGCTCGGGCTTAGACTGGCGCCCTCTCAACCCGAAACGGAGGTGGCGACCATGCCTCAGTTCATGGACGTGCACCACGGAATGACCGGGATCAACGCGGACGCGCTGAAAGCCGCCCACGACGCTGATCTGGCGATTCAGGGTGACGAGGGCGTGGT
>DASZLR010000111.1:0-10887 GCA_035552275.1 Pseudonocardiaceae bacterium | reverse complement strand
CCAACCTTACTCGTTCGTGCTGGTCTTGCGGGTGGTCGCGGGCTTGGTCGCGGCCGGCTTGCGGGTCGCGGTCGTCGTCTTCCGCGTGGTCGTGGTCGCCTTGCTGCTCGACGCGGGCTTGGCCGGCTGCTCGGCGGCGGGCTTGTCCTCCGCCGACGGCACGACGGTCACCGCGGGCTTGCCGGACCGCAGGCCGGCCCGGCCGAGCACCTCGTCGGCGATCTCCCGGGCGTCCTCGACGGCGGCCTCGGCGCGGTGCCGACCGACCTCGACGGCCTGGTCGAACTGCTCGATGATCTTCTTCAGCTGCGGCTGGGTGCGCAGCTTGTCCAGCGTCTGCTCGCCCTGCTCGGACAGCTCGTGGTACAGCTTCTCGGCCTGCACCGACACGTCCTGCAACAGCTTGGACACCGAGTCGGCGACCGTCGCGGTGTACTTGTCGGTCTCCTCGGTGTACTTGTCGATCAGCTTGCGCAGCTCCGCCGGGTCCAGCTTCTGCCGCAGCGTGGTCACGTCGCGGGGCAGCTCGTCCAGCAGCGAGCGGACCGACTCGGTGCGCTCGGCGACCTGGCCGCGAGCCTGCTCGAAGGCGTCGTTCAGCGCGCCGCGCAGCTGCTCGCCGGCCTTCCGGACGTCCTCGATGGTGGGGATGGTGGGCATGGTTCATTCCTCCGGATCGGGGGTCCGCTCAACCTGTTCAGAACCGTCCACATCGGACCCCGTCGCTGTGGACCGCGCCTTGCCGTTGTTACGCAGGAACGTTTCGTAGATGTCCAGCAGAACCTGCTTCTGCCGTTCGGTCAGCTCGACGGCTACCCGAATCGCGTCGGCGACCGGGCCGCCGGCCGGCTCGTCGAGAATGCCGGCCCGGACGTACAGCGCCTCGGCCGAGATCCGGAGTCCCTTGGCGATCTGCTGCAGAATCTCCGCACTCGGCTTGCGTAGTCCGCGCTCGACCTGACTCAAGTACGGATTGGACACTCCGGTGAGCTTTGCCAACTGGCGCACCGAGATGCTGGCGTGCTCACGCTGCTGGCGGATGTACTCGCCGATGTCCTTGGTGAGCTCCTTGCCCAGATCGGCCACCATGTCGATGGCGTCGATGGCCCGGCCCGCGTGGTCGCTGCGCTCATCGCTGTCCACCGGTCACCTCCGTTCCTCGTCCTCGACGTTACGCCAAAGTGCTAGCTCCTGCAAGCGGTCTGCTTGCACCCAGACAGGTGTGGTTTCAGTCACGTACCGTTGAGGTGTCATGAGGACTTCGCACGATCCGCGGACCGAGGCATATCGGCGGCGTCGAAGGCTGGTGCGGCACCTGGCGAGCACCGGCGCACTCACCGATTCCGGTTGGCACGCCGCCTTTTCCGAGGTTCCCCGGCACCGGTTCCTGCACCGGTTCTTCCGCCCGCTGCCGGCCGGCCAGTGGGCTGCGGTCGCCGACACCGACGCCGACTGGCTCGGCCGGGTCTACGCCGACCGGGTGCTGGTCACCCAGCTTGACGGCGATCCGTCACGGTGGGAGACAGCCCGCCGGGACGGCGCGGTGTCCGGTGTGCCGACCAGTTCGTCCAGCCAGCCGACGATCATGGCGATCATGCTGGAGGCGCTGCGGGCCGACGAGCACGACCGGGTGCTGGAGATCGGCACCGGCACCGGCTACAACGCCGCGCTGCTCTGCCGCCGCCAGGGCGCGGACCGGGTGACCACTGTGGACGTTGACCCCGATCTGGTGCGCTCCGCTCGGGACAACCTGGAATCCATGGGCTACCGGCCGACCTGCGAGCCGGCCGACGGCGCCCGAGGCCATCCGGGCAACGCGCCCTACGACCGGGTGCTCGCCACCTGCGCGGTGTCCCGGATTCCGCCGGCCTGGCTGGCGCAGACCAAGCCCGGCGGCCTGGTGCTGACCACGCTGAACCGGCCGCTGGGGGCTGGCATGGTGCGCCTGGTGGCCGCCGAGGACGGCCGCGGCCGGGGGCGGGTGCTCGCCGAGGACGGCCGGTTCATGCCGCTGCGGGCGCACCGCGCGCCCAGCGCCGAGGACCTGATCCGACGCGCGGGCACCGGGCTGACACACACCAGGACACCCCTGCGGGCCATCGCCGAACACCTCGCGCCGACCAACCCGTTCGAGTTCTTCGCCGGCCTGGCCTTGCCCGAGGTGGCCGCGCTCGGCGGTGCGGACCGGATCTTCTGGCTGGTGCATCCGGATGGCTCCTGGGCGCGCCGGCACGCCGAGGGCAGCCGGCAGTGGGTCACCCAGGGCGGGCCGCGCCGGCTGTGGGATCTCGCCGAAGCGGCCCACGTGCGGTGGATCGAGCTGGGCCGGCCGCGCCGCGACCGGTTCGGCGTCACCGTCGACGGCGATCACCAGGAGATCTGGCTGGACACCCCGGAAAGCCCACACCGCTGGTCGTTGTAGCGGTCACTGGGTGTCGATGTCCCGGCGCCGGAACCCAACCAGGCCAACGACGGTCAGCACCGCGGCCACAATGATCACAGTGACCAGCCCGACCATTTGCGTGCCGGTGACGGCGCCGCCGGGCAGCTTGGGCACGTGCGTGAACGGCGAGACGTCCAGGACCGCCTGGGGCAGCCGCAGCGTCGACCCCAGCTCGCCGAGCAGCACCACGATCACCACCGCCGCCCAACTGGCCACAGCGAACCGAGGCAGCACACCGAACAGCAGCACGCCGACCCCGGCGAGCACCCAGGCCGCCGGAACCTGCACCAACGCGGCCGTGAGCACTCGGCCGAGGGTGTGCCCGACAGTGCCGTCGTGCGCGCCCTCGACCAACCCGGCGGTCAGCCCGGCGGCCAGCAACAGCACCGCGGTGCCGGCCAGCGCGAGCACCACATGGCTTGCCGCCCAACGGATCCGACCGACGCCGGTGGCCAGCAACGGCTCGGTCCGCTGGCCGCTCTCCTCGGTGCGCAGCCGCAGCGTCGCCTGCACCGCGTAGGCCGAGGACACCAGGCCGAACAGGCCGAACATCGCGGACAGGAACAGATCGGTGAGGCCGCCCTGACCGCCCAGCCGGGCCATGATGGTCGCCGTTTGGGGGCTGCTGCGTAGCATGCCGGCGATGCTGGGCGCGAGATTGCCGATCACCGCGCCGAACACCGCGAATCCGGTGGTCCAGCCGATCAGCGCGCCCCGGTGCAGCCGCCAGGCCAACGCCAGCGGGCTGGCCAACGAGCGCGCCGCGACCGCCGGGCCGGGCCGGCTGGCGAGCAGGCCGGCGCCGAAGTCACGCCGGCTGATCAGCGCGTAGGCGCCGACCGTCAGCACGAGCGTCGCGAGCAGCGGAATCGCCAGCACCCACCACCGTTCGTCGGCGAACGGCCGCAACCGTGGTCCCCAGCCCAGCGGCGAAATCCAGGACAGCCAGCCCAGGCCGCCGGTCGCGCCGGCATCGCCGGCGGCCCGCAACAGGAAGGCGACGCCGAGCACGCTGGCCGCCAGGCCCCGCGCCGCGCCGGCGCTCTCGGTGAGCTGCGCGGCCAGCGCCGCCAACGCGGCGAACACCCAGCCGGTAAGGCACATCGACAGGCCGAGCGCGAGCGAGCCGACCACCGGCAGCCCGAACGCGATCAGTCCCACCGCGTTCACCGCCCCGATCAGCACGTTCGCCGCGCCCGCGATCACCAGACCGGCGGTCAGCGCGGCGTGTCGGCCGACCACGGTCGAGCCGACCAGCTCCAGCCGCCCGGCCTCCTCCTCGGCGCGGGTGTGCCGGAGCACCAGCAGCAGGCTCATCAGTCCGGTGAACGCCCCGGCCCAGGTGCCGACCCGCCACATCACCAGGCTGCCGAGACTGGTCAGGTCGTAGGCCGGCCCGGTGATCGAGATCACGGCGGCGTTGCCGGTGATGCCGGCCGCGAACGCGGCGATCTGCGCGGGCGTCCGGTACAGCTGCTGGAAACTCCAGGCCGTGCCCAACACGGTGGCCGCCAACAGATACAGCCACAGCGGCAGCATGATCCGGTCCCGGCGGAAGCCGAACCGGGCCAGCGCGCCGGCGCCGGTGAGCGAGCCGTTCATCAGCGCACCGCCCCGGCACTCGCCGGCTGCTCGGCGGTGCGCGGAGCGTCGTCGTAGTGGCGGAGGAACAGCTCTTCCAGGGTGGGCGGCTGGCTGGTCAGCCCGCGCACGCCGGCCTTGCCGAGCACGGCGAGCACCGCGTCGAGATGCGCGGTGTCCACCTCACAGCGCACCCGATTGCCCTCGATGCTCAGATCGTGCACGCCCGGCAGGTCGGCGAGGCCGTCGGGATCGCCGGCCAGTTCCGCCGAGAGGGCGGTGCGGCGCAGGTGCCGCAGCTCGGCCAGGCTGCCGCTCTCCACCGTCCGGCCGTTGCGGATGATGCTCACCCGATCGCACAGTGCCTCGACCTCGGCCAGAATGTGGCTGGACAGCAACACTGTCCGACCGGCCCGCCGTTCGTCCACAATGCACTCCCGGAAAACCTCTTCCATCAGCGGATCGAGACCGGAGGTGGGTTCGTCCAGGATGAGCAGCTCGACGTCGGACGCGAGCGCGGCGACCAGCGCGACCTTCTGCCGGTTGCCCTTGGAGTAGGCCCGGCCCCTCTTGGTCGGATCGAGGTCGAAGCGTTCCAGGAGTTCGGCGCGCCGCTTCTGGTCGAGCCCGCCGCGCAGCCGGCCGAGCAGGTCGATCACCTCGCCGCCGGAGAGCGTCGGCCACAGCGTGACGTCGCCGGGCACGTAAGCCAGCCGGCGATGCAGGGACACCGCGTCCCGCCACGGGTCGCCGTCGAGCAGCCGCACCTGACCGGCGTCGGCGCGCAGCAGGCCGAGCAGCACCCGGATGGTGGTCGACTTGCCGGCCCCGTTGGGACCGAGGAATCCGTGCACCTCGCCGGTGGCGACGGTCAGATCCAGGCCGTCCAGCGCGCGGGTCCGGCCAAACGACTTGTGCAGGCCGGAAACGGAGATGGCGTTCGTCATGGGTGCGAAGGTACACTTACTTCACAAGTTCGTGAAGTTACAAAACGCTCTGGAACTTTGGGGAGGGGGACACCGATCGGAGAGGATTGCGGCCGTGGCGGCACGAGATCAACGGGACCGAGAGCAACCGGGGCGGGACAACCAGGCCGACGCGGCGCGGCGGTTCGCCGAGCGGTTCGCGCTACTGCTCACCCAATCCGGCATGCCCCGGATGCCGTCTCGGGTGTTCGGCGCCCTGCTGGTCGCCGACGACGGCCGCCGCACCGCCACCGAACTGGCCGAGTTCCTCCAGGTCAGCCCGGCCGCGATCTCCGGCGCGGTGCGCTATCTCGGCCAGGTCGAGATGATCCAGCGGGTCCGCGAGCCGGGCGCCCGCAGCGACCACTACGCCTTGTTCGACGACCCCTGGTACGAACCGATCAGCCGCCGGGACAAGGTGCTGCGGACCTGGCACGACGCCCTCGCCGAAGGCGCCGACTCGGTCGGCCGGGACACCCCGGCCGGCGAGCGGCTGGCCGAGAGCGCCGAGTTCTTCGGCTTTCTGAGCGGGCAGATCGCCGACGTGATCCAACGATGGCGTGACCTCCACGGACGCTGACCGGGCCGCGGTTCCCTACAGTGGGGTTGTGAACGGTGTCGATGCCGCAGCGCACGCTCGGCCGGAAACCGGATGGAGTCACCCAGATCTGGACCAGGATTCCGATCATGGTCGGGATGTCCAGCTCGTGCTCGCCTTCCTCAACACCCTGGATATCGAATCGGGCACCGACGTGTTGCTCGATGAGGCCGCCTGGCTCACCTGGGCGCGCCGGCAGGAAGTCCCCGAACCCGGCAGTCGCGCGCAGGCCCGGCTGGTGCGCGACGCGCTGCGGGCCACGGCCGGCGTCGGCCTGATCAACGACCGGCGGCTGGCCGGGGCGCTGCAGGTCGATCTGGTGAACGGCCAGCCGGTGCTGGTCGGCTCGGACGCGGCCGGCGTGGTGCTCGCCGCCAGTGCCCGACTGGCCGTCCTCGGCGACTGGGAACGGGTCAAGATCTGCGCCGCCGCGGAATGCCGCTGGGCATTCTTCGACCGATCCCGTAACCGGTCGCGCACATGGTGTTCCATGCGCGTCTGTGGCAATCGGACGAAGGCGCGCAACTGGCGAGAACGGGCCAGGGTCGGCGCGAACCGGGTCGCTGTCGCGCCCTGAGGGTATTCCCGCGACCTCACCTGAAACGGGCTGTATCACGTGGTAGTGCGTGGCCCGGCAAACCGCTAAACTCTGCCGCAGGCCGTAGTTGCCGTGTTCGTGCTTCACACGCTCGCGGAACGATGCGCGGGCGTTCTGTCTTCTCGCCTGAGATCAAGGAACGGCCCGGGAACGGCCGGGGGCTGCACGGTGCAGTTCCAGCTGATCCTGCGAGGAGGCGGGCGTGGCAGAGGGAACCGTCAAGTGGTTCAACTCGGAGAAGGGCTACGGGTTCATCCAGCGTGCCGACGGTGGACCGGACGTGTTCGTGCACTACTCCGAGATCCAGACGAACGGTTACAAGACTCTGGAGGAGAACCAGAAGGTGACGTTCGAGGTTGGCCAGGGGACCAAGGGTCCGCAGGCCCAGAACGTTCACCCGGCGTGATCCGCCAACGCTGACGGAATGCCAAGGGCCCCACTCTCGCCGAGAGTGGGGCCCGTTCCGGTTGCGGGGATCGTGCGGCGGTACTTGTGTTGGGGCGCCTGGTACGGCCCCGATCAGTACTGGGCCCGCTGTCCGTTCGTCTGCCGCTCGTGCTGGGCGAACTCGTACCGGAGCCGCTGCATGATCCATTCCTGAGCCAGCGCGAGCGGGGCGGTGCCCTGGGCGTTGGCCAGCTCGCGGAGCTGCTCGTTGGCGATGAGCGGCAGCCGGAGCTGATAGACCTGCGCGTTGCCGAATCGGCCGCCGGTCGCGGTGGTCTCGGCCTCTGCCTCGGGTGACAGCGCCGCGAGATAGGACTCCAGCTCCCGACCGGGAGCGTGCGGATCCGCCTCGGCCGCCACCGGCCGGTGCCGGCCGGTCTTGATCGCTCTGCCGCCTAGTGAAGGTATTGCCACGCCGCACACGATAACGGTTCGGTTGCGGCGCGGTCGCGGGGGTGTGCGGTTTCCCACGGATTACCGCCGAACGGCCTAATCGCGAATCGGCATTCGGCCTAGTGTGCGAACCATTGCGTCGCGCCGAACTGTCCGGACGCGCCAATCGCGCAAAGGTGCCCTGGACAGCGGAGAGCCCCCGCGCCAGGGGGAGGAACGCGGGGGCTGGAGGGGATCTCCACAGGCGCTGACCGGGGGTGTGTCAGCAATGAAATTCTGACACGCCGATCGCCGGAACGGGAGGGGTTCGCGCCGGAAAATTCTTGTCCCGATCAACCTATTGTTCGGTTAATCGTCACGTCCAGGCCACCGTCAGCCCTGCTCAGACAGGGGTTGGAACCGACGCAGCCGCAGGCTGTTGCTCACCACGAACACACTCGACATCGCCATCGTGGCCGCGCCAATCATCGGATTGAGCAGTCCGGCGGCGGCCAGCGGGAGCGCGGCGAGGTTATAGGCGAACGCCCAGAACAGGTTCTGCTTGATCGTGCGCAGGGTCCGTCGGGACAGCCGGATGGCGTCCACGGCAGACCGCAGGTCGCCACGCACCAGGGTCAGGTCGCCGGCCTCGATGGCCACGTCGGACCCGGTGCCCATGGCCAGGCCGAGGTCGGCGGTGGCCAGGGCGGGCGCGTCGTTGACGCCGTCGCCGACCATCGCCACCACCCAGCCGTCGGCCCGCAGCTTGTCGACCACGGCCGCCTTCTCCTCGGGCAGCACCTCGGCGATCACATCGCGGTGCGCGATGCCGACCTCGGCGGCGATCGACCTGCCGACGGCGGCGTTGTCGCCGGTCAGCAGGATCGGGTACAGGCCCAGCGCGCGCAGCCGGGCCACCGCGGCAGCGCTACTCGGCCGGACCGCGTCAGCGACCAGCACCAGGCCCTGCGGCACGCCGTCGGAGGCGATCGCGACCACGGTGCGGCCGGCCGCCTCGGCACGGCGGACGGCGGCGGCCAGTTCGTCGGTCAGTGAGATGCCCTGTTCGGCCAGCAGCCTGGGCCGGCCGACCACGACCTGGCGGCCGTCGACCAGGGCGGTCACGCCGAGCCCGTCCAGGCTGCGAAACTCGGCCAGCGCGGGCAGTTCGCCGTACTCGGCCAGCGCGGCGGCCACGATCGCCGCCGCCACCGGGTGCGCCGATCCGGTCTCCGCCGCGCCGGCCAGCCGGAGCAGCTCGACCCGAGTGGTCACCGATGTGGCGACAATCACATCGACCACCCGCATGACGCCGGTGGTGACGGTGCCGGTCTTGTCCAGCACGATGGTGTTCACCCGCCGGGTTGACTCCAGCGCCTCCGGTCCCTTGACCAGAATGCCCAGTTGCGCGCCCCGGCCGGTGCCGACCAGCAGCGCGGTCGGGGTGGCCAGACCCAGCGCGCACGGGCAGGCGATGACCAGCACGGCGACGGCGGCCGTGATCGCCGTGTGCGCGGAGCCGCCGGTCAGCAGCCAGCCGGCCAGCGTGCACACCGCGATGCCGACCACCACCGGCACGAAGATCGCGGACACCCGGTCGGCCAGCCGCTGCACCTCGGCCTTGCCCGACTGCGCCCGCTCGACCAGCCGGGCCATGTGGGCGAGCTGGGTGTCCGCGCCGACCTTGGTGGCCCGCACGACCAGCCGGCCGCCCACGTTGACCGTGCCGCCGACCACGGCCGCGCCGGGGCCGACCTCCTCGGGCACCGACTCGCCGGTGAGCAGCGAGCGGTCCAGGGCCGAGGTGCCGGAGCGGACGACTCCGTCGGTGGCGATCTTCTCGCCCGGCCGGACCACGAAGTCCATGCCCACGGCCAGTTCGCTGACCGGGACCCGCTGCTCCCGGCCCTCGCGCAGCACGGTCACATCTTTGGCGCCCAGCTCCAGCAGCGCCCGCAGCGCAGCGCCGGCGCTGCGCTTGGCGCGGGCCTCCAGCCAGCGGCCGAACAGCAGGAAGCTGGTCACCACGGCGGCGACCTCTAGGTACAGATCGCCCGACCCGGCGACCACCAGCGCGTACACCGACCACAGGTAGGCGACCGAGACGCCCAGCGAGACCAGGGTGTCCATGGTGGCGCTGCCATGCCGCAGATTGGTCAGCGCGGCGCGGTGGAACGGCAGCGCGCCCCACACCGCGACCGGGGTGGCCAGCACCAGGGCCAGCCACGGCCACATCGGGAATTGCGCCGCCGGCACCATGGACAGCACCAGCACCGGCACGGTCAGCGCCGCGGACGCGACCAGCCGCAACCCGAGATCCGATCCGGGCCGGGCGGCGGCGTCGTCGGGCTGGTCGGCCGGCTTCGGCGGCCTGGCCTGGTATCCGGCCGACTCGACGGCGGCGATCAGCTGGTCCACGCTGATGGCGTCCCCGTGGCTGACGGTGGCGCGCTCGGTGGCGAAGTTCACCGCGGCGCGCACGCCGTCGAGCTTGTTGAGCTTCCGTTCGATCCGCGCCGCGCAGGACGCGCAGGTCATCCCGGTGATGTCCAGTTCGACCCGTTGGTTGGGCTCGGCTTGCGGCGGTGCGGACATGCGGGTCACGCTGCCAGTTGGTAGCCGGCGGTGGTGACCGCCTTGGCGACGTCGTCCTGCGAGAGCTCGTGCTCGCTGGTGACGGTGACGGCCCCGGTGGCCACGTCGACCTTGACGCCGGTCACGCCGGTCAGCTCAGTCAGTTCCTCAGTGACCGAGGCGGCGCAGTGCTCGCACGTCATACCGGTGACGGTGTAGGTAGCGGTGAAGTTGTCGCTGAGGGCCACGGAAACATCCTTTCGACGGGTCGATGCCGATCGCCACCCTATACCCCTAGGGGGTAGGAGTACACCAGGAGTTACGTCACGTCGCTCTACGTTGGAGACGAAGCTACTTGAGGGTGCGTAGGGGTGATGTGTCAAGAAATGTGGCCAAGCACACCGGGTGCCGAAGCGCATGCCGGCAAACGGGCGACCTGGATAGTTGCCTTGGCTACGTTCCGTTCGTACGGAATCACCCCGCTGGGTGCTGCGCACCTGCCCTCCCGCGAACTAGCCTCGCTGGGAAACCCGAGCAGGGAGGCTTCCATGAGCGGATCCCTTGACCTCCGGAAGTGGTTGTGGACCGAGGACGAAGCCGTGCCTCGCCACTCCACCGACATCCCCAGCCAGCGACACGGCGATCCAACGCGGGTGTCCACCGATCAGGTGCGGCGAGCCCGACTCGCCGTCGCCCGCGGTGCGCGCGACGCCCAGGATTGCCGGCTCCTGCTGGAAATGCTGGGCCTGGCCCCGGACGACGACGGAACACCACCGGTAGTGCGGTAGCCGGCGCACCGGTCGCCGGTCACAGGTGGCTGGTGATACTGCCGGTGACTGTGCCGGTGACATCGCTGGTCGCACCACGGACCGGCGCACACCGGAACCCGTTTTGGGTGCCGTGCGCTCGTGCCCTATGCTTCTCCTGCTGCCAGCGGAGACGTTGGAAGCACGGTCGGTCGGTTCACCGAGCCGGCCGGGCTCCCATCGTCTAGTGGCCTAGGACGCCGCCCTTTCAAGGCGGTAGCACGGGTTCGAACCCCGTTGGGAGCACGGCATCACGCACAAGGCCCAGTGGCGCAGTTGGTTAGCGCGTCGCCCTGTCACGGCGAAGGTCGCGGGTTCGAGTCCCGTCTGGGTCGCCACGGGCGGCTGGCCAGTTCTGGTCGGCCGCCTTTTGGCCAGGTAGCTCAGTTGGTATGAGCGACCGCCTGAAAAGCGGTAGGTCGGCGGTTCGATCCCGCCCCTGGCCACAACCTGCTCTGCGAAGGGTGTTCGCCAAGTGCGCACCACAAGCCGTTACACGGGCT
>DASZLR010000110.1:0-39572 GCA_035552275.1 Pseudonocardiaceae bacterium | reverse complement strand
CGGACCGCGCGTCTCCTTGCCGCACCTGGTAGATATAGCCGGTGTCCGGCCGCAGACCGGCGGCCGGAGCATGGTGCACCAGGATCTCACGGCCGCTGGCCGCGTCCAGGTAGGTGGTGGTGTCGGCGTCGACGGTGTGGCCGAACCCGCCGGTCGGGGTGCCGAGTCGAACCCGCGGCCGACGCACAGGTGAGTCGGTGATCCAGGACAGCACCGCCTGCCTGGATGGGTCGTCGCCAAAGGTGGAGTGCAGGCCCAGCACCGGCGGTGCGCCGGACGGACCGGTTTGGCGCAGCAAGTCGGGCGCTACCAGTGGGCTCGCGTTGGCGGGTAGTGCCGACGAGGCAAGCGAGGCCACCGCGCCGATGCCGGCGGCCCGCAGCGCGGTACGTCGATCCAGTTCGGGCACGCGGCAACGGTGCCGCACGAACATGAACTCCCGGTGACCACAGACCGACAGCCGGACCGCCTCGACGAGGGCAGGTTGGCCGGGCCCCCCATACAGTACGGATATACGGTATGACCATGTGGGATCCGACGACATACCTGGCGTTCGCCGACCAGCGCGCCCGTCCCTTCCACGATCTGATCAATCGGATCGGCGCGTGGCGACCGCGCCGGGTGGTCGATCTGGGCTGCGGCCCGGGAAATCTCACCGAAATCCTGGCCCGGCACTGGTCCGAGGCCGCCATCGAGGCGCTGGACTCATCGCCGGAGATGGTGGCCGAGGCGCGGGAACGCGGTATCGACGCGCGGGTCGGCGATGTGGCGGACTGGCGGCCGGAGCCGGACACCGACGTGGTGGTGTCCAACGCGGTGTTGCAGTGGGTGCCCGATCATCCGGCGCTGTTGCGGCGCTGGGTGACCGCGCTGCCCTCGGATGCCTGGCTGGCCGTCCAGGTGCCGGGCAACTTCGGCGCGCCCTCGCACACGCTGGTTCGGGAACTGGTCAGCAGCGCCGAATGGCGGTCGACGCTGGCGGCGGTGGCGTTGCGCGAGGAAGACGCGGTGCTCGAACCGGAGGGCTACGCGGACCTGTTGGCCGACGCCGGCTGCCAGGTGGACGCTTGGGAAACCACCTACGTGCAGCGGTTGACCGGCGAGGACCCGGTGCTCGAATGGATCAGCGGAACGGCGCTGCGGCCCATTCGCGCCGCGCTGGACGACGACCAGTGGCTGCGGTTCCAAGCAGAGCTCGCGCCCAGGCTGCGGGTCGCCTACCCGCCGCGCGCCGACGGGACCACCTGGTTCCCGTTCCGGCGAGTGTTCGCGGTCGCCCGGACCACCTGAGCACGCCGGGGCGGGTGAGGACGCCGTTGATGGTGCGCTATGCTTTCGGCACGGCTGGCGGGGCTGGCCGACAACTGAGCATTCCTCCATAGCTCAATTGGCAGAGCATTCGGCTGTTAACCGAAGGGTTGCTGGTTCGAGTCCAGCTGGAGGAGCAAAACACCAGGTCAGAGCACCTGGGGTTGTTGTTTGCCTGGGATTGTTCCAGTCGTCCGAACCGGACAGTCGCTGACATCCGGTTGGGCTGGCTCAGACCAGTTGGGCCTGCCACATCCAGTGCGCCTCTTCCAACTCCCGCGCCACCGCGATCAACAGATCCTGCGAGACCAGATCGGTCTTGTCGGTCTCGTCAATGCGCGGCCGCAGCCGCTGGATCGCCACCGCGAGCGCTCGCCGAGTGGGCTGGCGATAGGTGACTTACTCATGAACACATCTTCCTGAGGACGGATCGTCTTCCCATCCAGAGGAGTCCCCGACCCACGACGCCTCAAACGTCACTACCGCCTGTCCAGCATTCCCCGGACGAACGCCGCCTGGCCAGCGTGCTGGAGGTCGTCGGAGATCACACTGACCAGGCGCACAGCCAGCGTGACCGGCGGGTTCCAGGATCGGTCCACGATCCGGTCGAAATCACGGTCGCCGAGACCGCGCACGTACTCGATCGTCTGCCGGCGAACCGCTTCGTGGTACTCCGCCAGCAGATCGCCGGACAGGCCCCGGACACCGGCCACCTCGGCCGGCGTGTGGCCATAGCCGGTGTCGAGCCGATCGAACGGCAATGCGAACCGGGAGACGTAGTCCCGCGCGGTCCACACCTGGTCGATGTCCGCCGCCGCGGCCACGTGATCATCTTGGACCCGAGTCAGGTGCCAGACGAGCCACCCGATCGAATTCGTCTGGCCGTCCATTCGCCAGGCCAACTGATCCGGCGTCAACCCGTCGATCGCCCCCAGAACGACCTCCCGCACACGGTCGAACGCATCCACCAGAAGATCAGTCGCCGCCATGTCGCTCCTGTTCGCCGGTTGGATGGCTACGGCTCGCCGTCGGGCCGAAAAATCCGCTGCCCGACCTGGCTGGCCACCGACCGCACGGCAGCCGGTTCGGTGCCGGGATCGGCTCGGACCTGGAGCACCACGCCATCCTGGCCCGGCACCCGGCGCTGCACGAACCACGCGCCGCCGCCCGGCAGATCACGGTGGTGGCTGGACTTGATCGAACCGGTCACCCGCGCGTGCACGACGTCTGGCAGCCGCCCCGGCCGCGCCAGCCGGTACCGCACCACCGGCCGGTCGGCCAGCAGCACCACTCCGCCGACAGGTTCAACAGTGCCGGTCTGTTCGGCCTCGATGACACCGAGCAGGTCACCGCGCCAGGTGGCCTTGCTGATCAGGTGCCAGCCGACCCGCCGACTCGAATCGCCGTCGGGCACCCACAACCCCAGCGAGGTGGCGACCAGTTGCCCGCCCTCGGCCAGCTCAGCCCAGCCGAGCACGATCTCGTCCGCGGACAGGGCACCCGGAAATCCGGCCGGCAACTCGCCGCCGGCGAACCGGTCGGCCAGCGTTCGCCACCAGGAGCTCATAGCTGCCTCGGTCACCGGACCGCGTCGTCGGCCTGGTACAGCAGCCCCTTGTGGTACTCCTCCAGCGCCACCAGATCGCCCCACAGGGTGCGGAACTCCTCCGGCTTCTCCACTGGAGACAGCCGCTTGAGCTGCGACTTCAACTCAGCGATCTGCCGGGCGACGACTTCGCGCTGCATCGCGGCCAGGATCGCCGACACATACCGAACGTCGGTCTCGCTGCGCACCGGCAGTCGTTCCACCACCAGTTCGGACAGCAGCCCGCGCACCGTCGGGTCGACGCAGTGTCCGGCGACCGCATCCGACAACGCCGCACCGGAAAGCCCCGAGGTCACCCCGCCGGCGGCCTTGATCGCCTGGTGCAGTGCCAGATAGGCGGGTTCGGTGAACGCGTCGTCGGGCAGCGCGTCGTACACCGGCCCGGCCAGTTCCGGCTGCTGCAACGCCACTTTCAGCGCCTCGCGCTGGGTTCGCAGCCGCGGATCGGCCGGGTTCGGCCGCGCCAGCCCGGACACCTCGACGGCGAGCGCACCCTGGTTCGGATCGGCCGGCCGGCGAGCCCGCCGCGGCTTCTCCGGCTCCACGCCGGCGTTGCGCCGCACCCGCCCGACCACCATCGGCACGTCGTCCCAACCGACCCACCAGGCCAGCTTCGCCGCCCAGCCGTCCCGCTTCTCCGAGTTCTTGATCTGCGCGATGAACGGCACCATCCGCTGCAGGGCGGCGACCTGGCCGTCCACCGAATCCAGGTCGTAGTCGACCAACTGCCGGCGGATCGCGAACTCGGTCAGCGGCTGGCGCCGCGCGATCAGGTCGCGAACCTGCTGATCCCCCTTGGTCTGCCGCAGATCGCACGGGTCCATGCCATCCGGCGCGACCGCGATGTAGGTGTTGCCAACGAACTGCTGATCGCCCTCGAACGCCTTGAGCGCGGCCTTGAGGCCGGCCTCATCACCGTCGAAGGTGAAGATCACTTCGCCCTCGGTGAACTTGTCGTCGATCAACAATCGGCGCAGCACGGTCATGTGGTCGTCGCCGAACGCCGTTCCGCACGCGGCCACCGCCGTCGGCACGCCGGCCGCGTGCATGGCCATCACGTCCGTGTAACCCTCGACCACGACGGCCTGCCGACGCTTCGCGATCTCCCGCTTGGCCAGGTCGATGCCAAAGAGCACCTGAGACTTCTTGAAGATCGGGCTCTCGCTGGTGTTCAGGTACTTGGCCTGGATCTGGTCGTCCTCGAACAGCCGGCGTGCGCCGAACCCGACCACGTCCCCGCCGAGATCCTTCAGCGGCCACAGCAGCCGTCGGTGGAACCGGTCGATCGGCCCCTGCCGGCCTTCCTTGGCCAACTGCGCCTTGTACAGCTCGTCCAGTTCGAAGCCGCGGCCGAGCAGGTGCCGGGTCAGCTTGTTCCAGCCGCTGGGCGCGAAGCCACAGCCGAACTTCCGCCACATCGCCTGATCGAAACCGCGCTCGGTCAGGTACTCGCGAGCCTTCGCCGCGTCCGGGGATTCCAGGTGCTCGGCGTAGAACTCGGCGGCGGCGCGGTGCGCGTCGATCATCCGGTTGCGGGTGCCGCGATCCCGGGCCGGGCTCGGTCCGCCGCCCTCATAGGTGAGCTGGATCCCGGCGCGGTCGGCCAGCCGCTCCACCGACTCGACGAAACCCAGATGCTCGATCTTCATCACGAAGGCGATCACGTCGCCGCCCTCGCCGCAGCCGAAGCAGTGGAACGTGCCGTGCGCCGGCCGCACGTTGAACGACGGCGTCTTCTCGTCGTGGAAGGGGCACAGGCCCTTCAGCGCGCCCCCGCCGGCTCGCCGCAGCGACACGTACTCGCCCACGACGTCATCGACCCGGAGCCGCTCGCGAACCTGCGCGATATCGCTTTCCCGGATTCGCCCTGCCACGTCGTGCGAGTCTACGGGTCCGGCCAGCACCCGGTGGTGAGAGTATCGGGGCATCATGGCGACCACCGATGACGCGCTCGCCCGCGAGTTCACCGAGCACCGGCCGCACCTGGTCGCGGTGGCGTACCGACTGACGTCCTCGATCGCCGATTCCGAGGACGCGGCGCAGGAAAGCTGGCTTCGGCTGGCCCAACTCACCCCGGCCGCCCGCGCGGAGATCCACGATCTCCGGGCCTGGCTGACCACTGTGGTCGGCCGGATCTGCCTGGACCGGCTGCGGTCGGCGACCGCGCGCCGCGAACGGTACGTCGGCCCGTGGCTGCCCGAGCCGCTGATCACCCCGTTGCCGGGCCAGGACGGCGAGGATCCGCAGGACGTCGCGGTGCGGGATGACGGCGTGCGGATGGCCGCGTTGGTCGTGCTCGACCAGCTGTCGCCGGAGCAGCGGGTCGCGTTCGTCCTGCACGACGCGTTCGGGCTGCCGTTCGCGGAAATCGCGGAACTGTCGGGCGGCACACCGGAAGCGGCCCGGCAGCACGCCTCGCGCGGCCGGCGGGCGCTGGCCGACGCCGATCCGCCGGCCCGGGTCGGGCTGGTCCAGCAGCGCGCCGTGTTGAGCCGGTTCATGGACGCGCTGGCCAGTGGCGATCTGGCGGCGGTGATCGAGACGCTGCATCCGCACGTGGTGCTCACCGGGGACAGCGGCGGCAAGGCCCGCACCGCCCGGCAGTTCGTCACCGGCGCGGACAACGTTGCTCGATTCTCGCTGGGCGTACTGCGCCGCTATTCGCCGGAGGCGCTGTCCTCGCCGCGGTTCGTGCTGGTCAACGGCGATCTGGGGATGATCTTCCCGCCGCTGGCCGGCGACGCCGATCATCCGCCGCTGGACCACCGGGTCACCACCTTCGCGGTGCGGGACGGCAAGCTCGCCGCGCTCTACGACGTGGTCAACCCCGACAAGCTCACCCGGGTTCCACTACCCGGCTGAGGAAGTAGCCGCCCCCACTGGCCCGGTGCCGAACCAGCACCAGGAACGGCCGGTCGATCCGCAACACCACCGGTTCGGGCCGGCGCGCCATCGCCATGGCCACCATGACCAGCGCGGTGGCTGCCGCGCCTTCCAGCCCGTGTTCGTCCACGGTCAGCACCGCCTGGTGCCACACCGAGGACACCGCGATCGGCTCGGCGCTGATCCCGGTGAAATCAGCCCGCGGGGTGAACATCGTTGGTGCGCCGAGGTTTTCCAGCACCGGACGCAGCGGAACCTTGCCGGTCACCCGGAATTTCGGCAGGTACAGCTCGACCTCGGTCTGTTGGGGCGCGGCAAGCAGGGCCGACAGCCGGGGCCCGGTCAACGCCGGTTCGGCGTCCGCCAGCGGCGCGTCGGGCAGCAGCACGACGGCGTCGACCCCACCGGCCGCGGGCAGCACGACGACCCGCCAGCCGTCCACCGCGGCGTAGTCGAGCCGTTTGACCAGTCGCATGGTCGGCGCCGAGCGCGTGCCGCCGGGCGTGTGGAACGGGCGCGAGTCGGTTGCGGGCTCAGGGAAACTGTTGCGCCAGCTGGTTTTCAGGTACAGCGCGTTGACCAGGGTGGCCACTGTGGACCGATCGATGGCACCATTCGGGATGAGCTCGCGGATCAGCCGGCGCGTAGTGTCCGACACAGCCGAGTTGATCATGTTCCGCGAACCGTCTGGATCACTGTGAAACGGCGCCTGCCGGACCGCGCCGCCGGGCCAGGCCAGCACGTCCTCGGTGTATTTCCGGTGCACGGCCAAGCCTTCGGCGGCCCACAGGGTGTTCGACACGCCCAGCGTCGGCGGCTCACCCCGCCCGTCAGCGGCCAACGACGCCGCTTCGGCCAGCACAGCGCCATGTTCGGTCAGCGAACCATCGGGATCGCCGAGCAGCACCGAGGTCAGCTCGGCCCGGGTGTCGCCGCGTGCGCCGCTCGCGGCCAAGCCGAGCGCACTGGCCACGGAGTAGGGCGACAGGCAGGCCGCGACGTTCGGGTCCGGCGCGATGGCTCGGTGCAGCGACAGCGCGAACGCCAGGTGCGCGTCCGCGACCCGCTGACCGACCGCCGATCGCGTCATCGCCCGTGCCCGCTACTGCCGGGGATCCGGCAGGGTGGCGGCCACCGGCGGATCCGGGATGGGCGCCGCGCCCGAATCGCCGCGCGGCCCCTTCGGCTTAGGCCGCCTGGGTTCGCGCACGCCGACGCCACCCGCGCCACCCTCGCGGCGAGGCCGACCGCCCACGCCGGCCGGCACCCGACGGCCCAACAGCCGCCGCAACGCCTTCCGCAGCATCGAACCGCTACCCATGACCGCACCTACTCATACCTTCGAGTGTGCCACCGATCACGTTCACCGGCCGGCAGTTCGCCCTCAGCGGAAGACGCCCGGTCCACTGCCCACCAGAGTGTCGTGCCAGCGCAGCGCCTGAGTGTCGGTCAGCGCGGCGATCTGGTCCACCACCACCCGCAATCGGCCGGCGTCATCATCGGCGGCCTGCCAGGCCGGCCGGAACACCGGCTCAAGCGCCTCCGGCGCCCGCCGCACCAGCGCGTCGCCGAGTTCGGCCAACAGCTCACGCTGACGGCGTTGCAGGGCGAGCCGGTCCGGATCGCTCATCACGTAGCGCAGCGCCAACGCCTTGAGCAACGCCACCTCCGCGGCCACCCGGCTGGGCACCAGCAGATCGGCCGCGTAGCGGGTGAGCGGGCCGGCGCCCTGTGCGTGGCGGGTCTCGGTGACCGCGGCCGAGGCGAACCGGCCGACCAGTTCGCTGGTCAGCCGCTTCAGCGCGACCTGCGCGCGCAGCGATCCGTCGTGACCGTGCCGGGCCAGTTCGGCCACCGTCGGCAACGCCAGCAGTCCGGTCGCCGCTGCCTCCACTGTGGACACCGGTTCGGCAGAGAAGTGCTTGGCGGCCAACTCGGCGACCGCCGCCCGCTCGGCCGGATCAGCCAGCACCGCCAACGAGATCCGGTGCGCCAGCACACCGTCCTCGACGTCGTGCACGGAGTACGCGACGTCATCGGCCCAGTCCATGATCTGCGCCTCCAGACACCGCCGCCCGTTCGGGCCGTCCGCGCGCATCCAGCCGAACACCGGCAGATCGTCGGGATAAACGCCGAACTTGGGCGTGCCCGCGCGTCGGGACCACGGGTACTTGCACGCGGCGTCCAAACTCGCCCTGGTCAGATTCAGCCCCACGCTGGCGCCGTCCTCGGCCAGCACCTTGGGCTCCAGCCGGGTGAGGATACGCAGGGTCTGCGCGTTGCCCTCGAAACCGCCACACGGCGCGGCGATCACGTCCAGCGCCTGCTCGCCGTTGTGGCCGAACGGCGGATGGCCGATGTCGTGGGCGAGTCCGGCGGCGTCCACCAGATCCGGGTCGGCGCCGAGATCCTCAGCGATGCCCCGGCCGATCTGGGCGACCTCCAGCGAGTGCGTCAACCGGGTGCGCAGCGCGCCGCCCTCACCGGGACCGACCACCTGGGTCTTGCCGGCGAGCCGGCGCAGCGCCGCCGAATGCAGCACCCGGGCCCGGTCCCGGGCGAACGGAGTGCGCCGATCGGGCAGCGCGTCCGGCAGCGCGGCGAGCTTCGGCGGCTCGGCCAGCAATCGCTGCTGGTCATGGTCGGTGTACCCGGGTGTCACCAGTCAAGACTACGGAGCCCGGCCGACAACCGACGTCAGCCGAGGGACAGCCCGATCCCGTCGGCCGGCGCACGGGTCGCCCGATAGAACAACAGCGCGGCGGTTTCCCGGCCGATGTAGAGCATCTGGGTCTCCCGGCTCCGCACCACCGGCCCGCTGTGCGTCGGCGACGTCCACACGTCGATTCCCGAGTCGCCGGCCATGATCTCCGAGCGGAACATATGCCAGGGGTCGCTGACCAGCACCGCCGTCGACCAGCCGCGGTCGCGCAGCACCGCGGCCGCCGCCTGCAGACTGGTCAGGGTGTCGTTGCCGGTGTTCACCTCGGTGAGCCGCCCGGCCGGCACGCCGAGCTTGCTCAGGTACTTCTGGCCCGCCTCGGCCTCGGTGTACGCGTCACCGGGCCGGCGACCGCCGACGGTGATGATCTGGTCCGCCACGCCCTGCTGGTAGAGCGTGTCCGCGTGGTTGAGCCGGGCCTGCAGGACCGAGGACGGCGTGCCGTCGTACTCGGCCGCGCCGAGCACCAGGATCACGTCGGCGTGCCCACGGTCGTCGATCCGGCCGTACTGCCACACCCGGAACGCGGTTCCGCCCACCACCAGCAGCACGATCACCACCGCGCCGAGCACGACCCGAGCCAGCCAGCGACGCCAGGGCAGCAACCCGAACCCGGTCATCCACACAGGATGGCAGAAGCCGGCTCTACAGCCACCCGCACTCCTCGGCGAGCCGGCCGGCTTCGGCGCGAGTGCGCGCACCGGTCTTGCCGATCGCCGACGACAGGTGGTTGCGCACGGTGCCTTCGGACAGATTCAGCGCCTTCGCCACGTCGGCGACCGTGCCGCCGTCCCGAGCCGCCCGCAACACGTCCCGTTCCCGGTCGGTCAGCGGACTGGCGCCGCGGGCCAGCGACTCGGCGGCCAGCGCCGGATCGACCACCCGCAGCCCGCTGTGCACCCGGCGCACGGCGTCCACCAGTTGTTCGGGCGGCGCGTCCTTGACCACGAACCCAGCCGCTCCGGCTGCCATCGCGCGCGCCAGATAGCCCGGACGCCCGAAGGTCGTGCACATCACCACCCGGCAGGACGGCAGCGCGTCCCGCAGTTCGGCCGCGGCGGCAAGTCCGTCCTTGCCGGGCATCTGCACGTCCAACAACGCGACATCGGGTTCGAGTCGCCGCGCCGTGGGCAGCACGTCCTCGCCCGCGCCCACCTCGGCGACCACCTCGATGTCGTTCTCCAGACTGAGCATCGCCGCCAACGCACCGCGGACCAGCGCCTGGTCGTCGGCCAGCAGAACTCGGATCACGCCAGGCCCGCAGAGGGCTCGACGGACATCCGGTTGGCTGGCACCGAATTCGCCGAGTCGCGGGTCTTGGGCTCCTCGCCGGCGACGTCGACCCGCAGCAGGAAACCGCCTTCAGGCAACGGATGGGCGGTCAGCTCGCCGCCGACCTCGCCGACCCGCTCAGCCAAACCAGACAGTCCGTGCCCACCGCCGGACTCCCGGGACGCGGCCGCGGTCGCCGCGCTGGCGTGGCCGTCGTCCCGCACCTCAAGCCAGCTGTGACCGAGCCGAACCTCGCATCGGGTCGCCCCGCTGTGCCGGATCACGTTGGTCACGCCCTCGCGCAGCACGTAGGCGAACGTCTCCTGGAACTGGGCGGCCACGTTGTCGACGGCGTGTGGCAGGGCGGCGGCGATACCCGCGGCCCGCAACGCGGCTCGCGCACCGACCAGTTCGGCCGGCAGGGACGCGGTCCGGTAGCCGGACACGGTGGCGCGTACGTCGGTCATCGCCTGCCGGGCCAGATCCTCGACGTCACGCACCTCGGCGACCGCGCGCTCACGGTCGGCGCCGCTTTCCAGGACCCGCCGGGCCAGACCGGCCTTGACAGTGATCGTGGTCAGGCTGTGGCCGAGCACGTCGTGCAGGTCACGGGCCAGCCGGGAGCGCTCCTCGGCGACCGCCAGGACGGCCATCCGCTGCTGCGCCAGGCGCAGTTGGCTGAACGCCACCATCGCGACCGTCAGCACGACGAGGGTGACGACACTGCTCCAGTCGGCGCTGCCGTCGACCAGCCTGGTGCCGATCAGCAATGCCGCCGACGCCGCCGCGCCGATCATGATCGCCACGTTGCGTGGCAACACGAAGAACGACGGGGAGATCACATAAACGAAGTAGATCAGCTGACTCGGACCCATCAGCAGCGCCAGGCCGATCGGGAACAGCGCCAGCCACACGATCGACAGCACCCGCAGCAGTCGAGTCCAGTCCGCCCGGGTGAGCATGAACACGTAGCTGGCGACGAACAGCACGACGTCCGCGATGATCGCGACCGACTGCCAGATCGGCCGGTGCCCGCCGAACGCGGCGGCCACCGGCGCGACCAGGTAGATCAGAAAAACACCGGGAATGAGCACGGAGCGAAGACGCTCGCGCGCCGGCGGTCGGACGGTGTCAGGCGCGGGCCACTCCCAACCGCTCCGTCGCTGGCACGCCTCACTCACCGTCTCCACCTCCGCCGCTCATTCTGGCAGGTCCGCCCGCCCAGGTCAGGTCCGCGCGCTGTCCCGCTCATAGCGGCGCATCACGCCCACGGCCAGCACGACCGTCCAGATGCCCAGCACCAACGCCGCCCGACCGAGATCCTGGTTGCCCAGCACCGCGCCGTGCCCGACGTCGGCCAGCCAGTAGCTCGGCAGCACCTTCGCCACGCTGTTCATCCAGTCCGGGAAAACCGTGGTGGGAATGAGGATGCCGCCCAGGAAACCCAGCACGATCATCAGACCACTGGTGAACACCTGCATGGTCTCGGCGGTGGCGAGCTGCCCGACCAGCAGACCGAGCACGGCGAACGGCAGGGTCGCCACCCAGATGCCCAACACCACCTGCGCCCAGCCGGCCGCCGACAGGTGCACGCCCTCGGCCAACAGCCCCACCAGCGCGACCAGCACGATCGGCGGCAGCGCCACGATCATGCCGACCCCGCCCTTGGCGAGCAGGTAACCGCGCGGCGTCAACGGCGTCAGCCGCAGTTGCCGCTGCCAGCCAGCCGACCGCTCCACCGCCGTCCGCGCGCCGGTGTTCATGGCGGCCATGAACGCGCCGAACGCCGCCATGCTGGCCATCAGATACGACGCGTAGGACTGCGTCGTTCCGGGCAGGTGGCCCTTGAACGAGGCGACGTCGATGAGGAAGATCACCACCGGAAAGACCATGGTGAAGAACATGAAACGCGGATTGCGCAGCGCCCGCTTCGCTTCCAGGACAAGGTATCCGGTCTTCATCGCTGCGCCTCCCGCGCGTCGCCGGTCAGTGCCAGGAAGGCTTCTTCCAGGCCGACGGCCTTGATTTCGATGTCGTGTGCCCGCGGGTAGCCGGCCAGCAGCGCCCGCAGCGCGGCGTCGGAGTCGGCGCAGGACAGTTCGATCCGCTCGCCCCGCAACTCCGCCGTGTTCACTCCGGGCAGCGCCAGCAGATCCGTCTCGACCGCGCCCGGCACCACCGCGCGCAGGGTCCGGCCGGAGACGGCCGCCCGAACCTCGGCGACCGAACCGTCCGCGATCACCCGACCGGTCCGCATCAGCACCACCCGGTCGGCGAACTCCTCGGCCTCGTCCAGATAGTGGGTGGCGAACAGCACGGTCTTGCCGGCCTCGGTGAACTCCTTCATGGAGTGCCAAAACTCGCGGCGGGTGGCCACGTCCATCGCCGACGTCGGCTCGTCCAGCACCAGAAGGTCGGGGTCGCAGACCAGGGCGACCGCGAACCGCACGCGCTGTTTCTGGCCGCCGGAAAGCCTGGTACACCGGCGGGGCGCCAGATCCTCGATCCCGGCCCGGCGCAACGCCTCCGCAACCGCCATCGGCCTACGGTGCAGCGACGCGATCATGCCGACCGTCTCGGCCACGGTCGCGTCCTCCAGCAGCGATCCCTCCTGCAGCATCGCGCCAACCATGCCGTCGGACACCGCGTGCGCCGGCGACTTGCCGAAGATCCGCGCCTCGCCGGCGTCCGGCTTGGTCAGGCCGAGCAGCATGTCGACCGTGGTGGATTTGCCGGCCCCGTTCGGGCCGAGCAGCGCCACCACCTCGCCGGGCGCGATCACCAGGTCGACACCGTCGACCGCGCACACCTCGCCGTAGCTCTTGCGGAGGCCGGTCAGGCTGGCCGCGGCGCCGGCGGACACCGCTGCCCGGCTCGGCTCCACGGTGGCCCGCCAGCCGCCATCGGATGTGGTCGTCTCGTTCATGCGATCAGCATGGCCGGCCGTCAGTGGGCGCGGCTGCGCCACGCGTCACGACCTGCCCATGACAATTGTCAGAGTCACTCGACTGGGTAGCGGCACACCGATCGAGTTGGCAAGATCCATTGCATGCCCGCCGACCAACCGACCATCCTCGCCACCTCCGGCGGCTTGCGCCGTGGCTATCGGGTAGATCTCGAATTCGGCCCGCTGATGCACTTCGCGCTGGAGCTGTCCGGCGTGACCGGGCGGAAGCCCCGGCTGTGCCAGATCGGCACCGCGACCGGGGACCAGTTGTCATGGAACGCGCGGTTGTCCGAGGCCGGCCAGGTCGCCGGTGTCGAGGTCTCCCATCTCAACCTGTTTCCCATGCCGCCCAGCGCGGATCTGGACGACTTCGTGGGCTCGCACGACGTGGTCTGGGTCAACGGCGGCTCGGTGGCGAACCTGCTGGCGGTCTGGGCCGCGCACGGGCTGGGACCGGTCCTGCGGCGGGCTTGGCGGGCGGGTGTCGTCCTGGCCGGAGTCTCGGCCGGGTCGATCTGCTGGCATGTCGGCGGCCCGACCGACTCGTTCGGGCCCCAGTTGCGGCTGGCCACCAACGGACTGGCGTTCCTGCCCTACGGCAATGGCGTGCACTACGACTCCGAGCCGGGCCGCCGCCCGCTGGTGCATCGGGCGGTCGGCTGCGCCGAGTTGCCCCTGACGTACTGCACGGACGACGGCGCCGGACTGCTTTACCGGGGCATTTCGCTGGTGGAAGCGGTCAGCGAACGCCAGCGTGGGTTGGCCTATCGGGTCGAGCGCGATCCGGCCAGCGGCGAGGTGGTCGAGCAGGTGCTGGACATACGCCGGCTCTGAGCCCGGCCCAGCCCGCACGTTGCCGCTGGCGGCCCCTATACACCGACATTTCTGATGACGGGTCAGATGACCCCAAGTTGTCCACAACGGACTCGGTTGTCCACAAGTTGATCTTGATGGGTGGCGAGCGGCTGTCCCGGACTGGTGTGCTGATCACGTGCCCGACACGGCACATGCCAATCCTGAAAGGACAGTGACACCATGAGGAAAATCGTGCAGGCGGCGGTTGTCGGCGGCGCGGCCGTCGCGGTCGGGATGCTCCCGGCCGCCGGCCTGGCCAACGCGGCCGTTACCCCCAACCCGCCGGTGACGCCGATCGTCGCTCCGGTCAACCCGACGGCTCCGGTCACGGATCCGACGGATCCGACCACCGTGCCGATCAAGCCGGTACTCCCGGGCCAGCACAAGCCTGGCCACGGCCACCGGAAACCGGGTCGAACCACGCCCGGCCACCAGGCCACCGGCCACGCTCCGCGCAAGCACGCTCCGAAGAAGCACCGGACCCGCAAGCACCGGACTTCGGGGCGCACCCCGAGCGGTCACACCGGCCGTACCGGCCATACCGGCAGCACTGGCCGAACCGGGGCCAAGGGCAGCACCAGCGGCAAGGGTGGGCACGCGGGGAGCGGCAAGCCGCACCGGGGCGCGCACCCGGGCGGCAGCCAGAACCCCCGGCCGGCCAAGCTCATCCTCGGCGGACGCAACGCCCTGAACGCTCCGTGGGCGGCGCAGATCGCCTGGGACGGCACGGGATTCGAGTGCACCGGCACGGTCGTCGCCCCGACGTGGGTGCTGACCGCCCAGCACTGCGTGAGTCCGGGCGCGATGAGCGTCCAGGTCGGATCACCTAAGTTGGGCCAGGGCACCACCGTCGCGGTGGCGGACAAGCAGGTCGACGACAAGGCCGATCTCGCGCTGCTCCGCCTGGCCGAGCCGGTCGAGGTCACGCCCGTTCGGCTGGCTGACGCCGGCCCGCAGGTCGGGTCCGTCAACCAGATCTACGGCTGGGGCAAGACATCGGCCAACTCCGGCCCGGCCAGCCAACTGAAGATGGCCCGAGTCAAGGTCACCGACCTTGGCTGCAAGGACGCCGTGGGCGGTCAGGCCATCTGCAGCACCGGCATCACCGGCTCCGCCTTCAACGGCGACTCCGGCGGTCCGGAACTCGCTGGCGGCACCGAGGTGGGTGTCTGCTCCACCGGCGATCCGACCAGCCGTTCGCAGCAGTACGTCAGCGTCGCGGCGAACCGGGACTGGATCCGCCAGGTCGCTTCGGTCTAGCGGAAACCGGTCCACCGGGACCGGGAACCGTTCCCGGCCCGGAAAGCCACAGGCTCGCTGAGGGGCGATGCGTACGAATCGCCCCTCAGCGAGCCGCACCGAACAACACAGCTAGTCCGATCCTTGACAACTCCACAGTGGATCGTCCCCATGCGACCAAGGCTCAGCAGCCCAGCAGCCGAGCAGCCAGATACTGCTCGACCTGGTCCAGCGCGACCCGCTCCTGCTCCATGGTGTCCCGTTCGCGGATGGTCACCGCCTGGTCGTTGAGCGTCTCGAAGTCGACGGTCACGCAGAACGGCGTGCCGATCTCGTCCTGCCGGCGGTACCGCCGGCCGATCGCACCGGCGTCGTCAAAGTCGATGTTCCAGCTCCGCCGCAGCCGGGCGGCCAGGTCGCGGGCCTTCGGCGACAGGTCCGCGTTGCGCGACAACGGCAGCACGGCGGCCTTCACCGGAGCAAGCCGGCGATCCAGCCGGAGCACGACGCGCTTGTCCACGCCGCCCTTGGCGTTCGGAGCCTCGTCCTCCTGGTAGGCGTCCAGCAGGAACGCCATCATCGGCCTGCCCACACCCGCCGCCGGCTCGATCACGAACGGCCGGTAACGCGAGTTCGTGGTCTGGTCGAAGTAGGACAGGTCCACGCCGGAGTGATTGCTGTGCGTGGTCAGGTCGAAGTCGGTGCGGTTGGCGACACCCTCCAGTTCGCCCCACTCCTGGCCGGCGAACCGGAAGCGGTACTCGATGTCCACCGTGCGCTTCGAGTAGTGCGACAGCTTTTCCTTGGGATGCTCGTAGTGCCGCAGGTTCTCGGGCCGCACACCGAGATCGGTGTACCAGCGGCTCCGCTCGTCAATCCAGTACTGGTGCCATTCCTCGTCGGTGCCCGGCTCGACGAAGAACTCCATCTCCATCTGCTCGAACTCGCGGGTCCGGAAAATGAAATTGCCGGGCGTGACCTCATTGCGGAACGACTTGCCGACCTGGCCGATGCCGAACGGCGGCTTCCGCCGGGCGGTGGTGAGCACGTTCAGGAAGTTGATGAAGATGCCCTGCGCGGTCTCCGGCCGCAGGTAGTGCAGGCCCTCATCGGAGTCGACGGGTCCGAGGTGCGTCCTGAGCAGGCCGTTGAACATCTTCGGCTCGGTGTACTGGCCGCGGTTACCGCAGTTCGGGCACGGCACCTCGGAGAGATCGTCTTCACGAACGGCCTTGCCGGTGCGCTCCGCGTACTCTTCGGCCAGCTGATCGGCCCGGAAGCGACGATGGCAGGCGGTGCACTCCACCAACGGGTCAACGAACGCCTCAACGTGGCCGGAGGCCACCCACACCTGGCGCGGCAGGATCACCGACGAGTCCAGGCCGACAACGTCGTCGCGGCCCTGCACCATGTACTTCCACCACTGCCGCTTGATGTTGTCCTTGAGTTCAACACCCAGCGGGCCGTAGTCCCACGCCGACTTGGTGCCGCCGTAGATCTCCCCGCACGGGTAGACGAAGCCACGGCGCTTGCACAAGCTGACGACGGTATCGATGCGGTCGGCGGGCACGGACACTCCATACGGGTTGAGCCATGATGCACGGAAGAACGCCAGCCTAACCTGTGTGCGATATACCCGACCGGGGGATTGGCCGGGGTTGGCCTGGATTGACCGGGATTGACATCGCCAAGGAGGACACCATGCCGTCCAGCCGCTTCGGCCGATCCAGCCGAGCGACGCTCATACCCGGGAACGGCCCGCTGGCGCGGGTGCCACCGGCCGCGGTGTTTGGGCTGGTCCTGCTGATGTTCCTGCTCGGCGTCGTACTGCGCGGAGTCATCGGCATCGTGCTGTTGGGGCTGCTCGGAGTGGGCCTGGTGGTGCTGCTCGCGGCGACCTGGCGAGTGCTGCGGCCATCGGAACGCGTGCTGCGGGTGGTCATCCTGCTGATCCTCGCCGCCGTCGCGGCCAGCCTGCTGCGCTGACAATCGGCTGACAGTCGCTGTCACGCTCTCCCGGCCAACGTCGCAGCGAAGTCCCAGCGAACGCATACGATGGACACCGACAGCCCTTCATCATCAGCCGGCGATCCGGCGATCGATCCACCGGAGAGGACGGATGCCCGCCGTGAGCGCCGACGCCGCAGCTGCCCGGCCGCGGGCTGACGCCGAAGACAACGTGCACTCCCCCGACCGGGTTCGGCCGCAGCCGGCGCCAGCACACCCGCACCGGACCCTGACCGCGGCCGGCGATCTCCTGCGCGCGCTCGCCGCACCAGTAAGGATCGCCATCGTGCTGCAACTGCGCGATGCCGAGCGATGCGTGCACGAACTGGTCGCCCTCCTCGGCGTGACCCAACCGCTGATCAGCCAGCATTTGCGCATTCTGAAGGCAGCCGGCGTGGTGGAGGGTGAGCGGCACGGCCGGGAGGTCGTCTACCGGCTGGTGGACGACCATCTCGCGCATATCGTCCTGGACGCCGTGACGCACGTGGAGGAAGGCGCTCCGGCGTCTGCCGGCGGCACCGCGGCGCGGCCGGCCGGCCCGGCCAGGGAACACTCGTGACCAGCACCGCTCGGAGTGCACCACCGGTCCCCGGGCTGCGGGCCACCCGGCAACGCGCCGCGGTTGTCGCCCTGCTCAATCAGACCGATGATTTCCGGTCGGCCCAGGAACTGCACGAACAGCTGCGGCAGCGGGGCGAGGGCATCGGACTGACCACGGTCTACCGCACCTTGCAGTCGCTGGCCGAGGCACACGAGATCGACGTCCTGCGCACGGCGGCCGGCGAGGCGATCTATCGGCGCTGCTCCAGTCATCACCACCACCATTTGGTGTGTCGCCGCTGCGGCCACACGGTGGAGGTCGAGGGGCCGACGGTCGAGACCTGGGCCAGCCGGGTGGCCGCCGAGCATGGTTTCGCCGACGTCAGCCACACCGTCGAGGTTTTCGGCACCTGCGCGGACTGCGCCTAGTACTCGTAGGGATCAGCGGGCGTGGCGATCGGCGCAACCGTCACCACGTCAAAGGTGGGCGTGTAGTCGTTGTGCTGGGTGGCAGAACCGGGTCGAATCCGCCCGTCGACGGCCAGCCACTGGTCGTCCCGCTGGGCGTCCGCGCCGGCGCCGACCAATGTCACCTTCACCGGGGTCGCGTCCGCCGCGCAGCAGGTGATGACCAGCCTGGCCAGATACGTGGAGCCGCCCTCATGCGCCACGAATCCGGTCAGCCGCACCACCCGGCTGTTCAGTGATCCGGTCGCGTCCCAGACACTCCGGGTGACGAATTCGCTCATCGACAGCGGCACCACCGGTTCGGCCGGCAGCGGTGGAAAGGCCGCCGCGCCCTGCTGGGTCACCGCCGGCGCCGCCTGGGAAATGATCGTCCGGCCCCCGGCCCGGGCGACCGCGTCGGCGCCCAGCGCGGGCGGCGCGATCAGGAAGATCGCCAACACCGGCACCACCAGGAGCCAACTGCTGCGGCTGCCGTGCCGATGGCCGTCATGATCGGCGGCCGGTTGCTCAGTGGCGTGATAGGACCGAATGTCGCGGACAATCGCCACCGCCGCCAGCACGACCATGACCACCCCGGACGCGATCAGCCACGGCTGGATACTCGGCCGGACATAGCGGAGGTAGCTGCCGTTCAGGGCGATCTTCAACAGCGCGCCGCCGACCAGCACCAACAACACATTCTGGGTTTCCCGCCGCATGCCCGCCCCTACCGGTAGCCGCCGAGCACCAGCAGCCCGATCACCACTGCAGCGCCCACCGCGACGACCAGCGCCATCGGCGCGAACCGGGCGGCGAACCGGCGGCCGAAAGTGCCCACCTGCAACGCGACCAGCTTGACGTCCACCGCCGGCCCGACAACCAGAAACACCAGCCTCGGCAGCAAGGGCAGGGCCGCCAGGGACGCCGCGACGAACGCGTCCGCCTCACTGCACAGCGCAAGCACCACGGCCAGGATCGCCATCACCGCGATACCCAGCACGGGGTGCGTCCCGACAACCGCGAACCACGAACGCGGAACCAAGACATTCAGCGTCGCGGCGGTGAACGCGCCAATGATCAGAAACCCGCCGGCGTCCACCAAATCGGTGCGCGCGGTTTCCGCGAACACCGCCCATCGGGCGCGTCCGGCGGCCATCGGCACCGCTCGTAGCGCCCGTTCAGCGATCCATTCGGCCCGCCCGAACCGCGTCCACAACCAGCCCATCACCACCGAGGTCGCCAGTGAAGCGCCAAACCGGGCCAGCACCATCTGCGGGGCGGTCGGGAACGCCACCGCCGTCGCCACCAGCACCACGGGGTTGACAGCCGGCGCCGCCAGCAGGAACGCCAGCGCCACCGGTTGCGGTACGCCCTGCTGCATGAGCCGGCGGGCCACTGGTACCGATGCGCATTCGCAGCCCGGCAGTGCGACCCCGGCCAGGCCAGCGACACACACCGCCGCGGCTGGATTGCGCGGCAGTACCCGCGCCAGCAGCGGCGCGGACACGAACGCCGCGATCGCGCCGCTGATCAGCACCCCCAGCACCAGGAACGGCAGTGCCTGCACACAGACCGCGACAAACACCGTCGACCCGGTGCGCAGCGCGGGCACATCGAGTATTCGCGCCAGCCAGTCCTGGAAGACCACAGCGAGCACCAACACCGCGCACAGCAACTCCATGGACGTGAACCGGCGGCGGCGCGGCCGCGATGATCGCGAAGTCCGCCCCGGGTCCTCCTGGCGTTCGCCGTGCCGGCCGACCGTGGTCGTCATCCGCGCGGGCTACCGGCCGCTGACGTCGGCGAGCAGGTCAGTGCGCACCTGCGACGCCGTGGACACCACCAGCATCAGCAACGTGCCGAGTTGCACTTCGCCCAGGCCCTCGGCCGGGAATGTGTAGCGGAGAATCACGTCGAAGCCGCGTTCGGCGCGCACCAGCCCCAAGGTGCCGAACAGGCCTTGGCCAGATCGCTGCGCCACCGCCGACGCCAGCTCCGGCGACTCGGGCAGGTCCCAAGCCACCACGCAGGTCAGCGACAGCACCGCCAAGCCCTCGACCAGTTGGATGGCCTGGACGGCGCAGGGCACCTCACCGTGTTGGAAGGACAGCGCGCCATCGTCGTCGACATGCACGTCCACGTACCGCTCCAGCGCCTCCCGGGCAGCCGTGAGCAGGGCAGCGGTCGCACTGGCCGCGCGGGTGTCGGTCATGTTGTTCCTCCGGATCGCGCGTCGGCCGTGTCGCCCACGATCTCCTCAACTGAGTCGGTCAGCGCGCTGTCGGCCGGGTTCGTCTCGCCAGCCGCCGAGTTGATCGCGCCGTCGATCGCCCCACCGAACCGGCGGTCCCGGCTGGCGTACTGCTCGCAGGCCCGCCACAGGTCCCGCCGGTCGAAGTCTGGCCACAGGATGTCCTGGAACACCATCTCCGCATAGGCGGACTGCCACAGCAGGTAGTTGGAGACCCGCTGCTCGCCCGATGGTCTGATCAACAAGTCCACGTCCGGCAGGTCGGGTTGGTACAGGTGACGGGCCACCGTCCGCTCATCCACCTTATCCGGGTTGATCTTGCCTGCCGCTGCCAGCCGTGCGAGCTCCCGCGCCGCGTCGGCGATCTCGGCGCGACCGCCGTAGTTCACACACATGGTGAGGTCGAGCACGTTGTTACCCTCGGTGCGCTGCTCGGCGATCCGCAGCTCGTTCACCACGCTTCGCCACAGCCTCGGCTGACGACCGGCCCAGCGCACCCGCACGCCCATGGCATCCAGCTCGTCCACCCGACGATGGATCACATCACGGTTGAAGCCCATCAGGAAGCGAACCTCGTCCGGACTGCGCTTCCAGTTCTCCGTCGAGAAGGCGAACAGCGACAAGCAACGAATCCCGAGTTCGATACAGCCTTTCGCCACGTCCAGCACCACGGTCTCGCCGCGCTTGTGGCCTTCGACACGTGGCAGGCCACGCTGATTGGCCCATCGGCCGTTGCCGTCCATCACGATCGCCACGTGCTGAGGCACCAGCTCACGCGGAATCGCCGGCGGGCGCGCCCCGGAGGGATGCGGCTCCGGCGGCCGCACCGGATCGGTCCGGCGCGGGTCTCGGTGCCCCCGTGCTCGCAGCATGCGCTGGCGCTCCTCGCTCGAATATCCCGGTCGGGCCTTTGGACGGTAACGCGACCGCCCGAGCCGGGACCCGGCGGCCTACTGGTCGCCGGCCACGGGCTCGGCGACGGCACTGGCAATGGGCCGGGCGAGCACCGGCCGGCGTTCCACCAGCGGCAACGACCGGAGCTGACGTTCGAGATGCCATTGCAGCAGCGCGGCGACCAGACCACTGGCCTCGCGTCGCGCCGACTGGTCCGCGACATCAGTGACCGGCCAGTCCCCGCGCAGCAACGCCCGCAGCAGCCGCAGGGTCTCCAACGTCGGGCTGCTGGTTCCTGCCGGCCGGCAGCGCGGACACATCGAACCGCCACCCGGCACGCTGAAGGCCTGATGTGGGCCAGGCTCGCCGCACCGAGCGCACTCCGAGATCGCCGGTTCCCAGCCGGCATAGGACATTGCCCGCAGCAGAAAGGCGTCCAGGACCAATGACGGATCCCGCTCACCGGCCGACAGCGACCGCAGCGCCCCGGCCACCAGCAGGTACAGCCGGACCGCGGGCTCGCGCTCCTCGCTGACCAGCCGATCGGCGGTCTCCAGGACGGCGCAGCCCGCTGTGTAGCGGGGATAGTCGTCGACGATGCCGATGCCGAACGCGTCGACCGTCTGCACCTGGGTGATCACATCGAGCGTGCGGCCGGTGTAGAACTGCACGTCCACATGTCCGAAGGGCTCCAGCCGAGCACCGAACCGGGATTTGGTCCGGCGCACGCCCTTGGCCACCGCGCGCACCTTGCCGTGCCGGCGGGTGAGCAGGGTGACGATCCGGTCCGCCTCACCCAGCTTGTGCACCCGCAGCACCACACCGGTGTCGCGGTAGAGGTTCACACTCTCATCGTCGCACGCCGCACAGACACAATCGGGCAAATTCGGCTCAGGGGTGCAGGGCGGGAAACGGCCCGAACGGCAGGTTTCGCACCACCGTCCACACGCCGAGCACGACGAGCAGAGCCGGAGACAACCAACTGGGTCTGGCCACCGTCACCGGTGAGCGACCGCGCCAACAGCCCACCGCCCAGTTCAACCAGACCAGCGAGCCGAGCACCACCGCCGGCAGCGCGAGGGCGTTGTCGTGCAACGCGGTCACCAGGTCGCCGTGCAGAACGTCGTGCACCATCCGCAAACCGCCGCACGCCGGGCAGTACAGCCCGGTCAGCATCCGAAAAGGACACGGGACGAAAACCTGATGGGTATGCGGGTTGGTCAGGAAGAGATACGCCGCAGCACCGCCGGCGAGTGCGGCGCCGCCGACGGGCAGCGCCATTCGGCGCGGCAGAGCGGCGTGGCCAGCGTCCTGCTGGCCACGCCTACCCCACGAAATGTCCACGCCGGATCTCCGGAGTACTGACAGTGTCCGGTTTGGTTTTACTGCTGCGGACCGCCGAACCCGCCCGGCTGCTGCGGATAACCCGGAGGCTGTTGCGGCGGGTATCCGGGCTGCTGCTGCGGATAACCGGGCTGCTGAGTCGGTTGCTGCGGGTAACCGGGCTGCGGTTGCTGCTGCTGGGGGTAACCGCCCGGCTGCTGCGGATATCCAGGCTGCTGCGGGTAACCGCCGGCCTGCTGATATCCAGGCTGGCCACCAGCGCCGGGGCCACCCACCTCAGCCGGATCACCCTGCAACACAACGGTGTGCACGATCTTGTCAGCCAGAGTCTGACGCTTGTCATCCCACAGCGGCCACAGGTAACCGATGTAGCAGATCAGACCGTCAACGATATGGCAGATGTCCCGCAGGAATGCCATTCCGCCGCCGATGGGCTGGCCAGTCTGCTCATCGAGCAATCGAATGTGAAGCATTGACTTGCCCCACGACTGGCCGGTACGGCCGGCAAGAATCCAGCGGTTGTAAATTTGCACGCCGAATCCGGCGAGGTAAAACAGCAGGGCAAGAATAAGCCCCACACCCGACCGCAACGCCATAGCGAAGATCACACCGATCGTGAAGAGCAGTCCGCTGGCAAGGCCGTCAATGAGGTACGCGCCGACCCTCGACCCCCAGCCCGCGTACGGGGACTGGCCGTACGGGTAGCCGGCAGGCTGACCGGTCGTATACGCGCCACCGGGGTATCCGGGCGGCGGCGCGCCGTAGCCGGCCGCCGGCTGCCCAGCGGGCTGGCCATAGGGCGGTGAGGCGGGGCCGCCGGGGGGTGGCTGCTGGCCGTATCCGGGCTGGCCGCCCGGCGGTTGCTGACCGTAGGGGGACGGCTGACCGTACGGATCGGTCACGAAGGTCACCTCTCGAAGTTTGGCTGCGGGCATCGTGATCACCGGCGGCCATGCGGCACAACGGCGATCAAGCTGGAGCGGAGCGTACCGCGCACCACTGCGCGATCGGGTGAGAAACCCGAAAAGAGACCTCGGTGTCAGATGCTGGTCAGAAACCGAGCCGGCGAAGCTGCTTCGGGTCGCGCTGCCAGTCCTTGGCCACCTTGACGTGCAGGTCCAGATAGACCTTGGTGCCCAACAACGCCTCGATCTGTCGACGGGCCTCCGAGCCGACCTGCTTCAGCCGTTCGCCGCCACGGCCGAGCACGATCGCCTTCTGGCTGGGCCGCTCCACGAACAGCTCGGCATAGATGTCGATCAGGTCGTCACGGCCTTCGCGGGGACGCATCTCCTCCACGGTGACGGCGATCGAGTGCGGCAACTCGTCCCGCACACCGTCCAAAGCGGCCTCCCGGACCAACTCGGCCACCAGCGTCGTCTCCGGCTCGTCGGTCAGCTCGCCGTCGGGGTACAGCGCCGGCCCGGGCGGGAGGTGGGAGATGAGCACATCAGTGAGCAAGTCGACCTGGTAACCGTCGACAGCCGACACCGGTACCAGATCAGCGAAATCCATGGTGTCCTGCAATGCCACCAACTGTTCCGCGACCCGCTGCTGCGATACGAGATCCGTCTTGGTGACGAGGCCGACCACCGGCGTGTGTCGAGCGACCTTCGCCAGTTCCGCCGCGATGAACTTGTCCCCCGGCCCGATCTGTTGATCCGCCGGGACGCAGAATCCGACGACGTCCACCTCGGACCAGGTCTCCCGAACCACGTCGTTGAGCCGCTGCCCCAACAGAGTGCGCGGCCGGTGCAGTCCAGGGGTGTCCACGATGATCAGTTGCGCGTCCGGCCGGTGTACCAGGCCGCGAATCGCGTGCCGGGTGGTCTGCGGCTTGTCCGAGGTGATCGCGACCTTGGTGCCGACCAAGGCGTTCATCAACGTGGACTTGCCGGCGTTGGGTCGGCCGACAAAGCACGCGAAGCCCGATCGGTGCTCCGTTGGGTCGCTGGTCATCGGCCCATCCTGCCAGTCGGTCAGGGCACGAGCCGGTCGACCACCATGCCGGCCGGATCGGCGCGGAACACCACAGCCCTGGCGCCCAGGTCCCGCACTGCAGCGACCGACGGCCCGGACACCCCGTCGGCCGTGGTGACCACGGCGGCGGCCTCAAGTCCTTCCGCGCCGCTGGCGACGGCCGCGGACACCGCCGCCTGCAACGCGGTCAGCCGAAGCGACGGCAGCCCGACGGTGCAGGCCGCGTAGGTGCGGCCGTCGGTGTCCCGGACAGCGGCACCTTCCGCCGCACCGGTCCGGGCGCGGGCGGACCGCGCCAGAGCCACGATCTTCGCGTCCTCGGCATCCAGTCCAGTGGCGTCCAACTCAGCCACGCTCCGTGCTCCCTTCCGTGCCGACCGGGGTCTGCGCCGCACGCTTGCGGTCCGGCACCGGCCAGACCAGCACCGATGTGATGCGCATCCGGCCCCGGCGGTCCTTGCCACCCTCGGCCCGCAGCCGCAGGCCGGCGATCTCCGCCTCGGCGCCCGGCAGCGGCACTCGACCCAACTGCTGAGCGAGCAGGCCGCCGACGGTCTCGACGTCCTCGTCGTCCAGTTCGACGTCGAACAGCTCACCTAGATCCTCAGTCTGCAACCGGGAACTCACCCTGATCTTGCCATCGTCAAGGTGCTCGACCGGCGGCCGGTCATCGGTGTCGGACTCGTCGGTGATCTCACCGACGATCTCCTCGAGGATGTCCTCGATCGTCACCAGGCCGGCCGTGCCGCCGTACTCGTCGATCACGATCGCCAGGTGGGTGCGATCCCGCTGCATGTCCTCCAGCAGCTCATCAAGCCGCTTGGTGTCGGGCACGAAAGTCGGCACGCCCATGATGTCGGCCACCGAACGCGACGGCTCCCCGTCGTCCACCGTGCTGCGGGCCAGGTCCTTGAGATTCACCACGCCCACCACGTCGTCAACGGTCTCGCCGATCACCGGCAACCGGGTGAAACCGGATCGCAGCGACAGAGTCAACCCCTGCCGGGCGGTCTTGGTCCGCTCGATCCAGACGATCTCGGTGCGCGGCACCATCACCTCACGGGCGATGGTGTCGCCCAGCTCGAAGACGGAGTGGATCATCTCGCGCTCGCCCTCGTCCACGACTCCACGCTCACCGGCCAGGTCGACCAGTTCGCGCAGCTCGACCTCGGTGGAGAACGGACCCTCGCGAAATCCGCGACCGGGCGTGATCGCGTTGCCGACCCGGATCAGCAGCCGGGACAGCGGCCCGAGCACGAAACCCAGCACCCGCACCGGCCCGGCGGCGAGCAGCCCGATCGAGTAGGGATGCTGCCGGCCGACCGTGCGCGGGCCGACACCGACCAACACGTACGACACCACCACCATGCCGACGGCCGCGACGAGCACAGCAAGCCAGCCGGGCCTGATCAGCCGCACGCACTCCGCCGTGACAAGCACGGTCGCGGACAGCTCACACACCAGTCGCAACAGCAACAGCAGGTTGATATGCCGGGGCCGGTCGGCGACCACCGCCGCCAACTGCCGGGCGCCGGCGCGGCCCTCGCGCACCAGTTCCTCGACCCGGGCCCGAGACACCGCCGACAACGCGGCGTCAGCGCAGCCGAACATCCCGGCGGCGAGCACCCCCACGACCGCCAGGACCAGCAGCAAGGCAGAGTCCGCCGGCGTTCCGGCCACGGATTCCCCTACTCGTCCGGTGATTCGGCGGCCGGCGCGGCAACGGAGCCGTCCAGACCTACCGCCCCGAGCACCTTGTCGTCGGCGCTGCGCTGGACGGCCCGGCGCGCGGCTTCCGCCCGAGCGGCATGGAAATCGGTGAGGATCCGCTTCTGCAAGGTGAACATCTCGCGTTCCTCGGCCGGCTCGCCATGGTCGTAGCCGAGCAGGTGCAGCACACCGTGCACGGTGAGCAGGTGCAGTTCGTCCAACAGGCCATGGCCGGCCTGGCGAGCCTGTTCCCGGGCGAACGTCGGGCACAGCACGATGTCGCCGAGCAGCGCCGGGCCCGCGTCGGCCGCGTCCGGCCGGCGGGCCGAGTCCAACTCGTCCATGGGGAACGCCATGACATCGGTGGGGCCTTCCAGGTCCATCCACCGTTCGTGCAGATCGGACATCACGTCCAGGTCCACGAGCAGCACGGACAGCTCGGCCAGCGGGCTCACGCTCATCCGATCCAGCGTGAACCGTGCCGCGGCGACAATGGACGTCTCGTCGACCCCGATGCCCGACTCGTTGGCGATCTCGATACTCACGGCCCTATCGTCCCCGACGGCCGGTTGGCCACGTGTCACCGTGTCCCTCCAGGCCGTCCTGGCGGGCGTGCCAGCGGTCGTAGGCATCCACGATGTTGCCGACCAGCCGATGCCGTACGACGTCCTGGCTGGTCAGCGTGGCGAAGTGCACATCGTCCACATCGGCGAGGATCTCCCGGACCACTCGCAGGCCGCTGCGCTGCCCGTCGGGCAGGTCGACCTGGGTGATATCACCGGTCACCACGATCTTCGAACCGAACCCCAGCCGGGTCAGGAACATCTTCATCTGTTCCGGCGTGGTGTTCTGTGCCTCGTCCAGAATGATGAACGCGTCATTGAGCGACCGGCCTCGCATGTAGGCCAGCGGGGCCACTTCGATGGTGCCGGCCTGGGTCAGCCGCGGAATCGACTCGGGGTCGATCATGTCGTGCAACGCGTCGTACAGTGGCCGCAGGTACGGATCGATCTTCTCGTAGAGCGTGCCGGGCAGGTAGCCGAGCCGCTCGCCGGCCTCCACCGCCGGTCTGGTCAGGATGATCCGGTTGACCTGCTTGGCCTGCAACGCCGCGACCGCCTTGGCCATCGCCAGGTAGGTCTTTCCGGTGCCGGCCGGCCCGATGCCGAAGACGATCGTGTGCGCGTCGATGGCGTCCACGTAGTGCTTCTGGTTGAGCGTCTTGGGCCTGATCGTGCGGCCGCGCCTGGAGATGATGTCCAGGCTCAGCACATCGGCTGGCGATTCGCCGCCGGCGGACAGCATCGCGACCGCTCGCCGCACGGTGTCTGGGCCGACCTGCTGGCCGCGTTCGGCGAGGGTGATCAGCTCGGTGAACACGCGCTCCGCGAACGCCACATCGGCGGACGAACCAGACAGTGTCACCTCGTTGCCGCGCACGTGCACATCGGCCGCCAGTAGCTGTTCCACGACACGAAGATTCTCGTCTCGCGAACCCAGCAGGGCGAGCACGGCCGTGTCAGGCACGGCGAACCGCGATGACGCGGCCTCAGCACCCTGTTCGGACGAGCCTTCCCGCGAAGATCCGTTACCGCCCCCCGACGGGGCTTTCGTGGTGGCCTTCGACCGCAGATCCGCGGGTCGGGCAGCCCCACCCTGTATGGTGCCGGCCACGTGCTCTCGGGCCTACTTCCTGCGCTTTCGCGCTGTCTCGACCTGTTGGTGCGCCAGTACCTCGATGCTAGCCGCCCGAACCGGCACCGCGCACCGGAGAACGCGACTGGACTTCATCTCTATGCTCACGCTCCGTGACGTCCGAAGTGGCCGAGTTGCTCCCCGCCGAGAACATGCAGGTGGGCGTGGAACACCGTCCGACCGGCGTCGGGGCCGGTGTTGAACACGATCCGGTAACCGCTCTCGGCGATTCCCTCCGCTTTGGCGACCTCGGTGCCCGCGACGAGCACGTCGGCGAGCAGTTGCGGCTCGGCCATGGCCAGCGTCCTCGCGTCCTCGTGGTGTTCCTTGGGAACCACCAGAACGTGCACGGCGGCCTGCGGGTTGATGTCTCGGAACGCCAGCGTGCGCGGCGTCTCGCGCACCACGGTCGCCGGAATCTCGCCGGCGACGATCTTGCAGAACAGGCAGTCGGCCGCGGTCATGGGGCGCAGGCTATCGCACACCTCGCTACCTGACTGGAATGGTGACAAACCCCGAAAAAGACGCTGCGCGGCGGTGAAGTCTGGGGGTCACTTCACCGCCGCGCAGCTGGCGCCGGACCGAGGGGGGAGGTGTCCGGCGAGCTGTCGAACGCACTCGACTAAATGGATCTGTTCTCGGACCCGTCACCAGTCGCCTGCGCTCCGTTGCGGCATAGCGTATCTGGTCGGCCGGCCCAGACGCCAGCCGCTGAATGGATGTTTCGGCAAAATCTGGCTCTCAACGCCCGGTCCGCAGCCGAACAGTGCTGGCATCAACGCGGGTCTCAGCCCGCACCGCGCCGCCCCGCACTGTCGCCAGGCTGTCGCCACCGCCCCGTCAGCGCCCCGATCGCTCCCAGGGCGACCGCAGCGGCGGTGGACGCGCGCAACACCGTCGGGCCCAATCGCACCGCAGTGGCGCCGGCCGCACCGAGCATGATCAGTTCGTCATCGTCGATGCCGCCCTCGGGCCCGACCACGATCAACACGTCCCCGGTCGTCGGCAGTGCCAGTTCGGCGATGCCGCGATCCGCCGACTCGTGCAACACCAGGGCCGCCGTCGCGTTGGCCGCCAACTCGGCCAGCCGTTCGGTGCTGACCGGCTCGGTCACCTCGGGAAACCAGGCGCGGCGCGACTGCTTGGCGGCCTGCAGGACCGCGCCGCTCCACCTCGCTCGGGCCTTCGCGCCGCGCTCGCCGTCGTCCCATCGGGCCACGCAGCGCCGAGCCCGCCAGGGGACCACTTGGTCGATCCCGGCCTCGGTGGCCTGCTCGACGGCGAGTTCGCCGCGGTCGCCTTTGACCAGGGCCTGGGCGAGGATCACCCGAGGCCGCGGTTCCGGCTCAGTCCATCGCCGCTGAACCGACAGCCGAACCGTGTCCCGTTCGGTGGCCTCGACCGCACAGCGCGCCAGCCCACCCCGTCCGTCGGAAAGCACCAGTTGCTCGCCGGGCCCCAGTCGCCGCACGATGGCCGCGTGCCTGCCCTCGGGGCCGTCGAGCACCGCATCCGGACCGCCAGGCAACTGTTCGACCACAAAAACCGGCAGGGTAGTCACCGGAGGTTCACCGGCGCCGAGTCAACCGGGTCACCGGCCGTGCCGGGATCGCAGCCGGGAGAACAGCCCGCCGGCGCGGCCGTTCATGGTCGCCAATTCCGGCTGTTCCTCGCCGCGCAGCTCGGCCAGTTCGCGCAGCAGCTCGGCCTGCCGGCCGTCGACCTTCGTGGGGATCTCCACATCGAGGTGGACGTGTAGTGCCCCCCGGCCGTCGATCCGCCCTGACGACCGCAGTTTGGGCATGCCGCGGCCGCTGAGCACCAGTTCGGTGTTGGGCTGCGTGCCCGGCTCGATCTCCACTTCCTCGGTGCCGTCCAACGTGTCCAGGGTCAGCACCGAGCCCAAGGCGGCGACCGTCATCGGCACTCGCAGCGTGCAGTGCAGGTCGGCGCCGTCACGCTCGAAGGTGCTGTGTGGCAGTTCCTCGACCTCGACATACAGATCGCCGGCCGGGCCGCCGCCGGAGCCCACCTCCGCCTGTCCGGCGTGCCGGACCCGCATTCCGTCGGCGACCCCGGCCGGGATCTTCACCGTGATCGTGCGCCGAGCGCGAACCCGTCCTTCGCCGCCGCAGCGCGGACATGGGTCCGGGATCACCTCGCCGACGCCCCGGCATACCGGACACGGCCTAGCGGTGACCACCTGCCCTAGGAAGGACCGCTGCACGCTCTGGATCTCTCCCCGTCCCCCGCAGGTGTCGCAGGTGCGGGTCGTGGTGCCTTCGCGCGTTCCGTTGCCGGAGCACAGGTCGCACAGGACGGCCGTGTCGACCGCGATCTCACGAGTCACCCCGGTGGCGCATTCCTCCAGCGTCATCGCCAGCCGGATCAGCGCGTCCGAGCCCTGCTGCACCCGGCTGCGCGGACCGCGGGTCGTCGTCCCCCCGGTCGCCTGGCCAAAGAACGCGTCCATGATGTCGCCGAGACCGAATCCGGCGAACGGATCGCGCATCCCGCCGTTGCCGCCGCCTCCGGACGACAGCGGATCGCCACCGAGGTCCACGACCTGCCGCTTCTGCGGATCGGACAGCACCTCGTAGGCGGCTGTGACATCGCGAAACCGCTGTTGCGCGCCGGCGTCCGGGTTGACGTCCGGATGCAGCTCACGAGCGAGCTTGCGGTACGCCCGCTTGATCTCGTCCGGCGTCGCCTCCCGGCTCACGCCGAGTGCGCCGTAGTAGTCCCTCGCCACCGTTTTCCAGTCCTCCCGCCGCGACACGCGTTGCGGCCGCGGTTCGTCCTTGCTACGCCGTCCACGTCAGCGGCCGGCCAGAATGTCCCCCACGTAGTGGGCCACCGCGCGGACGGCGGCGATCGTGCCCGGATAGTCCATCCGGGTCGGTCCGACAACGCCCATACCGCCCAGCACGTTCCCGGCCCGACCGTAGCCGACCGACACCACCGAAGTGCTCCGCATCTGCTGAGCCTCATTCTCCTCGCCGATGCGCACCGTAACGGTGCTGGAGTCCTGCGCGGCGGCGAGCAGCTTCAGCACCACCACCTGCTCCTCCAGGGCCTCCAACACAGTGCGCAGCGAACCGGGGAAGTCGGTGGCGCTGCGGGTCAGGTTGGCGGTGCCGCCCAACACCAGCCGTTCTTCGGGATGCTCGACCAACGACTCGATCAGCACCGAGCACGCCCGCACCAGCAGGTCGCGCAGCTCGGCCGGGGCCTGTTCGGGCAGCTCGGCGACCTTGGCCGAGGCGTCGTGGAGCCGTTCGCCGACCATCGCGGTGTTGAGCACGGACCGCAGCCGGGCGACGTCCTCCTCGGTATACACGTCGCCGAGATCGACCATCCGCTGGTCGACCCGGCCGGTGTCGGTGATGAGCACGAGCATCACGCGGGCCGGGGTGATCAGCACGGCCTCGACGTGCCGGACGGTGGACCGGGTCAGGGTCGGGTACTGCACGACCGCCACCTGCCGGGTCAGCTGCGCCAGCAGCCGAACGCTGCGCCGCAGCACGTCGTCCAGATCCAGCGCGCCTTCCAGGAAATTCTGGATCGCCCGGCGCTCGGCCCCGGACAGCGGCTTGACCTCGGACAGCCGGTCCACGAACAGCCGGTAGCCCTTGTCGGTGGGCACCCGGCCGGCGCTGGTGTGCGGCTGCGCGATGTAGCCGTCCTCTTCCAGCGAGGCCATGTCATTGCGCACGGTGGCGCTGGAGACTCCGAGGTTGTGCCGGTCCACCAGAGCCTTGGAGCCCACCGGCTCGTGGTGTGAGACGTAGTCGGCGACGATCGCGCGCAACACATCGAACCGGCGCTGGTCCGCGTTCACTCGTCACCTCCTGTACCCCGGTCGAGTGGCCTCATGTCAAGTTTACTGAGTGGTTGGACCGGATCACTCCCTCGTCGGCACCAAAGTCACCACACCGACATCGGCCGAGTCAATTCGCCGGTCAACCCATCGAGCTGATCATGTCGTTGATCAGGTCTGCGGACTCGTCCTCGGAGCACGCCAGCTCGGCCAGCGCCGCCCAGGACTCGACGTAGGCTGCCACCTGCGCCTCGTCGTCCAGGAACTGGCTGGCCACCTTGTTCTCCAGCAGCACCAGGCTGGGCTCGTCGTCGTAGTCCAGGATCACGAAGGAGCCGGTCAGCCCGGCATGGAGCTCCACGTCCCGCCGGATCAGCCGGACGGTGATGGTGCGCCGGCTCGCCGAGTCGACCAGGTGCCGCAGTTGCCGGTACAGCGCTCCGGCCTGGCCGAACGGCCGGAACAGCACGTCCTCCTCGATGATCGCGTCCAGCCGCACCGGCCGGCTCCGGGACAGCCGGCCCTGCCGGGCCATCCGGCTGGCGACCATCTCGTCAACCTGGTGATCAGCCAGGCCGGGCGCGGTGGCCCGGATCACCGCGCTGGCGTACTCCGGCGTCTGCAACAGGCCGGGAATCATCAGCGGCTGGTAGCCGCGCACCGAGGTGGCCTCGTCCTCGAAGTCCAGCCAGGCCCGCCAGTCGACTGGCAGCAGCGGGTTGACCGGCTGCACCTGGCCGCGTTCCTCGGCTCGCCGGGCCCAGGCCAGCAGTTCGTCGCGTCGCGGTTCGGGCACCCGGTAGAAGTCGAACAGGGTGCCGAGATCGTCCAGATAGCAACCGATCTCGGCGTTCTCCATCCGGCTGATCTTGCTCTGCGACATGCGCACCGCGCGGGCCACGTCGGTCGTGGACAAGCCGTTCCCGTTGCGCAGGCGCCGAAGCGCCACCGCGAGCCGCCGGGACCTGATGGATGTTCCTGATCGGCGTGCCACCCGCCCAACGTAGCGGCATCGCGCAGGCCAGCGGGCTGATGTTCACCCGGCTGGGTTCGTGATCTGGCTAACGATGTCATGCGATCGTGGATGAATCAGGTCAGCTCGGTCAGGTGAGCCGCCGGACAACGGCGTCGGCGAGCAGGCGGCCGCGACGGGTCAGCACGCATCGGCCACCGGCCAGCGCCGCCAGGTCGAGCAGGCCGTCGTCGGCGGCCTGGCGGGCCTGCCCGGATCCGGCGGCGTCGAGCACGTCCGACGGTAGGCCGTCGGCCAGCCGCAGCTCCAGCAAAACCCGTTCCAGCGTCACGTCCTCAGCGGTGAGCGTCTCCCGGCCGGCGGCCGGCGAGTGGCCTTCGGCGAGGACGCCGGCATACCGCGCGGGGTGTTTGACGTTCCACCACCGCACACCACCGACGTGGCTGTGCGCGCCCGGCCCGGCGCCCCACCAGTCGCCGCCGAGCCAATAGCCCAGGTTGTGCCGGCACCGCGCCGCCTCCGACGACGCCCAGTTGGACACCTCGTACCAGCCCATCCCGACGGCTGACAGGGTGTCGTCGATCAGCTCGTAGTCCGCCGCCAGCACATCGTCGTCGGGCGCGGGCAGTTCGCCCCGGCGAATGCGCCGGGCGAGGGCGGTGCCCTCCTCCACGATCAGCGCGTACGCCGACACGTGATCGACGCCGGCCGACAGCACGGCGTCCAGCGAGCCTCGCAGGTCGTCCGGGGACTCGCCGGGCGTGCCGTAGATCAGGTCCAGGCTGATCTGATCGAACCCGGCCGCCCGCGCCTCCCGGGCGGCGGCCACCGGCCGGCCTGGAGTGTGCCGGCGGTCCAGCACGGCCAGCACGTGCGGCACGGCCGACTGCATGCCCAACGACACCCGGTTGTAGCCGGCTGCGCGGATGCCGGCGAAGAACGCCGCCGAGGTCGACTCGGGATTGGCCTCGGTTGACACCTCCCCGCCCGGCACCAACCCGAAGGTGTTCCGCACCGCGTCGAGCACCGCGGCGAGCCCGTCGACGCCCAGCAGCGACGGCGTCCCGCCGCCAACGAACACCGTGTCAGCGGCCGGCGGCGCGCCCAACACCCGGACAGCCAGCTCGAGTTCGGCGCGCAGGCCGTCCAGCCAGCTGTCCGGCGTCGCGGTTCCGGCGAGCTCACCCGGCGTGTAGGTGTTGAAATCGCAGTATCCGCAGCGGGTCACACAGAACGGCACATGCACGTACACGCCGAACGGCCGGTCGCCCAGGCCGGCCAGCGCCTCCGGCGGCAGGACGCCGTCGGTGGGAGCGGGATCACCGGATGGCAGGGCGGAAGGCACGCGGTCAGTGTCCCCCACGTTCGGCGGCGACAGGCGGCCGTGCACGCAGCGCGCCGACACGATGACCCAGACCGGACCGCTGAACGGCCGCGCGCGGGCACTCGGGTGATCCCCGTCCCACGATGCGGATCGAGGTGGACCACGCTTCGGACACATGGCACGCTGGTAAACATGTCTGCGACCGAAGTACGCCTCGTGGTACGTCGCCACGTCGACTTCCGTCGTGTTGCCAGCGCGATGTGCCGCGGCGGACACTGATCCGCTGCTGAGCTGTCTCCCGAACTACAGCCGGCGCCGGACGCGCTGACTGCGGTTCCCACCACTGAAACGGAACCACGACTGGCGCCCGGGGCCCCGACCCACCGGAGGACGATCGTGGTTCCCCCTGCCGACCAGTCCCAGGCGACCGTCACCAGGCGCGAGGCGAGGACTGCGCCGGCCGCGGTCGGCGCGGTTGGTTCGGCCCCGAAGCGGGCGCACGCGCGGCGCGGCGAAGGACAGTGGGCGCTGGGCTACCACGAGCCGCTGAATCCGAACGAGCGGTCGAAGAAGGACGACAACCCGCTCAACGTCCGTGACCGCATCGTCAACGTCTACGCGCACCAGGGCTTCGACTCCATCGATCCGGCGGACCTGCGCGGCCGGTTCCGGTGGTACGGCCTCTACACCCAGCGCCGGCCCGGCATTCCCGGCCAGCGCACCGGCATCATCGAGCCGGAAGACCTGGACGACCGCTACTTCATGCTGCGGGTGCGCATCGACGGCGGCGCGCTGTCCACCGAGCAGCTCGCGGTGCTCGGTGAGGTGTCGCAGACCTACGCCCGGGACACCGCCGACATCACCGACCGGCAGAACATCCAGTACCACTGGATCCGGATCGAGGACATGCCAACGGTGTGGGAACGGTTGGAGTCCGTCGGGCTGATCACCACCGAGGCGTGTGGCGACAGTCCCCGGGTCATCCTCGGCTCGCCGCTCGCCGGCATCACCGAGGACGAGATCATCGACGGCACCCCGGCGATCGACGAGATCAAGCGTCGCTACATCGGCGACCGCGCTTTCTCGAACCTGCCCAGGAAGTTCAAGACCGCGATCTCCGGTTTGCCCGACGTGGCCCACGAACTGCACGACGTGGCGTTCGTGGGCGTGCGCCATCCCGAGCACGGCCCCGGCTTCGACCTGTGGGTCGGCGGCGGGCTGTCCACCAACCCGATGATCGGCAAGCGGCTGGGCGCGTGGGTGCCGCTGGACGAGGTGCCCGAGGTGTGGGCCGGCGTGATCAGCGTGTTCCGCGACTACGGCTACCGGCGGCTGCGGCACCGGGCGCGGATCAAGTTCCTGGTCGCGGACTGGGGTCCCGAGCGGTTCCGGGAGATCCTGGAGACCAAGTACCTGAACCGGCAGCTGATCGACGGGCCGGCGCCGGAGGTTCCGAACCAGCAGATCGACCACGTCGGCGTGCACCGGCAGAAGGACGGCAACTTCTACGTCGGTGCGGCGCCGGTGGCCGGCCGGGTGTCCGGCTCGGTGCTGGTCGAGGTCGCCAAGGCCGCCGAACGGGCCGGCTCGAAGCGGGTCCGGCTGACTCCGCTGCAGAAGATCGTCGTACTGGACGTGCCGGAATCCGAGGTCGCCGGGCTGACCACCGAACTGGCCAAGCTCGGACTGCCCGCCGAGCCCTCGCCGTGGCGGCGGTCGGTGATGGCGTGCACCGGCATCGAGTTCTGCAAGCTGGCGATCGTGGAGACGAAGGCCCGCGCCGCCCGGCTGATCGGCGAGTTGGAGGCCCGGCTGACCGACCTCAACGCCAGCCTGGACCAGCCGATCAGCGTGCATGTCAACGGCTGCCCGAACTCCTGTGCCCGCATCCAGACCGCGGACATCGGGCTGAAGGGCCAGATCGTCCGCGACACCGAGGGCAACCAGGTGGAGGGCTTTCAGGTGCACCTCGGCGGCGGCCTGGGACTGGACGCCGGTTTCGGCCGGAAGTTGCGTGGCCACAAGGTGACCAGCGCCGACCTGCCCGACTACGTCGAGCGGGTGGTCCGCAAGTTCGTCGCCGGCCGCGCTGAGGGTGAGCGGTTCGCCCAGTGGGTGGCTCATGCGCAGGAGGCGGACCTGCAGTGAGCGAGCGAGCGACGATTCTGTACTGCCCGTACTGCGCGGAAGAGGATCTCCGCCCGCAGGAGGCGCCGTCGGGCGGGTGGCTGTGCATGGCGTGCCGGCGGGTTTTCGCGGTCACGTTGGCCGGACTGGCGCCGCAGGGAGTGACGAGATGACGAACCTGACAAACCTGACTGCGGGCCCGACAGCCAAGACCGCCGACGCCCAGGACGAGCTGCGGATCATCGCCGAGGCGGCGCAGCGGGAACTGGCCGACGCGACCGCCGAGGACGCGCTGGCCTGGACGGCCCGTACCTTCGGCGACAAGTGGATCGTGGCGTCGAACATGCAGGACGCCGTGCTGATCGACCTCGCGGTCCAGGTTCGGTCCGATGTGGACGTTCTGTTCCTGGAGACCGGCTACCATTTCGCCGAGACGATCGGCACCCGGGACGCCGTGGCGACCGTCTACCCCGAGATCAGGATCGTCAACGCCCAGGCCGAGCAGTCGGTGGCCAAGCAGGAAAACGAGTTCGGCAAGCTGCACGAGTCGGCGCCGGACCGGTGCTGCTTCCTGCGGAAAGTGGTGCCGTTGCGGCAAACCCTGGCCCGCTACGACGCCTGGGTCACCGGCGTGCGCCGGGTCGACGCACCGACCAGGGCCAACACTCCGATCGTCGACTGGGACGAGCGCAACGGTCTGGTGAAGGTGAATCCGCTGGCAGCCTGGTCGGACGAGCGGTTCCGGGACTACATCGCCGACCACGGAATCCTGGAGAACCCGTTGGTGTCCGAGGGTTATCTGTCGATTGGCTGCGCGCCGTGCACCGCGAAGGTGGCGGTCGGAGCCGATCCGCGCAGCGGCCGCTGGGCGGGCCAGGCCAAGACGGAATGCGGTCTGCACGGATGAGCGAACGAGTGGGCACGGAAACCGCGCCGGACAACCTGGACGCCCTCGAGTCCGAGGCGATCCACATCTTCCGAGAAGTCGCCGGCGAGTTCGACCGTCCGGTGATCCTGTTCTCCGGCGGCAAGGACTCCACGCTGCTGCTGCACCTTGCCGTGCGCGCGTTCTGGCCGGCGCCGGTGCCCTTTCCGCTGCTGCACGTGGACACCGGGCACAACTTTGACGAGGTCATCGAGTTCCGCGACAAGATGGTGGCGCAGTACGGGCTGCGGCTGGAGGTCGCGAACGTCCAGGACTGGATCGACGACGGCCGGCTGACCGAACGCCCGGACGGCACCCGCAACCCGCTGCAAACCGTGCCGCTGCTGGACAGCATCAACGAGCACCGGTTCGACGCGGTGTTCGGCGGCGGCCGCCGGGACGAGGAGCGCGCCCGCGCCAAGGAGCGGATCTTCAGCCTGCGCAACGCCTTCGGCCAGTGGGAGCCGCGCCGCCAGCGTCCGGAGCTGTGGAACCTGTACAACGGCCGACACCGGCCTGGCGAGCACGTGCGGGTCTTCCCGCTGTCCAACTGGACCGAGTTGGACGTGTGGCGCTACATCGAGCGGGAGAATATCGAGCTGCCGCCCATCTACTTCGCCCACGAGCGGCCGGTGTTCCGACGCGACGGCATGTGGCTGACCTCCGGGCCATGGGGTGGCGCCCGGGACGGCGAGGCGGTGCTGACCAAAACGGTCCGCTACCGCACGGTCGGCGACGGCTCGTGCACCGGCGCGGTGGAGTCGACCGCGGCCACCGTCGCCGACGTGATCACCGAGGTCGCGGCGAGCCGGCTGACCGAGCGGGGCGCGACCAGGGCGGATGACCGGCTGTCCGAGGCCGCGATGGAAGACCGCAAGCGGGAGGGGTACTTCTAGCCATGAGCGACCTGTTGCGGCTGGCCACGGCCGGCAGCGTGGACGACGGCAAGTCAACCCTGGTGGGCCGCCTGCTCTACGACACCAAGTCGGTGCTGGCCGACACGCTCGACGCGGTGCACCGCGCCAGCGCGGACCGCGGTCTGTCCACTCCGGACCTTTCGCTGCTGGTGGACGGCCTGCGCTCGGAGCGCGAGCAGGGCATCACGATCGATGTCGCCTACCGGTACTTCGCCACTGGCCGCCGGTCCTTCGTGCTGGCCGACACCCCCGGCCACGTGCAGTACACCCGCAACACGGTGACCGGGGCGTCCACCGCGCAACTGGCGGTGCTGCTGGTCGACGCGCGCAAGGGCGTGCTGGAGCAGACCCGCCGGCACGCCGCGGTGCTGGCGATGCTGGGCGTGCCGCGGCTGGTGCTGGCCGTCAACAAGATCGACCTGGTCGACTACGACGAGGCGATCTTCGAGGTGATCGCCAAGGACTTCACCGACCACGCCACCGCGCTGGGCTATCCGCTGGGCGCGGTGCTGGCCATCCCGGTGTCGGCGCTGCTGGGTGACAACGTGGTGACGCCGTCGGCGAACACGGCCTGGTACAAGGGCCCGACCCTGTTGGAGCACCTGGAGACCGTGCCGGTCGCACCGAACCCGCACGATGTGCCGTTCCGCTTCCCGGTGCAGTACGTGATCCGTCCGCGCACACCGGAGCACCCGGACTACCGGGGCTACGCCGGCCAGGTCGCGGCCGGCACGATCACCGCCGGCGACGAGGTCGTCGTGCTGCCGGCCGGGCTGCGCAGCCGGGTCCGCCGCGTCGACACCGCGAACGGCCCGCTCACCGAGGCGACCGCCGGCCAGTCGGTGACGGTGCTGTTGGAAGACGAGTTGGACGTCTCCCGCGGCGATCTGATCGCCGCCGCCGCGGACGCGCCGGCGCTCACCGACGACATCGATGCCACCGTGTGCTGGCTGGCCGACAAGCCGCTGCGCGCGGGCGCGCGTGTCCTGGTCAAGCATGGCGCGCGAACCGTGCAGGCGTTGGCCAGCGCGTTGGTCTCCCGGTTCGACGAGCAGAGTCTGTCCAGTGTGGACTCTCCGGAAACCCTGGCGCTCAATGACATCGGGCGGGTCGTGCTGCGGACCGCCGAGCCGCTGCCGGTGGACGACTACGCCGTCAACCGGCGTACCGGCGCGTTCCTGGTGATCGATCCGGCCGACGGCGGCACCCTCGCCGCCGGTCTCGTCGGCGCGCCGCTGCCGATGCTGTCGGCCAACAGCCAGATTTCCGACGACCAGACTTCCGACGGCCATGGGCTGGTGTCCCCCGGGCCGTAGGCATCCGTTACACCCCAACACAACTGGAAAGGCGACAACCGTGAACATCGGTAAGCAGAGCGTGGTGACCGCAATGGCGGTTTTCACTTTGGTAGCAACACTTGCAGGGTGTTCACGGGCCAATAACAGTTCTGGAACCGACACAACTTCCACCGACCAGGGCCCCGCGTCCGAGGTCCACATCGGCTTCTTCCCCAATGTCACGCACGCCGCCGCGCTGATCGCCGTCGACAAGAACTACTTCACCCAGGAACTGGGCAGCACCAAGCTGACCACGGCGAACTTCAACGCCGGCCCGGCGGAGGTCGCCGCGCTGCTCGGCGGCTCGCTGGATGTCGCGTTCGTCGGCTCCGGCCCGCTGTTCAACGCGTACTCCCAGTCCGACGGCGGTGTGAAGCTCGTCGCCGGGGCCAGTTCCGGCGGCGCCGAACTGGTGGTGCAGAAGGACATCAACGCACCGGCCGACCTCA
>DASZLR010000109.1:0-25362 GCA_035552275.1 Pseudonocardiaceae bacterium | reverse complement strand
GCGACTGGCCTGGAACTCTATGTAGTCCAACACATTCCGCAGCTTCTCCGGGGAGAGCCGGCTGGCCCGGTAGGCGATCTTCCGGACGTTCTGCTCGCCCAGGGCCGCCAGAATCTCGTACTGGCGGTTGAGTTCTAGGCTGCGGTCGGAGTTGCTGAAGTACTCCAGCGGGACCTCGAAGAAGTCAGCCAGGGCCTGGACCAGACCATGGCTTGGCTCACTCTCGCCCTTGAGCAGCGTGTACAGGTAGCTGCGGGAGACGCCGTGGCCGCGGCGGGTCATCTCTTCGGCGACCTCGCGGGGCGTGTAGGGCGTGCCGTCGGGCTGGCGCACCGCGTCGAACAACCGCCGCAGCCGAGTCGCGAACGTCTCGCCCTGCTCGTCGGACCCCGTGGATTCCGTGCCGGACACCGCTCTCACCCTCCCCACCAAGCCCGGTCTACTTTATCGGACTCTGATCCTGCCAAGATCCGCAACTGTTGACAACCGGTCCGATGTGACTTACGTTCAAAACCCTGAGTCCAGGATAGTGGACTCCGGGCCCGCACCGGGCGCCCCGGGCCCGGCTGTCTAAGGGGGAGAGCCGGACCCGGGGACCCGGCGCGTCCGAGTGCTGATCGCGGAACGTGGGGTGCTATCCCATCAGCGGCAGCGAGCCGGCCAGCCGGTTGATCTGCTTCTTCGGTCCATGTAGGCCGATGCCGACGACGTCGAGTTCGGCGGTGTTCGCGGCCGCCATTTTCTCGACGTACTCGTCGTAGGTGCGGCAACTCTGCGCCAGGCCGGTGAAGCTGACGAAGAACACATCCGGATCGCTGGCCGCGGCTTGGACCAGCTCGGTCAGCTTGGTCGGTTGCGCCTTCAGCACAGGTAGCGGCATATAGATGATTCCAGGGTGGGCGACCCCGTCCGCGTCCTTCACGTCAGCCCCCACCAGGCCATCAACCCGCTGCCCCAACGTCACCGCCAGCACGCTGGCCGCGTTAGCCGCGAGTCCGGCCGGTAGTTGCTCGCTGACCACGATCACGCACTTGTCTCCCGGACGATTCGCCATCCGCCAGATCCCCTTCTAGTTGTTGTGTCCTCGGTTGTTTCTTCAACCCGATGGCAACCCCGATGATGACGATCGCGCCACCGACGAGTTGCAACGGGCCCACCGACTCCCCTGCCAGTACGACCGCCCAGACCAGACCCGCCACCGGCACGATGTTCAGCAGGTTGACCGCAACGCTTGACGGCACACGTTCGAGTCCGAAGTTGTATAAGGCGAAAGCCACCACCGAGCACAGCACGGCCAGATATCCCAGGCGCAGCAGGTTCCCGCCGCTGGGCAGCGCCCAGTGGCGCACCTCGAATAAGGACAGCAACACGAAGCCCCCCGCGCCCGCGATGGTCTGGTAGTACGTCACCACCAGCGCGGACGCGCCCGACCGGTCCCGTTGAGTCGCCAGGTTGTACGCCGCCCAGACCAAGCCGCCGGCCACCAGCACGAGGTCACCGAGCAGTCGGTGCGTGCCCGCCTGCTGCGAGCCGTTCCGCACGATCAACGCGACGCCCGCGATGGCGATCACCATGCCCGCCAACCGAATGACGGAGAAGGATGCGCGCCGTAGCGCCAACTCCAGTGCCAGCGCGATCACCGGATACGCGGCCACGATAAGGGTCGCGTCCGACGCCGAGGCCCATTGCACACCCACGTTTTCCAGCGCGAAGTACAGGGTGATACCCAGCAGGCCGGCCGCCGCGATGGTGATCCGCTGTCGGACGGTGGGCGGAGCGAAGTCGCCACGGGCACGGACCACCACACCCAGGATGAGTGCCGCCACGACGAACCGCAGTGCGCCGATGGTCATCGGTGGCAGCTGGGCCAACGTGATCTTGGTGAGCGCGAACGACGTGCTCCAGATGATCGCCGCGAGCAGGATCGCAGCGACAGCCACGGCCCGGCGCGACACCTTGGGGCTACCGGCCATGCGCGAAGAGTAACAAGCCGAATTCGACACCAACAACCGTGCTCCGCTTGATGTTCGGAAAGATGGCATGAGTATTGAACTTTCTACGGATCTGGAGGGCTGATCGATGGACCTGGACGAACTCGATTCGGCACTGTTGGTGTTGCTGCAGGAGGACGCCAGCCGCACCAACAAGGAGTTGGCGCAGCGGCTGAACATCGCGCCCTCCACCTGCCTGGAGCGGGTGCGCGCGCTGCGCAGGCGTGGCGTCATCCACGGCTACCACGCCGATGTCGACCTCACGCTGGTCGGCCGACCGGTGCAGGCCCTGGTCGCGGTGCGCCTCCGGCCGCCGGACCGCGCCGTGATCGACTCCTTCCAGAACTTCGTTTCGGATCTGCCCGAAGTGCTGTCGTTGTTCGTGGTGTCCGGCACCGACGACTTCCTCATCCACGTCGCGGTGCGCGACACCGAACACCTCAACGACTTCATCCTCGACGGACTCACCCAGCGACGCGAGATCGTCGACATCCGCACTTCGTTGGTATTCCGGCACTTCCGCCGGACGGCGGTGACACCGGGTGGCCGACCAGAGGGCGCCCGCGCCGCTCAGAAGGGCACCTCGATCCCCGCGTCGGTTTCGCGCGCCCGGCGAGCCACATAACAGCCCGCCGCGACATCCTCGGCGGCCAACCCGAGTGACTCGAATACCGTCACCTGATCGTCGTGCCGGCGTCCGATGGCCGCTCTGGTCAGCACGCCGGCCAGCGTGGTGTTGACATCGGCCGAGCGCAGGCAGCCCTCGCTGATCGGAATCAGCAGGTCGCCAGCCTCCGCCAGCGCGGATTCCACGCTGTCCACCACGATCCGCGCCGCGCACACCAGGTCGCTGGCAAGTTCCCGGGCTGTTGGGAAACACGCGCCGACCGCGTTGATGTGGGCGCCGGGTCGAACGTCGGCCAGAGCCAGTACCGGAGTGGCCGAACCGGTCACTGTGCAGACGATGTCGGCCCGCGCGGCCGCCTCCCCGCCCGACTCGCACATCCGCACCGGCAGGTCAAAAGCGCCCCGCGCCCACCTGGCGAACGCCTCGGCATGTTCCCGAGTTCTGCTCCACACGCTCACGCCGGTCAGCGGACGCACCATGGAGATCGCCTCCAGATGCAGGCGGGCCTGAACGCCCGAGCCGAGCACGGCCAACTCCCGTGCCGCCGCCGGGGCGAGCGCGTCGGTGGCCACCGCGGACACCGCGGCGGTGCGGATGCCGGTGAGCGCGCCGGCTTCCAGCACGGCGGCCGGTTGCCCCGTGAGCGGGTCGAAAACCAGCACCGCCCCGAGGTGGGTGTCCATGCCTCGGGCGGCGTTTTCCGGATTGACCACCACTGTCTTGGTGCCATAGCCGCGCACCGCATCGATGGCCACGAACGCCGGCATGGAACCAAGGACGCTTGGCTGGCCGTCAACTCGGACGACCGACCGAAGTGGCTGAACCACGGCCGGCGTCTCGATGTTCGCGAACAGCTCTCGCATGAGCTCGATCGCCGTGCCCATCGGCAGCAGTTGGGCCAGGTCCTCGCGGCCGACGATACGCATTGGTGCGTCTCCGTTCCGGTTAGTGGTCTCGCCGATGGCCGAAAACCGACCACAGCATGCGGATGGGCCGGGCCGATGAGACGAAGCGCAGGCCGTGCCGAGCCCGCGCGGGCTCAGTGGTCAGCGCGAGGTCGACAACTCCCCGGCCCACCGCCGCCGCGGCCGCGCTGGTGGACGGGAACCGTTCCACGTGAACGACCTGATATCGCTCATGGTCGATGAGCTCCTCGATGAGCGGCACGGGCGCCGGGTGGCTGGCCACCCGCACCGGGCCAGAAGTCGGCGAATCGGACGTCGCGGCGATGCCGTACAGCGGCGTGTCCAGCACAAAGGCGCCGACCAGGCGCAGCGCGGTGTCCATATAGAACTCCGACACATTGGCGTAGGCGTTGGCGACCACAAGCAGGGACGCGGCGTCGGCGCGTAACGCGTCGGCCGCGGCCTCGTACTGATCGTGCAAGACCACGCCGGTTTCCGCGAAACCGCGCTGGGCAAGGTACTCCGCCAGTCGAGTCGCGGCGGTCTCGCTGCTGGTTCCCGCCGGCCCGAGCGTGGCGATGCGCGCCGCACGGCTGGGCGAGGACGCTAAGGAAAGGTCAATCAGCAGCGTGGAATACAGCTCAGAGACCCGGTTCTCCGTTTTCATCATTACCCCTGGGTATTCGTGACGTTCGCGAATAATAAAGTTATTCGGCTTGTAGATCGGTGGACGTCAGCCAGTGCGTATAGCGAGGCGCAACACCCCGAACCGCACCGGCATAGGCATCGGCGAGCCTTGCGGTGATCGGGCCGACGGCTCCGTTGCCGATCGGGCGACCGTCGATCTCACCGACGCCGACCAGTTCGCATCCGGTGCCGGTCAGGAAGACCTCGTCGGCGGTGTACAGCTCGGATCGGAGTACCGGCCGCTCGGCAACGACCTTGCCCAGTTCTTGATGTGCCAACTCGATGGCGCACGACCGGGTAATGCCGGACAGGATGTCGGCATCCGCTGACGGCGTGATCAGCTGGCCACCCCGGACAACGAAGACGTTGGCGGTGCTCGCCTCCGCAACAGTGCCGTGCTGGTTGAGCAGGATGGCGTCGTCGTATCCGCCCGACCGTGCCTCGTCAATGGCCAGCGCGATGTTCACGTACGAGCCGGTGATCTTGGCGCGGGCCGGAATGGAGGTGTCGGGCACCCGACGCCACGAGGACACCGCGCACCTGATGCGCCGACCGGTCGGATGACCGGGCATCGGCACCAGATAGACCGAGAAGGCGGTCGACACGTTCCGCAGTCCCACGCCGAACGATCCGCCGGGCTCGATGGACAGCTTGTGCGCCAACGGACGCAGGTAGACATCGCCGCGATAGGCGTTGCGCCGCAATAGGTCCAGCGTGATGTCCACCAGCTCGTCCACCGAGATGGGCACGTCCAGGCGCAGTAGTCGAGCGGAGTCCTGAAACCGCTCCCAGTGTTTCCGCGCCTGCACCACGTGGGCTTTTCCGGTGGTGCCGTCCCAGTAGGCGCGGATTCCCTCAAAAACCCCGGTTCCGTAGTGCAGCCCCTGCACGGCGGGCGTGAACGAGACTTCGTCATAGCGGACGATCTGTCCATTGTGGTACATGTAGGGCACGGCTGGAATGCGTGGTCCCTGCGGTGCGGGCAGTACCCGGACACCAGCCGGCGTCACCTGTCCGGCGGTCACCGCTCGTCCCGCTGGCGAGCCAGGGCCAGCGCCGCGGCCCGCTCCGCGTCGGGTCCGTGCCGTCGGTCGTGGACCCGGGCCGCCTTCCAGCTCACCATCGCTCCGGTGCCGGCCACGCTGCTCAGGGCACCGAATTCCACCGACGGCACGACGCCGTACGCGCCACGCACGTCCTCCTCGACCGCGGCGCGTATGGCCGCCGGATCGGACGCCGATCGAGCCAATTCCAGTCGGATAGTGAGCCGGTCGTCGCCGGCAACCCGGTCCAGTTCGATCTGATAGCCGTAGCAGTGCGAAACGCTGGCCAGGATCTGGTTCTCCAGATCGTGCGCGTAGCTTGAAACGCCGTTGATGGTGACCATGTCCTTGGCGCGTCCCAACGGTTCCAGCGTCGGCGCGGGATAGGACGCGGTGGCCGACTCGGGCAGCATGCGCACTAGATCGCCGGTGCGGTACCGGACCAAGGGCTTGCAGCCCTGGTAGAGATGAGTGATCACCAATTCCCCGGTCCACACGCCGTGCTCATCGGGAACCATGGGCTCACCCGTCTCCGGGTCAACAATCTCGTAATAGGCGTTCAACGGAATCGTGCGCAACCGTTCATCCGCGTGCCCCGCCGCCAGAATCGACGACTCCTGGGAGGCATACATGGAGCTGTAAGTTTTGGCATTCCACAGCGAGCCAAGGTTTCGTAGCAGCTGTGGGGTGACCAGCTCGCCGACGACCATGATGAAGCGGATATCGAAATCGCCCCGCGGGTCGAGCCCGAGCTTTTCTGCCTCCTTGGCCAACGACATCACCATGCCGGGCGTGCATACCAGCGCCGTGATGCCGAACTCGCGCATTACCTCCAGCGCACGCTGGAAGCCAACCACCGGCGAGTGCGGCCAGAGTTTTGCCACCGCGTGACCGAGATTGCGGAACACGTCACCGAAAGTGTCCCCAGTGGAGTGCAGTTCGGTAGGTCCCATGATGCCGACGAAATGTCGGCCAGGATGGGCGTCCAGAATACTCTGATAATTGATGGTAAGTGCGGTGTTGTTGACGATGCTGTCGACATTGTCTCGTGGACATGGGGTTGCTCTGCCGGTCGTTCCGGTGGTTTCATAAAAGATCCAGCCGTCCGATATGGGCTTCGACAGCAGATCCAGCAGGTGAGTCCGCAGATCGTCCTTCGTCGTGAACGGGAGCCGGGCGAGATCCGCTGGCTCGAAGGAGTCAATATTCGCATCGGTCAGGGCGCCGAGCCTGTCCCGGTAGAAGGGTGAACGTTCGCGCACGTGGCGCAGTGTCTCGCGAATCGCCGCGCGCTGGTGCCCGAGCAGTTCGTCTGGCTGCCACTTACCAGCGTCGAAGTCCCGATGCCTGGCCACGACCTCCCGGGATAACCGGTCGAGTTCGGGATGAAAAATCGTAAACACAGATCTAGCCCCCTTCGGTTCTAGCCACCTCGGTTTACCCGCACTTACGGCGAACCGGACGGCCGCTTTTCCTCCAAATCGACCACGGCCCAGGTGCTCAACTCTCGCCACATGGCCACCCCGTTCTGGTGGTGCGGATGGCACATATAGCGGTCGAGAGCGTCGCGGTCCCGGAAGGTTCCGATGACCGCGAAGTCGTAAGCGATGTCGCGGTCGGTGGCGTTCCGCCCGACCATCCACTCCTGAATTTCCTGAATGTGCTCAGGATGCGAAGCGCTCATCTCTGCCGCCTGGACCGCCCGTGGATCCCGCCACGAAACACCGTCGTTAAATTTGAACAGAACAATGTGTCGAATAGACATGAAAATCACCCCCTCCCCACCTCGCATTATCAGCGCCGCACCCGTGTCAGAATCAATCCCCTGCTGGTGTCGCCATAAGCCGACATCACGACCGCAACGTTACTGGCACGCGCAACCCCGCCGCGTGACCATCCAGTCGAACGATGACTAGTCCATTTGCATGAAACAAGTGCGAATGATCCGAGCTGATGGTATTATTCGGCCCTCATAAACATGGTGGTGGCGTATTCGCTGGCCAGAGACCTCAGGTCGTACCGCACCAGCACGCCAAACGGACACCAGGGACAGCGCATGCCGTGAGAAGTCCCACACCGACACCTGTAGCGATGGCGGTGTCGCCGCGTGAGACGACCCGCTGTCGAGTGGGTAGTCGCGGCCTTTTCCGCGGCGTCACATTGATATGGATGGTCCGGCGACCCGGGCGCGACTCGGCCGGGGAGTTTTTCGGTGGGCCGCGCCCGGGTTATACCGGTCTACCTGGTGGCGATCTTGTCGCCGGGATAGATCAGGTTGGCGTCGGTGAGGAATTGTTTGTTGAGGTCGACCAGAGTCGGCCAGCCGCCGGGAGTGTTGAGGTGGTCGGCGATGCTGGCGAGGGTGTCGCCCGGCGCGATGGTGTAGTCACCGGCCGGGTTGCTGGTCGATCCGCCAGCGAGCACGGCGCTGGTGGGCGCGGGGCTGGCCGGTGCGGGACTGACGGCGGGCGCGGCTTGCGTGCTCGCGGCACGGGACGGCTGGCTGGCCTGTCGGTGGCCGCTGGTGAGACCCCGGCTGCCGCAGTGTGGCCAGGCGTGCAAGCCCTGGCTGCGCAGGACGTTTTCGGCGACCCGAATCTGCTCGGCGCGGGAAGCGCCTTGGGGGCTACCGACGCCGCCGTTGGCGCGCCAGGTGCCACCGGTGAACTGCAGGCCGCCGTAGAACCCGTTACCGGTGTCGGCGGACCAGTTGCCGCCGCTTTCGCAGGCGGCGATCGCGCCCCAGTTCACGGCTGGTGAAGCCGACGCGACCGGCGCGGTGCCGACCATGCCGAACATCACGGCAGCCGCTGCGACCAGCGCAGGTGCGCCACGTCGGATACTGGAGATTACCTTCGCACTACACGACATGTGCCTGATTCGATCGCCGCGCCTGCCCCGACCGGCGCCGGCTCGGCGCCGACGCCCGGTTAGCCCCTGCCCAGCGGTCGTCCCTTCACTCGACGGCGGTGGCCGGGTGACCGGTCGGGCAGGGTGTGGCGCTCGGTCTCCCGGGTCGTGCTCCAGGTCGAGATCAACGATCAAGACCCGCGGCCGACGGTAGAGGCGATTCGCGGAACCGTCCAAACGACACAGCGGAAAGCCACGATAAATCACCCGAACCGGTGTATGGATGGTGCGTGAAAGACTACGTGGGTGTCCTGGCAACCGGTTCAATCGGGATTCCGGATAAGCTCGACGCCACGATTGATGCGATCCGCCTCGATGAGTTTGAACACGGCAGCAATGCGGAGATCGCACAAACATACGCACCGCCGCTATGTCCGGGCGCCCGGGGAAAACACTCGACAGCTCTTGTGCCGTTCGCGGGCGGTCGTGACGAAGGTGGCGATCAGGGTCCGCTGGCCGGCGGGCGGGGGTGAATTCGGGGTCGACGCCTGTGGCGAGGACTAACAATGGCTTGTACGCGGCTCGCAGCGAGCACCTGGAAATCCCTTCGGGGCAACGATCCTCGGAGTGCTGGCCACTGTCGAGGCCATTGACCTTCGTCCCGGCGGCCAGATCGTCGCCCTGCGCACCCGCGGCCCACACGCCCACGACGGAGGAAATCGCCAACACAAACCCATGATGCGTGTACACTTTCCTCCGCATGGAGGTGTGTCAGCGGATGAGCGAGCCAGCGGAGCACGGCCTGACCGGGCTGCCTCCTACGTTCACGTACACCGAAGCACGTCGCCTCGGTGTATCGGATCGGCGCCTGTACGCGCTGCGTGACGCGGGCCTGCTGGAACTCATCGGGCGCGGCCTGTACCAGCGAGCCGACCTACCCGCGGAAGCTGATCCGGATCTGCTGGAAATCGCGGTCCGAGCACCGCTAGGGACGTTGTGTTTGACCACGGCCCTGGCCCGCCATCAGCTGACAGACGTGATCCCGGCCAGCATCGACATCGCGATACCGAGAAGCCACCGCCGCCCACGCCTTCGGGCGCCGGTGACCTGGCACGCGTTCGCGCTGGCCACCTTCAACATCGGCCGCGACGAACTCGCCCTGTCCGAGACAACCAGCATCGGCATATACAACCCGCAGCGGTGCATCATCGACGCCTTTCGCCTCCGCCACACCGAAGGTACGGAGATAGCACACGAGGCACTGCGGCGCTGGCTGCGCAGACACAACACCCAACCCGCCCAACTGCTGACGGTGGCGCGGTCGTTCCCGAAAGCCGAACCAGCCCTCCGGGCAGCAATGGAGATCCTGCTGTGAGCCCACAACGGCCGACCCGACAGACCGTCGCCGGCCGCGCCTACCTCGACCTACAGAACCTCGCACGCCAGCAGCGCCGCCCGACGGACGAACTGCACCAGCTCTACGCACTGGAGGGCTTCCTGACCCGACTCGGGACCTCCGCTCATGCTCCACGTCTCGTACTCAAGGGCGGTGTCCTCCTGGCCGCCTACGACGCGCGCCGCCCCACCCGAGACGTCGACATGCAGGCCCAGCAGATGTCCAACCAACGCGAAGACATCCTGCGGCTGGTGCGCGAGATCGCGGCCGCCCCGGCCGACGACGGGCTGATCTTCGATACTGATGGTGCCACCGTAGAAACCATCCGGGATGAGGACGAGTACAGCGGCGTCCGGGTCGCCCTCACGGCGACACTCGCGACCGCACGACTCCACCTGCACGTGGACGTCAACGTCGGAGATCCCATCTGGCCAGCGCCACGCATGGTCACCCTGCCGCGGCTGCTCGGCGGCACCATCCAGATATCCGGCTACCCGCTGCCCATGATCTGTGCCGAGAAAGATCGTCACTGCTCTGCAGCGCGGCACCGCCAACACCCGGTGGCGCGATTTCGCCGACCTGTACATGCTCACGGGACGCCATCCGATAACCAGCAGCGAACTGTGGCAAGCCCTCACCGCAGTGGCCAACTACCGACGCACGGACATCACGTCGTTGGCCGACGCCCTCGACGGTTACGCCGCGCTCGCACAGCAGCGGTGGGCAGTCTGGCGACGCCGACAACGCCTCGACGATCGACTGCCCGCGCGGTTCACCGACGTCCTCGACGCCGTGATCGGCTTTGCCAATCCCGCGCTGACCACAGATCTCGCCGGCCGCACCTGGCGTCCCCAGACCCGAGCGTGGCAATAGCCCAGGAGCCGCGTGATGGATGTCGAGGCAGTCCACTATCACCTGACTGCGTTCGCCGACCACAACTCTTCAACGGCGCCTTGGTGCGATCCATTGGCGTCCGGTCGATCTCGTCTTCCGCGACCAGCCACTTGAAGAACATCCGCAGTCCCCGGTAGTTGGTGTGCGCGTTGCCGGGCGAGGTTGCGCTCGATCAACTCGGCGATGAACTCCCGGATATGCCCCGGCTCGACCTCGGTCGGCTGCACGACCGGCGTCTGCCGGTGCGCCCACTCGCCCAGCAGCCGGACCGCCCACAGGTAAGCGAAGATCGTGTTCCCGGACTTTGTTCTCGGACTTGAGCGCCCGCTCCCACTGCCGGGCGAACAAACCCCAGGTGGCGGGCGGGTACACGATGCGTTTGGTTGTCATGGCTCAACCCTTCAAGCGAAGTGTCACCGAGCGCTGTGCGCTGGGACGCCATGACCACGAAGATCGGTTTCTGACCCTGTTTTAGCTGGTCAGAAACCTTTTGGAGCCGGCGGTGGGACTCGAACCCACGACCTTTCGCTTACAAGGCGAATGCTCTGCCAGTTGAGCTACGCCGGCACGGCCCGTGAACATCCTTATCGTAGGGGTCGCACCAAGCGCCACCTGCGGCGATCGTTCTACTCATGGTGCGCGCAACACGTGATACGGCGCACGTCGCGTGGTCCGATCGCGTGAGTCCCACGCCATGACGTTACCCAGGAGTAGGCAGGCGCGGCCAGGGGCACACTCGAAGGCAGCCATGCGGGTGACCGATCAACGGTCAATCATGTGGCCAACGACACTCGACAGGGGGCGCAACGGCCGACCGCGCGGGGCCGATGTGCTCTTGGGGTATCCAGCACAGGAGGTGACCATGTCTCGATTCGTACCGCGTCGCAGCAGCAGCACCAACCCGCTGTGGCGCACCGACCGCACCCGCCCGGGCCTCGGGCCGGTATCGGCGCCGCCGCACCTGCCCGGTTCGACCGCCATCGCGATCGGCCCGGAACTGCCCAGCGAGTCGACGGTCAACCAGGTGCTGGATCTGACGATGCGGATCGGCGAGATCCTGATGGCCAGCGGCGCCGGCGCGGCCGACGTGACCGCGACCGCCATCGCCGTGACGTCGGCTTTCGGCCTCCCGCACTGCGAGGTCGACGTGATCTTCAGCTCGATCAGCGTGTGCTGCCAGCGGGGCGTCGAGCTGCCGCCGGTCACCGCGCACCGGGTTGTCCGATCCCGCGCGCTGGACTACACCCGGCTGGCCGCGGTGGAGAACCTGGTCCGCCGGATCACCGCCGGCGACCTTGATATCGACGCGGCGCACACCTCGCTGACCGAGATCAGCGAAGCGCCGCACCCCTACCCACGCTGGGTGGCCACCCTCGCCTGGGCCGCGCTGGCCGCGTCGGTCACGATCCTGCTCGGTGGCGGCCCGATGGTGGCGTTGGCCGCCGGCCTGATCAGCGCGATCATCGACCGGGTGGGCCGGCTGCTGAACCGCCGCGCCCTGCCGTTCTTCTTCCAACAGGCCGTCGGCGGGTTGCTGGCCACCGCACTGAGCCTGATCATGCTGCGGCTGGGCATCCTGCCGCCGGGCATCGAACCGGCGCTGGTGGTCGCCGCCGCGATCACCGTGCTGCTGTCCGGGCTCTCCTTCGTCGGCTCCGTCCAGGACGCGATATCCGGCTACAACGTCACCGCCGCCGGTCGCACCATGGAAGTCACCATGATGTCGGCCGGCCTGATCGCCGGCGTGGTGTTCGCGCTGGGCATGGGCGCCCAGCTCGGGCTGCCGCGGATCGAGGTCGCCGAGCCGCTGTCACCGACCGCGCTGCACCTGCCGGTCCAAATCCTCGCCGGCGCGGCCACGGCCGCCGCGTTCGCGCTGGCCAGTTATGCCGCTCCGCGCGCGCTGTTGGTGGCCGGCGCGGCGGGCGCGCTGGGCGCCGGCGGCTATCGCGCGCTGATTCTGGTGCAGGCCAACCCCATCGCGGCCAGCGGCGTCGCGGCTGTCCTGATTGGACTGTGCGCAGGCACGGTGTCCCGGCAGCTACGCCTGCCGCCGCTGGTGGTCGCGGTGTCCGGCCTCACCCCGCTGCTGCCCGGCCTGACTATCTACCGGTCCATGTACGAACTCGCCGTGACCCGCCGCCCGGACGGCTTCCCGCTGCTGATGCAGGCGGTGGCGATCGCGCTGGCGCTGGCCGCCGGCGTCGTGCTCGGCGAGTACCTGGCGCAGCCGGTGCGCAGCCATCTCGGCCGGCTGGAACGGCGGCTCGCCGGACCGCGAATGGTCGGGCCGCTGCGACCCACCCGTCGACGGCTGCAATGAGGCGTTGCGATGGCACTCACAATGACACGTGCGGTGACCTGTGCGGTGGCACGTGCAACTGAGTCTTGCGGTCACGTTTGCCGGCCGGTAAGCGATGACACTTGCGGTGACGGGCAAGTTACGTGACCGGTGACACAGGTAAACCTGTCCTTTGGGACCAACCGGCCACCGCCTGCCGTCACTAATCTCGATGAGGGCACGACTTCCCGAGTCACCACTCGGTTGTCATCGAGTGCCGTACCGAGTGCCGTTGCCCAAGGAGGCGTACGCACGGTGAACAACAGTCCGACGGCGGGCGGCGCGAACTTCATCGTTGTCGCCAACCGTCTTCCGGTTGACGTGGACAGGCTTGACGACGGCACGCTGAAATGGGGACGCAGTCCCGGCGGCCTGGTCAGCGCCCTGGAACCCTTTCTGCGCGCTCAAAAGGGCGCCTGGATCGGCTGGGCCGGCATCGCCGACGCCGACATCGAGGAGTTCGACGACGACGGCCTGGTGCTGCACCCGGTCACGCTGTCCGCGAACGAGGTGCGCGACTACTACGAGGGCTTCTCCAACGCCACCCTCTGGCCGCTGTACCACGACGTGGTGGTCCCACCCGTCTTCGACCGGGCCTGGTGGAACAGCTATGTCCAGGTGAACCGCCGGTTCGCCGACGCGGCGGCGGAGATCGCCGAGCGCGGCGCCACGGTCTGGGTGCAGGACTACCAGCTCCAGCTCGTCCCCGGCATGCTCCGTGAGCGCCGGCCGGACCTGCGCATCGGCTTCTTCCTGCACATCCCGTTCCCGCCGGTCGAGCTGTTCATGCAGCTGCCCTGGCGGACCGAGATCATCCGCGGCCTGCTCGGCGCCGACCTGGTCGGTTTCCACCTTCCCGGCGGCGCGCAGAACTTCCTCTGGCTGGCCCGCCGGCTGGTCGGCCTGGAACCGACCCGAGCCGCGGTCGGCGTGCGCACCCGCCCCGGGTCGGTGCAGTTCGGCGACCGTACGGTCCGAGTCGGCGCGTTCCCGATCTCCATTGACGCCGCCGGCCTGGACACGCTGTCCCGCCGCCGGGACGTGGTGGCCCGCTCCAAGGAGATCCGCGCCGAACTCGGCCACCCCAAGAAAATCCTGCTCGGCGTCGACCGGCTGGACTACACCAAGGGCATCGACACCCGGCTGTACGCGCTGCGCGAGCTGTTGGACGAGCGCCGGATCGATCCGGCCGACGTGACCATGATCCAACTCGCCACTCCCAGCCGCGAGCGGGTCGAGCACTACCGCCGGATGCGCGGCGACATCGAGCGCGAGGTCGGCCGGATCAACGGCGAGTTCGCGCGGGTCGGCCACCCGGTCGTGCACTACTTCCATCGCTCGGTCGACCGCGAGGAGCTCGTCGCGTTCTTCTCCGCCGCCGATGTGATGATCGTGACACCGGTCCGGGACGGCATGAACCTGGTGTCCAAGGAGTACGTCGCCAGCCGGCACGACCTGGGCGGCGCGCTGGTGCTGTCCGAGTTCGCCGGCGCGGCCAACGAGCTGACCAGCGCGTTCCTGGTCAACCCGCACGATCTGAACGGCGTCAAGAACGCGATGTACTCGGCCATCACCGTCGACCCGGCGGAGGGCCGGCGGCGGATGCGGGCGCTGCGCCGGCAGGTGCTCACCCACGACGTCGACCGCTGGGCCCGATCCTTCCTGGCAGCGCTCAATCCGGGCGACCCGGTGGCCGATTCGTTCCTGCCTTACTGACCTCCCGACAAACCCGACGGCCAGCCATCGCACGTTACGACAACGTTAGCTACGGATCTTGTCCAGGTATCCATGCCCACCGATTCACCCCCACCGGTGAGCTAAAGTGCCACTCGCCCCGGGCTGGCAGCGAGACGCCGCTCACATCCCGGAGCAGTCCTCACCCCCGCTGCCAGAGAGTCGATCGCCCGTGACCGCCGAGGCCCTTTCCGCCGAATTGCGCCGTGCCATCGTGCGCACCGCCCGCACACCGCGACTGCTGGTCGCCTGCGACTACGACGGGACCCTGGCCCCCATCGTGGAGGACCCGGAGCAGGCCAGGCCGCTGCCCGAGTCGGTTGGCGCGCTGCGCGCCCTGGCCGGCCTGCACGAGACCACCGCGGCGGTGATCTCCGGCCGCGCGCTGCGCGACCTGGCAACGTTGTCGAGGCTGCCGTCCGAGGTCTATCTGGTGGGCAGCCACGGCTCCGAATTCGACGTCGGCTTCGTGCACGCGCTGGACAGCAACGCCCGCGCGCTGCACCGCCGGCTGGAGCACGAGCTGGAGCGGCTGGTCACCGAGCAGCCCGGCGTGCAGCTGGAGATCAAGCCGGCGAGCATCGCGGTGCACGTCCGCCGGGCCGCGCCGGACGTGGCCGCCTGGACGCTGGGCGCGGTCCGGTCCGGCCCGGCGGCCTGGCCGGGCGTGCAGGTCACCGAGGGCAAGGCGGTGATCGAACTGGCCGTCGTGCAGACCGACAAGGGGCACGCGCTGGACGTGCTGCGCCACCAGGCCGGCGCCACCGCGACCATCTTCATCGGCGACGACGTCACCGACGAGAAGGCGTTCGCCCGGCTGTCCGGCCCCGACCTGGGCATCAAGGTCGGCCACACGCCCAGCCTCGCCGAGTTCCGGATCGAGGACAGCACCTCGGTCGCCACCGTGCTCGCCTTCCTGGTGGAAGAGCGGCGGACCTGGCTCTACGGCGAGTCCGCCCCGCCGATCGAGCGGCTGTCGATGGTCGCCAACGAGACCAAGGTCGCGCTGATCAGCCCGGACGCCCGGGTCACCTGGATGTGTCACCCGGAGCCGGACTCGGCCGCGGTGTTCGCCGACCTGCTCGGCGGCACCAGCGCCGGGCACTTCACCGTCAAGCCGGAGCGCAACGGGCTGCCGCTGGGCCAGCGGTACCTGCCGGGCACCTCGATCCTGGAGACCCGCTGGTCCCGGCTGCTGGTCACCGACTACCTGGACCACTTCGCCGAAACCCACCGCACCGACCTCGTTCGGGTGATCAGCGGCGCCACGAAAGCGTCGATCACGTTCGCCCCGCGACCGGAGTTCGGCCAGGTGCAGGTGCGCCTGCACGCCGACCCGGAGGGCCTGCGGGTGGCCGGCACCGGTGACCCGATCGTGTTGCGGTCGCCGGGCATCGACTGGCAGATCAGCTCGGACGGCATGCACGAGACCGCGCAGGCCGTGGTCGACCTCGCCGAGTGCGAGCAGGTGGTGCTGGAACTGCGCTGCGGCACCACCGACCTGTCCGCCCACCCGGTGCTGGAGGACGAGCGGCGGGCTCGCGCGGCCGCGTACTGGACGGACTGGCTGGCCGAGCTGAAGCTGCCCGAGGTCGAGCGCGATCTGGTGGCCCGCTCCGCGCTCACCCTGCGCGGCCTGGCGCACGCCGAGACCGGCGCGATCATGGCCGCCGCGACCACCTCGATGCCCGAGGAGATCGGCGGCATCCGCAACTGGGACTACCGGTACTGCTGGCTGCGCGACGGCGCGCTGACCGCGTCCGCGCTGGTGTCGCTGGGCTCGACCGCCGAGGCCGAGGGCTTCCTCGGCTGGCTGCACCGGGTCCTGGAGACGCTGCCCGGCCCGGAGCGGCTGCACCCGCTGTACACGATCGCCGGCACCACGCTCGGCCCGGAAGCCGTCATCGACACTCTTCCGGGTTACGCCGGCTCCCGGCCGGTCCGGGTCGGCAACCTGGCCAACCAGCAGGTCCAGCTGGATGTTTTCGGGCCGGTGGCCGACCTGGTGGCCGGGCTGTCCGAGGTGCGCGGCTCGCTGACCGACCACGACTGGGCGATGGTCAACGCGATGGCCCAGGCGGTCGCGTCCCGCTGGCACGAGCCCGACCACGGCATCTGGGAGGAACGACACGCGCCGCGGCATCACGTCTACTCCAAGGTGATGTGCTGGGTGACCATCGACCGCGCGCTGGGCCTGGCCAAGCGCTGGGACCGCGAGCCGGACCCGAGCTGGGCGGAGCTGCGCGACCAGATCGCCACCGACGTGCTGTCCCACGGCTGGCACGCGGACGCCTGCAACGGCATCGGCGCGTTCACCACCGCCTACGACGGCACCGACCTGGACGCGGCCTCCCTGCACGTCGGGCTGTCCGGGCTGATCGACCCGGCGGACGCCCGGTTCCAGGCCACGGTGACCTCGATCGAGTCGGAGTTGCGCAGCGGCGCCACGGTGTACCGATACCGGCGCGACGACGGCCTGCCGGGCAACGAGGGCGGTTTCCACCTGTGCGCGGCCTGGCTGGTCGAGGCGTATCTGCTCACCGGCCGGCGCACCGAGGCCGAGGACCTGTTCGAGCAACTGGTGGACGCCGCCGGCCCGACCGGCCTGCTGCCCGAGGAGTACGACCCGATCGCGGAACGCTCGCTGGGCAACCACCCGCAGGCGTACAGCCACCTGGGCCTGATCCGGTGCGCCCAACTTCTGTCCAAATAGGAGCTGGACAGTCCATAGTGGTCAAAAGCCGCCCAGTTGGGACAACGCCTCCTTGATGTTCGGCACGACGACGGCCCGCAGCCCCGGCGGCAGCGGGCCGGAGTCGGGCGGCACCAACGCGCGGACGAAGCCCAGCCGGGCGGCCTCGGCGAGCCGACGTCCGACGCCGGGCACCCGGCGCACCTCACCGGCCAGGCCGACCTCGCCGACCGCCACCAGATCCGGCGGCAGCGCGGTGTCCCAGGTCGCCGAGGCGACCGCCAGCGCGAGCGCCAGATCGGTGGCCGGCTCGGACATCCGCATCCCGCCGACCGTCGCCGTGTACACGTCCTTCTCGGCGAGCTTCACCTCGCCGCGCCGGGAGAGCACGGCCAGCACCATGGCCACCCTGGCCGCGTCCAGCCCGCTGACCGCCCGCCGGGGCTGCGGCAGGCTGGACGGGGCCACCAGCGCCTGCACCTCGCCCAGCAGCGGCCGCTTGCCCTCCATCGCCACGGTGATCGCGGTGCCGGCGACGGCGGTGTCGCGCTGGTTCAGGAACAGCCCGGACGGGTCCGGCACGCCCACGATGCCGTCCTCGCACAGCTCGAAGCAGCCGATCTCGTCGGCCGGGCCGAACCGGTTCTTCACCCCGCGCAGCAGCCGCAGCGTGGAGTGCTGATCGCCCTCGAACTGCAACACCACGTCCACCAGGTGTTCCAGCAGCCGGGGCCCGGCCACCGAGCCGTCCTTGGTGACGTGCCCGACCAGCACCACCGGCAGGTCGCGTTCCTTGGCCAGGGCGACCAGTGCGGCGGTCACCGCACGCACCTGGGTGACGCCACCGGGGCTTCCGTCCACTTCGGACGATGCCATGGTCTGTACCGAGTCTACGATCAGCAGGCCGGGCCGGACGGCGTCGACGTGGCCGAGCAGCGCGGCCAGATCGCTTTCCGCGGCAAGGTAAAGCCGGTCGTGCAGATTGCCGGTGCGCTCGGCCCGCAGCCGCACCTGGCCGGCCGACTCCTCGCCGGTGATGTACAGCGCGGGGCCGTAACCGGGGCCGTGCAACGGAGTCAGCGCCGACCAGCGGTGCGCGACCTCCAGCAGCAGGGTCGACTTGCCCACGCCCGGCTCGCCGGCCAGCAGCGCCACCGCGCCCGGCACGATGCCGCCGCCGAGCACCCGGTCCAGCTCGTCCACCCCGGTCGACCGGGCCCGCGCCGCCTCGACGTCGACCTGGCCGATCGGGCGCGCGGGCGAGCTGGGCGCGCCGGCGACGATCCGGGCCAGCGCCGGCCGGGACACGCCGACCTGCTCAACAGTCCCCCACGCCTGGCATTCCGGGCAGCGGCCGACCCACTTGCCGACCTCGTGCCCACAGTCGGCGCAGCGGTAGTTGGCCCGGGCGGTTCGGGCAGTCTTGGCAGTGTTCCTGGCCATGGCCGGAAACTAGCGTGCCGGGCCGACAACGCCGATCACGACTCGCGCGATCGGGACAGCTTTACGGCTGGGCCGGCGCCGAGGTGGTGGGCGTCGGAGCGGAGCTGTCAGCGGGGGCGCCGACGGGCACGTCCAGGGTGAGCTGTCCGGCGTTGGCGAAGTAGAACGTGATCGGGACGGTCAGCCCCGCCCGCAGCGGCGCGTTGTTGATCGTCTTGAGGCCGGTCAGCACGATGGCCACCTTGCCCGGTCCGGCGGCGGCCGCGGTGGTGCTGGGCCCTGTGCTGTTGGGCCCTGTGCTGTTGGGCCCTGTGCTGCTGGGCGCCGTACTGCTGGCACCGGTCTTCGCCGGCGACGTGGCACTCGTCACGGTCGAGGACCCTGTTGATCCGGTGGTCGAGGACGTGCCGGGAGCCACCGGGCTGCCCTGGTCGTCCGAGTCGACGCCGGAGGAGATCGAGTACGAGCCGGGCAGCGGCTTGGTGCCGGTCGGCGAGCCGTCGATGGTCACCCCGTCGGCGGCCGGCGAGGTGATCTTGAGCAGTTCGTCGGACGTGATACCGGTGTTCACGATGGTGACCACCAGGGTGGCGTTCGATCCGGGCTGGAAAACGCCCTGCGCGTTGTCCGGGAACGCGAGTTCCGCGTTGCGCACCGCGATGGGCCCGATGTTGCCGCTGGCGCCGTTCACCCCGGCCACCTGGGTGTCGGTCTGGGTGATCTGGCCCGACCCGCAGGCGGCGAGCAGGACGACGAGTCCGAGTCCGCCCAGTCCGGCCAGGAGTCGCCTACGCATGGTGGGAGTCTGCGGGGCGTGGCTCACGTCGCGAGATCCTTCCTGGGCAACCGAATCGGGCTACATCCGGGCGAGAGCCTAACCGGCGGGTAAGTGCGACGGGCACCCTGGTGCCGGGCGTCACCCGGCCGAGCATGCCGACGGCGGGTTTGTCAACCCCACGGCGAGCCCCTGACCAGCGCGAACCGGCGCGGTGCCGGCTCCGGGGACATTGCGAGACGTGCTAGCATGGAGGTAGCGAAAGGGGCAGAGGACACATGGTTTTCAAGGTCGGAGAGACCGTCGTCTACCCGCACCACGGTGCCGCTCTCATCGAAGCCATCGAAACCCGCGTGATCAAGGGCGAGGAAAAGAAGTACCTCGTGCTGAAGGTCGCGCAAGGTGATCTGACCGTTCGCGTCCCCGCTGACAATGCCGAGATCGTGGGCGTTCGGGACGTTGTCGGTCAGGAAGGGTTGAACAAGGTCTTCGAGGTGTTGCGCGCTCCCCATACCGAGGAGCCAACCAACTGGTCCCGGCGGTATAAGGCCAACCTGGAGAAACTCGCTTCCGGCGATGTGAACAAGGTGGCCGAAGTGGTGCGTGACCTTTGGCGACGCGAGAAGGATCGCGGATTGTCCGCGGGCGAGAAGCGAATGCTGGCCAAGGCTCGCCAGATACTGGTGAGCGAGCTGGCACTCGCCGAGGGCACCGACGAGGGCAAGGCGGAAGTGCTCCTCGACGAGGTGCTCGCCACCGCGTCCTGAGGCAGCGGACGGTTCGGAGAGCGAATGGCCGTCCTCGCGCTCGTTGTCGCCACCGTGCGCGCGTATTCGAGCGATAATGCGCGCCCGGCCGCGTTGACTTCGCTGTGCGGTTTTCCGCTGGTGGTTCATGCTGTTCGCGGATTGCGGGAATCCGGAGTGGTCGACCGGATCGTCGTGTTGGCCCGTCCGTCCGAAGTGGACGATATTGGCGCGGTGCTTCCGGCCGGTGCGGCCGTGGTCGTCGGCCGTCCGCCGCTGGACGTCGAACCCGAGGTGCTGTTGGCGCACGACGTCACCCGAGCCCGCACGCCGGTTGAGCTGGTACGCCGGGTGGTCGTCGCGGTCCGGGCCGGCGCCGATGCGGTGACGCCCGCGCTGCCGTGCAGCGACACGGTGAAGCGGGTCGACTCGGCCGGCCTGGTGATCGACACCCCCGACCGGACCGGGCTGCGGGTGTTGCAGACCCCACGCGGCTGGTCGGCGAACCACGCCGGCCCGGTGCTCCGAATGCTCGACTCGGCTGAGCCGGTCGTCCCGGTCACCGACACAATGCGTGTCGTGCCAGGACATCCGGACGCCCGCGACATCAACAGCCCGTTCGAACTCGCCGTCGCCGAGATGATCGGCTCGGCCGGAGTCACCGGATGATCCCCCGAATCGGGCTGGGCACTGACGTGCACCCCGTGGCGGCCGGTCGGGAATGTTGGATCGCCGGGCTGCGCTGGGACGGCGTCGACGGCTGCGCCGGGCATTCCGACGGGGACGTCGCGGCGCACGCGCTGTGCGACGCGGTGCTCTCGGCGGCCGGGCTCGGCGATCTCGGCGCGGTGTTCGGCACCGACGACCCACGCTGGTCCGGCGCGCACGGGGTGGTGCTGCTGGCCGAGGTGCGCGACCGGATCGAGACGGTCGGCTACCGGCTGGGCAATGCCGCCGTGCAGGTGGTGGGCAACGCGCCCCGAGTGGGCAAGCGGCGCGCGGAAGCCGAGCGGGCGCTGTCCGACGCGCTCGGCGGCCCGGTCGCGGTGTCCGGCACCAGCACCGACGGCCTCGGCCTGACCGGCCGGGGCGAGGGCGTCGCCGCCATCGCCACCGCGTTGCTGCTGCCCGCGACCGAATCCGGCTGAGCCGGCGCGTCGGCCTGATTGGTCACGTTCGACTGAACCGATGCGACCTGCCACGTACCGTGGATGTCGTGACCAGCGCCGATTCCCGCCCTGCCGCCGTGCTGCTCGACTTCTCCCGGACCCTGTTCCACCTGTGGTTCACCGCCGAGTCACTGGCCGACATCCGCGTCGACGGCCGGCCGCTGAGCGCGGCGGATCGGGCGCGAGCAGCGGACGTGCTCACCGCGGCCAGCACCGCGCTGCCCGCGGAACTGCGCGCGGACTGGGACCGCCGCGACCTCGACGCGGAGGTGCACCGCACGGTGTATCTGGCCGCGTTGCGCTGCGCCGGCCTGGACGCGCCGGGCGTGGCCGAGACGCTGTACGAGCGGATGATCGACCCGGCCGAATGGCAGCCCTATCCGGACACCCGCGCGGCGCTGGAACGGCTGCGGGCGGCGGGCGTGCCGGTCGCGGTGGTCAGCAACATCGCCTGGGACATCCGGAACATCTTCGCACTGCGCGGCCTCGCCGAACTGGTGGACGAGTTCGTGCTGTCCTACGCGGAGGGCGTGGTCAAGCCGGACCCGAAGATCTTCCGGCTGGCCTGCGACCGGCTCGGCGTGCCGCCGGCCGACACGCTGATGATCGGCGACAACGAGGAGGCCGACAGCGGCGCGAGCGCGGTGGGCGCCCGGGTCGAGATCATTCCCGGCGTGCCTCCGGACCAGCGTCCGGACGGACTGCTCACCGCGCTGGCCAAGCACGGGCTTTGAAAGTCTGTCAAGGGCATCCCCGTACCATTGGCCAGGTGGCCCTGCACCTGTACGACACCTCGACCCGAAGCCTGCGGGAGTTCCATCCCGCGCGGAACGGCACGGCGTCGATCTATGTCTGTGGGGCGACGGTGCAGGGCATTCCGCATATCGGCCACGTGCGCAGCGGGCTGAATTTCGACGTGCTGCGCCGGTGGCTGGCCTATCGCGGCGATGACGTTCTGTTGGTGCGCAACGTCACCGACATCGACGACAAGATTCTCAGCAAGGCCGCCGCCGCCGGTCGGCCGTGGTGGGAGTGGGCGGCCACCCACGAGCGGGCCTTCGAGTCCGCGTACGACGAACTGGGCTGCCTGCCGGCGTCGATCGCGCCGCGCGCCACCGGACATGTGCCGCAGATGGTCGAGCTGATGGGCCGGCTGATCGACGGCGGGCACGCTTACCCGGCGGCCGGCAACGTCTACTTCTCGGTGCCCGATTTCCCGTCCTACGGCGAGTTGTCCGGGCAGCGGCCCGACGAGGTGCAGCAGGGCGAGCCGGGCAGCGACGGAAAGCGGGACGCCCGCGACTTCACCCTGTGGAAGAGCGCGAAGCCGGGCGAGCCGTCCTGGCCGACGCCGTGGGGCGCGGGCCGGCCGGGCTGGCACCTGGAGTGCTCGGCGATGGCGACCGCCTACCTCGGCGCCGAGTTCGACATCCACGGCGGCGGCATCGACCTGGTGTTCCCGCACCATGAGAACGAGCGGGCCCAGTCGAACGCGGCCGGCGATCCGTTCGCCCGCTACTGGCTGCACAACGCCTGGGTGACCATGTCCGGCGAGAAGATGTCCAAGTCGCTGGGCAATGTGGTGTCGATTCCGGAACTGCTGCGCCGGGTGCGCGCGCCGGAACTGCGGTACTACCTGGTGGCCCCGCACTACCGGTCCACCATCGAGTATTCGCCGGCCGCCCTGGACGAGGCGGTGGCCGCTTTCCAGCGGATCGAGCATTTCGTCGGCCGGGTGGTGCAGCGCACCGGCTCGGTCGACGCGGACGGCCCGCTGTGCGCCGAGTTCACCGACGCGCTGGACAACGACCTCGCCACGCCGGCCGCGCTGGCCGCCGTGCACAACACGGTGCGCGAGGGCAACGCGGCGCTGGACGGATCCGACGATGCCGGAGCGCGGGGCGCGGCGGCCTCGGTGCGCGCGATGACCGGCGTGCTCGGGCTCGACCCGCTGGCCGAGAACTGGACCACTGTGTCCACTTCGGAGCGGGGCGCGGACCGGGCACTGCGGGACCTGGTCGAACTGCTGCTCGCCGAACGCCAACGGGCTCGCGCCGGGCGCGATTTCGGCACCGCCGACCTGCTGCGGGACCGTCTGCTGCAGGCCGGCATCGCCGTCGAGGACACCCCCGACGGCCCATTGTGGACACTCAAGGACGCGTAACTTGGCAGGGAATTCACGGCGTCGGGGTGCGATCCGCAATCCCGGCTCGAAGAAGGGCGCGGTCGCCGGCTCCGGCGGCCAGAAGTCGAAGGGGCTGCGCGGCAAGGGTCCGACGCCGAAGGCCGAGGACCGGCCGGCGCATCCCGCGCATCGCCGGGCGGCCGTCGCGAGCAAGGCCGCGGCCGACCGTGGCCGCCGGGAGGCGGACCGGGTCGAGCTGATCGCCGGGCGCAACCCGGTCGCCGAGTGCCTGCGGGCCGGCATCCCGGCCACCGCGCTGTATGTGGCGCTGGGCATCGACACCGACGACCGGGTGGCCGAAGCGGTGCGCGGCGCGGCCGACCGGGGCATCTCGGTGCTGGAAGTGCAGCGCGCCGAACTGGACCGGCTGACCAAGGGCGCGATGCACCAGGGCATCGCGTTGCAGGTGCCGCCGTTCGAGTACGCGCACCCCGATGACCTGCTGGAAGCGGCGATCGAGTCCGCCGAGCCGCCGTTGCTGGTGGCGCTGGACGGGGTGACCGATCCGCGCAACCTGGGCGCGGTGATCAGGTCGGCGGCCGCATTCGGCGCGGACGGCGTGCTGGTGCCGCAGCGGCGCAGCGCCGGGGTGACCGCGGTGGCGTGGCGCACCAGCGCCGGCACGGCGGCGAAACTGCCGGTCGCGCTGGCCACCAACCTGACCCGGACGCTGAAGGACTGGGCGGCGCGCGGGCTGATGATCGTCGGGCTGGACGCGGACGGCTCGGTCACCGTGGACGGGTTGGAGCTGGCCGTCGGTCCGCTGGTGGTGGTCGTCGGCTCGGAGGGACGGGGGTTGTCCCGGCTGGTTCGGGAGACCTGTGACCAGACGGTGTCGATCCCGATGGCCGGCGCCGTCGAGTCGTTGAACGCATCGGTGGCGGCGGGGGTGGTGCTGGCCGAGGTGGCCCGCCGGCGGCGTGCCGCCGGTCGTGTCTAAACGGCCCATCCCGGCAGGCCCACTCGGCTAGGGTCGTCTCCGACCCGCACCGACACAGAGGGCCGAGGATGTCGTTCGCCACACCACTGTTCCTCTGGTATTTCCTGCCGGCGGTGCTCATCGCCGTGCTGGTCACGCCGGGCCGGTGGCGCAACGGTGTCATCGCGGTGGCGAGCCTGGTGTTCTACGCCTGCGGCGCGGGCGCGACCACGCTGTTGTTGTTGTCCTGCATGGTGGTCAACTTCCTGGCCGGCCCGAACCTGGAGCCGCGGGGCTGGGAGTTCGAGCCGAGGCGGCGCAAGCTGCTGTTGATCGGTGTGATCAGCTTCGACCTCGCCGCCCTGTTTGTCTGGAAGTACGCCGGTTTCGCCACCGAACAACTGGCCGGTTTGGCGCACCTGTTCGGCGGCGATTTCCCGGTCACCCACCTGGCTCTGCCGATCGGCATCTCGTTCTACACGTTCCACCATATTTCCTATGTGGTGGACATCTACCGGGGCGAGCGGAAGGCGCTGCGCAATCCGGTCTCGTTCATCACCTATATCGCGATGTTCCCGCAACTGGTCGCCGGACCGATCGTCCGGTACCGGGAGATCGCCGACCAGCTCCCACAGATCCGCACCCACCGGCTGGACGACATCGCGGCCGGATTTCCGCGGTTCGCGCTCGGGCTGGCCAAGAAGACGATCGTGGCCGACTCGCTGTCGCCGATGGTCAGCGCCTGTTTCGACACCCCCGCGCACCAGATGACGTTCGGCGTGGCCTGGCTCGGCGCGGTCGGGTACACCATTCAGCTCTTCTTCGATTTCTCCGGCTATTCGGACATGGCGATCGGGCTGGGCCGGATGCTCGGCTTCCGGCTGCCGGAGAACTTCGCCCGGCCGTACTCGTCGGTGACGATCACCGAATTCTGGCGGCGCTGGCACATGTCGCTGTCCCGATG
>DASZLR010000108.1:0-15048 GCA_035552275.1 Pseudonocardiaceae bacterium | reverse complement strand
TGGCGCTCGGCGGACTCGCGGTGTGCGGCCTGTGGTGGACCGATCCGGCTTCGGCGGCGATCACCTCGCCGGGCGCCGCGCTGACCGCGGCCGGACGGGTGGCCGGCCTGGTCGGCGCGTATCTCGCGCTGGTGCAGTTGTTGCTGTTGGCCCGACTGCCGTGGCTGGAACGGGCGGTCGGCTTCGATCGGCTGGCGGCCTGGCATCGGGGCCTGGGCACCAACGTGGTGCTGGTGCTCGTGACGCACGTGCTGCTGGTGGTGGCCGGACTGGGCATGACCGAGCGGCACGCACCGTGGTCGGCGGCGATCGAGATCATCACCACCTATCCGGACATGATTACTGCGCTGGCCGGCATGGCGCTGTTCCTCACCGTCGCGGTCACCAGCGCCCGGTTCGCGCGGGCGCGGATGTCCTACGAGGCCTGGTATCTGGTGCACATCGGCGCCTATCTGGCGATCGCGCTGGCCTTCTTCCACCAGATCTCCAGCGGCGCTGACTTCGTGACCGATCCGAAGGCCCGCGCGCTGTGGGTGGCGCTCTACGCGGCGGTCGCCGGCAGCGTGTTGTGGTGGCGGGTCGCGGTCCCGACGCGCCGCTGGTTTCGTCATGCGATCACGGTGGACAAGGTGGTCCGGGAGACCCCGAATACGGTGAGTGTCTGGTTGCACGGCCGAAATCTGGACGAACTCGGTGTCCAACCGGGACAGTTTCTGCTCTGGCGTTTCGTCACGGTCGGCCACCGGTGGTCGGCGCATCCTTACTCGCTGTCCGCGCCGGTGAACCGGCATCGGATGCGAATCACCGTCAAGGACGCCGGTGACCACTCGCGCGCGCTGGCCCGGTTGCGCCGGGGCACGCCGGTGTTCGCCGAAGGACCGTTCGGCCATTTCACCGCCGACGCCCGGCGACGCGAACCGGTGCTGCTCATCGCCGGCGGTTCCGGCATCGGCCCGATTCGCGCGCTGGCCGAACAACTGCTGCGAGAACGCGTCGACGTGCTGCTGCTGTACCGGGTCAGCGAGCTGCGGGACGTCGCGTTCCGGTCCGAATTGGACGCGATGACGCGCTCCGGGCTGACCGTGCGATATCTGGTCGGCCGCCGTGCCGAGCTGCGCGGCGATCCACTCGCGCCGTCGGCACTGCGCCGGCTGGCGCCCGACCTCACCACGCGCAGCGTGTACGTCTGTGGCCCCGCGGGCATGACCGCGACCGTGCTGGGTTCGCTGACCCGGCTGGGCGTGCCGGCCCAGCACATCCACACCGAGGAGTTCAGCCTCCGATGAGCCCGCTCGCCTCCCCCCGCGCCCGCCGCCTCGCCGGACTGTCCGGACTGCTGGCCGCCATCGGCGTGCTGGTGCTGGGCCGAGCCGCGGTGGGCCAGTCGGCGCAGCACCACGTCACGCTGCCGGCGCCGACCGGCGGGCCGACTTCCCCGGCAAAGCTGCCGACCGGCGCACGGACGATCGACGGCGATGTGGTGGACACCCCGTACGGCCCGGTGCAGGTCGCGGTGGTGTTCGGCAACGGCCGGATCACTGACGTGCGGGCGCTGCAGACGCCCAGCGACGCCGGACGCAGCATCCGGCTCGCCGACCTGGCCACCCCGATCCTGCGGCAGGAGGTGCTGACCGCGCAGTCAGCCCAGATCGACACGGTGTCCGGGGCCACCTACACCTCGGACGGCTACGCGCAGTCCGTGCAGTACGCGCTGGATCACGCCGGCGGCTGATCCGCGGTCGCCGCCGCGGGCCGGATCAGCTCGTCCAAACCGGCCGACCGATGTACCCGGTGGTCGGCGTCGATCGCGAACACCAGGCAGCCGGGCTGGTCGGCCGCCCAGGCCACGCCCTCGGCTCCCAGCGCGAACCCGGCGGTGGCGGTGGCATCGGCGGTGGTCAGGTCGTCGGCCAGCACGGTGAGGCTGAGCAGTTCGGTGGCCGGAGCGCCGGTTCGGCCGTCCAGGATGTGCGCGCCCCGCTCGTATCCGCCGGAGGTGGCCACCGCCGCGTCGCCCACCTCGAACACCACGCACATTCGGTCGGCGCGCTCGGGATGCCGGACGCCGACTCGCCACGGCCGTCCCGGCTCGGCCTCGCCCATGGTCAGCACGTCCCCGCCGGCGTTGACACAGAGCTGCCGCACACCGTCCGCGATCAGCAGGTCCGCCATCCGCTGCACGGCCCAGCCCTTGACCACACCGCTCGGGTCGAGGCCGTAACCGGGCAGGCGGGCCCGGAACGCGCCGCCGGACCGCCGTTCGTAGTCCGCGCACAGCGCCAGCACCTCAGTCATGTCCGCGCTGAGTTCGTCGAGAGCCAGCTCGCCCCGATCCAGCCGGGACACCTCGCTGTCAGTCCGAAATGGACTGAACCAGGCGTCCACATCGCGCAGCCAGTCGAAGGCACGCCGAATCACCGGAACGGGATCGTGATCGCAGCGACGGACATCCACCGACACCGGCAGACCCATGACCTGCTCCACGTGCCGGACGGCGTTCACGACCACCATCGTAATGAGACTCGGACGCCTGAAACGCCATCGGGTTGCCTGGGATTCGCTGTGAGAAAACTCAACCCCAGCAACGGTGAACAGCTCAACCAACACCAAGAATGCCGGGCCAGTATGGAGTTGTGGCGCAGCACAGGATTCGACCGGACATGACGCTGTGGGTGCGGCGTGCCCGGCGCTGTGTGCTGGCCGGTTTCGTCGCATTCGTCGTGCTGGTGACGTGGTCCATCGGTGGGGTGCTCACCGCGCCGGGCACCGACAGCGCCGCCGCGCGACTGGCGGAATGGGCCCGCGACCACTCCATGAGTGATCTGGTCACGTACCTGGAACAGCTGCAATACCAACACAATCAGCCGAAGGTGGGTGGGCTGCCGACCGGCTCGATTCCGGTCGCCGCCGGCGCCGTGCCCAGTACCTCGACACCCGCGACACCGACGGCGCCATCAACACGGGCCGGCGGGCGCGGACTGCCGATGCCGGCCACGATCCCCGATCTGGCCGGCGGTGCGCCACTGCCGGGCGAGGGCCTGTGGCAGACGGTGGCGGCCGTGCGCGGGCAGCCGGCGGTGCGGGTGGCGATGGTCCGGCCGGACACCCAGCACACCTCGTACCTGGCCGGTGCGTTGTGGCTGGATCCGACCCTGGTACGCGGCCAACTGCGGCCCGGCTTCCAGGATCCCGGCGGCTCCTGGCAGGCCGCGACCTCCTTGACCGCCGCCGACCAGCGCAGCGTGGTGGCCGCGTTCAACGCCGGTTTCCGGTTGACCAACAACGCCAGCCACGGCGGCTACTACAGCGAAGGCCGGACGGTGCTGCCGCTGGTGGACGGCGCGGCGAGCCTGGTGTTGCGCACCGACGGCACGGCCGAAGTCGGCGCGTGGAACCAGGAAGTGCGGATGAGCGCGGCGGTGGCGAGCGTGCGGCAGAACCTGGTTATGTTGGTGGACAACGGAAAGGTCAATCCGACCTGCCAGACCGGCGGCAACGCCGAATGGGGCAGCACCGTCGGCCAAGCCGCCTACATCGACCGGTCCGGCTTCGGGATCACCGCCGACGGAGCCGAGGTTTATGTCGGCGGCCCGGCGCTGTCCGTCTGCACGCTCGGCAACATCCTGCGGGCCGCCGGGGTCGTGCGCGGCATGGAACTGGACATCAATCCGGACTGGATCAGCGGGGCCTACTTCCACACCACGCCGACCGGCGCGCGGGGATATCGGCTGTACCCGGGCCAGAAAGTCCCGCCGCAGCACTACCTTTCGCCGTCCAGCCGGGACTGGTACGCCTGGTTCGCCCGAAGCTGACCGGCGATCGCGCCCGGGTGGATAAATCGGCAGAAGTCATCATCGGTCAACACGATCACCCGCCCGGTCACGCTATCGCCTACGGCTGTGGTTGGCGGACACGGACATGCTCGGCGATCCGCGCGGCGGCCGCATCGGCGGTGGCCACACAGGCCGGCAGGCCGACGCCGTGCAGCGTGGCGCCGGCGACGGCCAGGCCGGGCACCTCGGCGACCGCGCGCTCGATCCCGGCCACCACATCGACATGGCCGACGCCGTACTGCGGCAGCCCACCGCCCCACCGGGTCACCACGACATCCTCGGGCACCGCGCTGACCCCGGTCAGTTCGGCGAAATCGGCGCGCACCGCGCGGACCAGATCGGCGTCGTCCCGACGCAGGATCTCCGCGTCGCCGTACCGGCCGACCGAGCCGCGCACCAGCACCGCACCGGGTCCGCCCAGGTGCTCCCATTTCCGACTGGAGTAGGTGAAGGCCTTGGCCGTGAAGGGCGTGCCGTCGGCGTGTCGTTCACCCGAGCCGATCAGCACTCCGGAGGACGGCGGCAGTGACACGTCCGCCGGCAGCGCGAGGGCGACCACCGCCATCGAGGCGAGTTCAACCCGGGCGAACGCGGCGGACGCGGCCGGCGCCACGTCGGCGAGCAGTTTCCGCGCGGCCGGCGCCGGCACGGCGAGCAGCACCGCGTCCACGTCCAGGGTGTCCGGGTCGGTGGCAGCGCCGATGTCCAGCCGCCAGCCATCCGGACGGCGGAGCAGGGCACGGACCGGAAGGCCGAGCCGAAGCCGCGCGCCGGATGCCTCGGCGAGCCGGTCGGCCAGGCCGGCCAGCCCACCCTCCAGCGTGCCGAACACCGGCGGCCGGGGAGCGCCAAGGGTCGCCGATGGAAGCAGGCTCGCCGAAGCGGCCAGCACCGAACCCGCGCCCGCGTCGAGCTTCGCGGCCAGTTGCGGCATGGTGGCGCGCAGGCCGAGACTGTCGGCGCTGCCGGCGTACACCCCGCCGAGCAGCGGGTCGACCAGCCGGTCCGGCACCTCGGGGCCGAGGCGTTGCCGCAGCAGCGCGCCGACCGCGATGTCCGCGCCGGCCAGGTCCACCGGCGGCAGCTCGGATTCGGCCGCGACCCGCCGCGTGCCATCGACGGACAGCACGTCGGCGACATCCGCCGCCGAGGCGGGCACCCCGAGCATGGTGCGCGGTGGGATCGGCCGGCTGGCGCCGCCGACCCGAATGGCCGCCGACACGGCGGCGGGATGGGTCAGCCAGGACTCCAGGCCGAGCTCGCGGACCAGCGCGTCGACCTCCGGACGGCGCACCAGAAACGCCTCGGCGCCCACGTCGTAGCGACGGCCGGCGAGGTCGACCGCGTGCAGCTTGCCGCCGAGCCGGCGGGCCTGCTCGACCACAGTGATCTCGGCGTCCGGTCCGAGCAGTCGACGCAGCCGGTACGCGGCGGCCAGCCCGGAGATCCCGCCGCCCACAACAGCGATTCGGCTGCCGATTCGACCGCCGACAGGTCCGGCGGTCATCGCGACGAGATCGAGTGCACCAGCTCGGTCACTCGGCTGAGGACGTCCGGATCGGTCTCCGGCAACACGCCGTGACCGAGGTTGAACACGTGTCCGGCCGCGGCCTGGCCTTCGGTGAGGATGCGCCGCACGGCACGCTCGATCACCGGCCAGTCGGCCATCAGCAGCGCCGGGTCCAGGTTGCCCTGCACGACCGGATCCGGACCGTCCGGCAGATCGGCGCGCAGCCGGTCGGCGGCCACGTCCAGCGGCACCCGCCAGTCCACGCCCAGCACGTCGGCACCGGCCTCGCGCATCGCGCCGAGCAGTTCACCGGTGCCCACGCCGAAGTGGACGCGGGGCACCCCGGCATCGGCCAGCCCACCCAACACCCGGGCCGAGTGCGGCAGCACGAACTCGCGGTAGTCGCGCTCGGACAGCGCGCCGGCCCAGGAGTCGAACAGCTGCACCACGTCCACGCCGGCGGCCACCTGCGCGCGCAGGAAGGTGAGGGTGATCTCGGCGAGCCGGTCGAGCAGACCGTGCCAGACGTCCGGCGCGGAGTGCATGAGCGCCTTGGTCCGCTCGTGGTTGCGGCTGGGGCCGCCCTCGACCAGATACGAGGCCAGGGTGAACGGCGCGCCGGCGAAGCCGATCAGCGGCGTGGCTCCCAGTTCGGCGACCAGCAGCCGGACCGCGTCAGCCACCGGAGCGACCTGCGCGGGTTCCAACGCGGGCAGCGCGGCCACATCGGCGGCGGTGCGCACCGGCGAACCGACCACCGGGCCGACGCCGGGCTTGATGTCCACGTCCACGCCGGCCGCGTACAACGGCACCACGATGTCGCTGTACAGGATCGCGGCGTCGACGCCGTGCCGGCGGACCGGCTGCAGGGTGATCTCGGTGACCAACTCGGGAGTCATGCAGGCGGCGAGCATCGGGCCGTCGCCACGAGCTCTGCGGTACTCCGGCAGCGAGCGGCCAGCCTGCCGCATGAACCACACTGGAGTGTGCGCCGGGGTGCGTCCCTGCGCGGCGGCCAACAACGGGGCGGTGTCCAGGCTTCGGCGGCCGGCCGGAGCCTGCGTTGTCATCGGTGTCATCGTGGTCGCCATCGTCCCACGGTCGGCGCGTCGGTCACCGGGACACCCACGCAGGTAGTGACTGAAGAGGACACACCGGCCCGGCGCGCCTCCCCATGATCCACGACCGGGTGGCCTTACAGTCACCAGACGTGACGACGGTGTGCCCGGCACAGACGTTGTGCCTCCAGTGCCGGCAGGCACCATGTTTGTGCCTTCAGCGCCGGCGGGCACGGCGTTTGTGCCTCAAGTGCTGGCGGGCACCCAGTTTGTGCCTTCAGTGCCGGCGGGCACGGTGAGCGGCCGAGTGCCAGGAAGAGGAGGGCCGGTGGCGGACCCATCGGAGCAACCGACGCTCTTCCGGCACGCCGTGACGGCGCTGTCGTCGCTGCGGCCCCGGCCGGAACTCGAACTCGAGATCGTGAAGCCGCCGCAGCGGCTGGCGCCCTGGGCGTTCGCGCTGGCCGCCGAGGTCAACGGGCCGGCCGGCGAGTTGGCCAGCGGCCGGCTGGTGCTGCTGTACGACCCGGAGGGCGAGCAGGCCTGGGACGGAGTGCTCCGGGTGGTCGCGTACGTGCGCGCCGAGCTTGACCCGGAGATCGCCGCCGACCCGCTGCTGACCGAGGTCGGCTGGTCCTGGCTGACGGAGGCACTGGACGAGTCCGGCGCGGCGTACCGGGCGCTGGGCGGCACGGTGACGCAGACCTCCTCGGCGCGGTTCGGTGACATCAACGGGCCGGCCCGTAGCGACGATCTGGAGCTGCGGGCGTCCTGGACGCCGGTGGAAGGCCCGGCCGGCAGCACAACAGGCAGTGACCCGAACACTGACCCGGGCGGCGAGGCTGGTGCTGAGATGGCCGCGCACGGCAGCGCGTTCTGCACGCTGATGTCGAGCACCGCCGGCCTGCCACCGGTGGGCGTGACACTGCTCGGTCAGCACCGCGGCTGACCCACCGACCAACCCGCGCTCGACACCGCGCTCGACATCGCACCGGCCCATCACGCAACGCCGCTCCAGCCGACTACGGAGCGTATCGTTATCGGCTCGTTTCGTAACGATTCGTGATCGCTCTAGCCCGTTCGGCGTGTCGCACATCGACCAAACAGTGTTATCTCGGTCACTGTCATCGTGGGGTGGAGGCTACTCGATCGTGGGTCGTGGGCCGGTATCGGTAAAAACCCCAAAGTAACGACATCGTCACAGCACGGGCTCGTGTTACGGGTCCTCGTAATGATCGCCCAATCGAGTGACAAAACCGCAACTACGTCACTACCCGATCGGGACAACTAGGCAAATGATCACCCCACGCGTCGACTTTGGCGGCTACGCTGCCAACGTCGACACCACTTTCGGTCGATCAGTGGCGCGGCTGATCGGACGAAAGTCCCGGTGCCGGTCGGGGGGCACGACCGACTCCAGGGAGGTAGTGACGTGGCTGCCGTCGGCTTAGGGCAAGCCGTTCGAACCACGCCCGTGACCGGCATGTTGCCGGTGAGCATGGTCCCGCACCCGCGGGAGGAGCTGTTCTCAGTGCTGGTGGTTGACGACCACCCGCTACTGAGGGAGGCCATTGCGGCCCGCCTCACCCAAATGGGGGCGGGCACTGTGCACGAGGCCGCGTCGGTGGCCGAGGCAAGGGCGCGAGCCCTCGCCACGGGACCGTGCGACCTCGCGATTCTCGATCTCGGGCTACCAGACGGTAGCGGCATCGACCTGGTTGCGGAGCTCCGCACCCATGGTTGGCCGCGCATCGTGGTGCTCGCGTCCTCCGACGACCCCTATGCGGTCCGGTCGGCCTTCCAGGCAGGCGCCCAGGCGTACCTGCTGAAGTCCGCCTCGCCGATGGTGGTCACCGACGGAGTGCGTCGAGTCCTCGATGGCGGGGTTTACGCCGATCCGAGCGTCGCGCCCGTGCTTGCCACGGGCACCCGGGTACCGGGCACCGACAACACCCCGCGGGAACTCTCCGCGCGGGAGGTCGAGGTGCTCCAACTGGTCGCCGATGGCCAGTCCAACAAGGAAATCGGCGAGGCGCTCAACCTGTCGGCGTTGACCGTGAAAAGCCATCTGTCCCGAATCGGACGCAAACTGGGCACCGGAGACCGGGCCCAGATGGTTGCCCTGGCGATGCGTGCGGGCGTGATTCGCTAGAGCGACCGACCGAGGCCCGTACCCCTGTCAACGGCGCCAGGGGCGGGCGACTCGGTGTGTCCGGAGACGTCTGCGGACGTCACCGTCGAGGATCAGTGCGGCCAAGTCACGGGCATGGCGGGCGCGCGCCACGTAGGGTCACCCGACGTGGAGGCTGAACCCGCCGGGCCCGTCGACGAACCCGGAACAGGTGCTGGAACAGGCGCGGAACCGCGAGTCGAGGTCGCCGAAGGCTCAGTGGACTCAGCGGTCGCCGCTGTGCCGCTGACCCAACCGGCGGATGGCGTGCCACCGGTCGTGACGACCGCGGCCGCGCTGGACGTCGCCGTGCGGGCGCTGGCGGCCGGGTCGGGACCGATCGCGGTGGACACCGAGCGGGCGTCCGGCTACCGGTACTCGCAGCGGGCGTATCTGGTTCAGTTGCGCCGCCAGGGATCGGGCACGGTGCTCATCGATCCGGTGCCGCTGGACGGGCAGCTCGAGTCGCTGGCGCACGCCCTGGCCGGACCGGAGTGGGTGCTGCACGCCGCCTCCCAGGATCTGCCCTGCCTCGCCGAACTCGATCTTCGTCCGACTTCGCTGTTCGACACCGAACTGGCCGGTCGACTGGCCGGATATGAGCGGGTCGCGCTGGGCACGCTGGTCGAGCAGTTGCTGGGCTACCAGTTGGAGAAGGGGCACGGCGCCGCCGACTGGTCGCAGCGGCCGCTGCCCGCCGACTGGCTGACCTACGCCGCGCTGGACGTCGAGCTGCTGGTCCCGTTGCGCGAGGTGCTGGAAGCCGAGCTGACCAGGCAGGGGAAGCTGGACTGGGCGTTGGAGGAGTTCGAGTCGGTGCGCACCGCCGGCCCGCCCAAGCCCCGCCCGGAACCGTGGCGGCGCACCTCCGGCATCCACCGCGCCCGCACCGCCCGCCAACTCGCCGCCGTCCGCGCCTTGTGGGAGGCACGGGACACGATCGCCCGGGACCGCGACATCGCGCCTGGCCGGGTGCTGCCGGACCGGGCCGTCATCGAGGCCGGCACCACCGACCCGGGTACCGAGACCGAACTGGTGAAGCTGCCGGTGTTTCGTGGCCGGGCGCAGCGCCGACTGGCCGGCACCTGGTTGCGGGCCTTGCAGACGGCCCGCGAGCTGCCCAGGGAAGAGCTGCCCGATCCGGCGCCGCCGCACGACGGTCCGCCGCCGCCGGCTCGTTGGGCGGACAAGGACCCGATCGCGGCGGCCCGGTTGGGCGCCGCCCGGCCGGCATTGACCACGCTGGCCGAGGCGCACCGGCTGCCGGTGGAGAACCTGTTGCAGCCTGACCTGGTCCGCCGCACCTGCTGGCAGCCGCCGGAGGACCGCAGCGCGACGGGTGTCGCGGCGGCGCTGCGGGCCGGCGGCGCGCGGGAATGGCAGGTCGAGTTGACGGCTAACACGCTGGCCACGGCGCTGGCGGTGCGGCCCGACCCGACGGTGTGATCCGCCTGACATCCACACCGGGGTGGTTACTCGCTAGTAACATGAGCTAGAGTGAGGTTACCGGCCGGTACGCGCATGCTTGGCGCGGGCACCGTGCCTGGTTGACAGGGCTCGACAGGACCCAATGCGAGGAGGAATCCGCCGTGGCCGCACCCCCGGCGTTCGCCGCGTCAGCACCGCGCGCCGTACGTGAGGTGGTCTTCGTCGATGGCGTCCGCACGCCGTTCGGCAAGGCCGGCAAGAAGGGCATCTACGCCGAGACCAGGGCCGACGACATGGTCGTCAAGGTCATCCGCGAGCTGTTGCGCCGCCATCCCGAACTGCCACCCGATCGGGTGGACGAGGTCGCCATCGCGGCCACCACCCAGATCGGCGACCAGGGCCTGACCATCGGCCGCACCGCCAGCCTGCTGGCCGGCCTGCCCAAGTCGGTGCCCGGCTACGCGCTGGACCGGATGTGCGCGGGCGCGATGACCGCGGTGACCACGACCGCGTCCGGCATCGCGTTCGGCGCCTATGACGTGGTGATCGCCGGCGGTGTGGAGCACATGGGCCGGCACCCGATGGGCGAGGGCGTCGACCCGAACCCGCGATTCCTGGCGGACAAGCTGGTCGACCAGTCCGCGCTGGTGATGGGGAACACCGCCGAGAACGTGCACGACCGCTTCCCGCAGCTGACCAAGCTGCGCTGCGACGAGTACGCCGCGCGCAGCCAGGAGAAGTACGCCGACGCGGTGAAGGCCGGCAAGATCGGCCCGGAGTTCGTGCCGGTCGCGACCCGCTCCGCCGAGCTGGGCTGGGGCCTGGCCACCGAGGACGAACCGCCCCGCCCCGGCACCACGGTCGAGACGCTGGCCGCGCTGAAGACGCCGTTCCGGCCCCACGGCCGGGTGACCGCGGGCAACGCCGCCGGCCTCAACGACGGCGCGACCGGCGCGCTACTCGCCGACGAGGCCACCGCCCGTGAGCTGGGCCTGCCGATCGGCATGCGGCTGGTCGGCTACGCGTTCGTCGGCGTCGAGCCGGAGGTGATGGGCGTCGGTCCGGTGCCGGCGACCGAGAAGGCGCTGCAGCGAGCCGGCCTGACCATCGACGACATCGGCCTGTTCGAGGTCAACGAGGCGTTCGCCGTGCAGGTGCTCGCCTTCCTGGACCACTTCGGCATCGCCGACGACGATCCCAGGGTCAACCAGTGGGGCGGCGCGATCGCGTGCGGGCACCCGCTGGCCAGCTCCGGTGTCCGGCTGATGATCCAGCTGTCCCGGCAGTTCGCCGAGCGCCCCGACGTGCGCTACGGCCTCACCACGATGTGCATCGGAATCGGCATGGGTGGCACCGTGATCTGGGAGAACCCGAACTGGAACGGGGGCGTGCAGTGACTCTCACCGCCGAACAAGCCAAGGCTGCCTTTCCCGACGAGGTGGTTACCCGGGCCGCCACCCGGCTGATCACCGTGCCCGGCGTGACTGGTCAGGTCGCGCTGATCACCCTGGACAACGGCCACGACCACACCCGGCCGTCGACGTTCGGCCCGCAGGGGCTGGTCAGCCTCGACGCCGCGCTGGATGTGGCGTTCGCGGCAGCCCCGACGGCGATCGCGGTCACCGGCAAGCCGTTCATCTTCGCCGTCGGCGCCGACCTGTCCGGCGTGGAGCAGATCGCCGCGCCGCGGTTGGCACACGACATCGCGGCCCAGGGCCACGACGTGTTCCGCCGGCTGACCGAGTCGGACATCCCGAGCTTCGCCTTCGTCAATGGCGCGGTTATGGGCGGCGGACTGGAGCTGGCGCTGTCCTGCGACTATCGGACGCTCGCGTCCAGCGCGGCGGCGATCTCGTTCCCCGAGTGCTTCCTCGGACTGTTTCCCGGTTGGGGTGGCACCCAGCTGCTGCCGAACCTGATCGGCGCGGACAACGCGGTCAAGGTCATCATCGAGAACGCGCTGAACCAGAACAAGATGCTCCGGCCGGCCGACGCGGCGAAGCTGGGCATCGTGGACGCGGTGCTCGACTCGGCGGACTACCTGGAGCAGTCGCTGGCGTGGCTGGCCAAGGTGCTGCGCGGCGAGATCACCGTGTCCCGGCCGGAAATCGACCGGGGCGCGGCGTGGGACGCGGCGATCGAGCGGGCCCGCACGTTCGTGGTCGGCAAGACGCACGGCGCCTCGCCCGGTCCGAACCGGGCGATCGAGCTGCTGGAACTGGCCCGCGAGAATGATCTCGACGCCGGTTACGCGGCCGAGACCGAGGCGCTGGCCGACGTGCTGATGACCGACGAGCTGCGCGCCGGTCTGTACTCGTTCAACCTGGTCAACAAGCGGGCCAAGAAGCCGGCCGGGGCGCCGGACAAGTCGCTGGCCCGGCCGGTGACCAAGGTCGGCATCGTGGGCGCCGGGCTGATGGCGGGCCAGTTGGCGCTGCTGTTCGCCCGGCGGCTGAAGGTGCCGGTGGTGCTCACCGACGTCGACCAGGCGCGGGTGGACCGTGGCGTGGGCTACGTGCACGGCGAGATCGACAAGCTGGCAGCCAAGGGTCGGGCGTCGGCCGACGAAGCGAACCGGCTCAAGGCGCTGGTGTCCGGCACCTTGACCAAGGCGGACTTCGCCGACGCGGACTTCGTGATCGAGGCCGTGTTCGAGGAGCTGTCGATCAAGCAGCAGGTGTTCGCCGAAGTCGAGGAGCACGTCTCAGAGACCTGTGTGCTGGCTACCAACACGTCCTCGCTGTCGGTGTCGGAGATGTCGGCGAAGTTGCGGCATCCCGAGCGGGTGGTCGGTTTCCACTTCTTCAACCCGGTCGCGGTGCTGCCGCTGCTGGAGATCGTCCGCGGCGAGCAGACTGACGACGCCTCGCTGGCCACCGCGTTCGCGGTCGGCAAGCAGCTCAAGAAGTCCTGCGTGCTGGTCAAGGACGCGCCCGCGTTCGTGGTGAACCGGCTGCTCACCCGATTCCTCGGTGAAGTGATCGGCGCGATCGACGAGGGCACCCCGTTCGAGGTGGCCGACTCGGCGCTGGAGCCGCTGGGCCTGCCGATGAGCCCGCTGGTCCTGTTGCAACTGGTCGGGCCGGCGGTGGCGCTGCATGTCGCGGAGACGATGCACACGGCGTTCCCGGACCGGTTCGGCGTCAGCGAGAACATGCGTCGGTTCGTGGAGGCCGGCAAGACCGCGGTGTGGGTGTGGGACGAGCAGGGCAACCGGCAGGTCGATCCGGAGGTCGCGGCCTTGTGGAAGGCCAGCGACAACGCGCTGACCGCCGAGCAGTTGCGCGATCGGGCGCTGGGCGCGCTGGCCACCGAGATCAAGATCATGCTGGACGAGGGCGTGGTCGCGGAGGCGCAGGACATCGACCTGTGCCTGATCCTCGGCGCCGGCTGGCCGTTCTGGCTGGGCGGGATCACCCCGTACCTGGACCGGGCCGGCGTGACCGAGAAGACCAACGGAAAGCGGTTCCTCGCACCGGGCGTGGCTTCCGTGCCCGCCGGCACTTGAGGCAAGACACCGTGCCCGCTGGCACATGAGGCACAACACCGTTCCGGTCGCCGGCTGACGCAGCCGCGAAAAGCCCGGCCGAGAGTCCATTGTGGACTTTCGGCCGGGCTTCACCGCTGCGTCAGCGACGGTCGAGCAGCTCGGTAGGCACGATCCGCACCGGATAAGGCTGGGTCGCGTCGAAAGTCGTGCCCCCCTTGGTCTCTGCCACCTGCTGGTACTTCCCATCCTCGTCCAGCTCGAACACCGTCAGCACCGGACCATCGGGGTCGATGATCCAGTAGCTGGGTGTACCCATCCGCTCGTAGGCGGCCTTCTTGTTGTTGAAATCGTTGATCATCGAACTCGGCGACAGCACCTCGACGGTGAGCTGCGGCGCGGTCGGCAGGTTCTTCTCGGTGAAGTCCTTCTCCCACCCCACCAGAACATCCGGCTGAAGTTCGTTCTCGTCGTCCGTCCGCACCGCGAACCGCGCCCCGATCACGTCATACTCCGCCGGACATGCCTGCGCCAGCACACCAAAGAGTCGATAGACGATCCGCTGGTGTCGACGGCCCGGCGAAGGGCTCACGATGAGCATCCCGTCGATGAGCTCGTATCGGTTGCCGTCATCCGGCATCCCGTCCAGGTCATACACGTTGAACGGGCGCCCGCGAGCCAGCCTCACCGAATCAGTTGTCTCTGCCATCGCTCTCGCGATGTCCGCCTTTCTGATCAATACCAAGTCCAGCGCAGATGGCGACGATGCGAATGCGCCCGCGTTACGCTGCGAGGGCCTCACGCACAGCGGCACGGACCTCTTCGTGGATCATCGCTCGTAGCCGAGCTTCATAGCTATCGCTCTCCGCCCTGGCCCGTTCAACTATCCACGACCGAACCAGGGTGGACGCCGGCAAATTGAGTCGATCGGCAGTCTCCTGAACCGCTGCGACCTCTTCTTGGGTAAGTCGGACCGAGTAGACCATTGACCGGGCACGATTCGGGCGTATTCCGCTACCAGCGGGTAGCGGCGCGTCCTTGGTGGCCTCGGCCTCTTCGCGGATCTGGCGTTCACGTTCGTTGTTCATCAAAGTCCCTCCCGATATGCACGGAGATCGGATCCACCTGACTTGTACGCGGTGGCCCCGCGTAGTCGCCGGTGGTCGTGGTATCCGATCACGGTGACGACGAAACCAGCGGAGACCGAATATCCAATGATCCGGATGCCGAGGCCGCTTGCGCTTTTCGGATCGGGTTCAAACCAGAGCGCGTCGGGGTCGTCCGTCGCTTCCTGTGTCCATTCGGACTCGATGTCCACAGCATCCCGGTGGCGGCAGGAACGGCTGCGGATATGGCTCGCTGCCTCCTCACTCCATTCAATCAACATTACTCAACCGTACTACATCGTAGTACGGTTGAGGATCGTGCGCTACCCCTGCGACGCGGCCGGAAGGCGGACGGTGACGGTCAGGCCGCCGCCGGAAACGGCCTCCGAGTAGACCTCGCCGCCATGCGCGGCCACCACCGCCCGCACGATCGACAGGCCCAGACCGGCGCCGGAC
>DASZLR010000107.1:0-3137 GCA_035552275.1 Pseudonocardiaceae bacterium | reverse complement strand
CAGTCCGAAGAGGACTGGCTGGCCAGTCGGCGAACGAGCCACCGCTCAATGCGCGTCCAACCGGGCCGGTGTACAGGCAGACGCCACCGCCGTGGTCGGTCAACACGAACACCACCGGACTGCCCAACCCGGACAACACACCTGCTCCACCGTTTCCGGCGTCCACCGAGCCCGGCACCTGAGCCTGGCCACCCGCGCGGAGGGAATCGGTACGGCGCCGGTGTCTTGGCCGTGGCACTCCCATCGCGATAGTTCGTTGCGCGAATTGACCAGCGCGGAAATGTTACGCTAGCCGAGTGAGTAAGCATGGTGGCCAGATCGGGGTGGTGGCCGCGTTGGTGCGGTCGGCGTTCCTGGTGAATGCCGTATACGCCGAGTCGGGTCGGGAGCACGGCCTCACCCCGCAGCAGGGACAGTTGCTGTGCGTGCTGATGGCGCAGCCGTACGGCATGAGCGAGTTGGGGGCGATGCTGGGGCTGGCCAGGTCGAGTCTCACCGGCCTGGTGGACCGCACCGAGCGCAACGGCCTGGTCCGGCGCGGATCGGACCCCCAGGACACCCGCGCGGTTCGGGTGTCGCTCACCGCGCGGGGCGGCAGGCTCGCGGCGGAGTTCTATGCGGAGACCTGCCGGCGGATCGAGAAGTTGCCGGCGGGATTGAGCGCCGCGGAACGTGACACGCTCGCCACCCTGCTCGGCCGCGTCGTGCTGGACAACGCGGTTCCAGCGGTGTTCATGGAAGCGGACGAAGGAGCCTCCGCCGTCGGCGATCAGTGAAGATCACGATGCCGCGCCGGCCTGACCCGTTGCGATTCGTGATACGAACTAGTATTGTTCGTATCACGAACTCAACGAAAGGTGGGGGTTGTGTCTCGACAGGAATTCGTCTTCGGTTTCGGTGCGCACAGCGGTATCGATGACGGGCCGGAACTGCTGCGCATGGCGCAACAGGCGGACCAGGACGGGCTCGACATCTTCTCGCTATCGGACCATCCCTACCTCGGCGGACGCCTGGACGCGTATGCCGCGGTCGGCTTCGTCCTCGGCCGCACCCAACGCCTCGCGGGCTTCGCCAACGTCACCAACCTGCCTACCCGACCCGCTGCCATGCTGGCACGGACCGTCACGTCCCTGTCGGCGCTGTCCGGCGGCCGTGTCGTGCTCGGCATGGGCGCGGGCGGGCTGTGGGATCGGATCTCGGCCATGGGAGTGCCGCGGCTGTCGCCCGGCGGTGCCGTGAACGCGTTCGAGGAGGCGATCGTCCTGGTCAAGATGCTCTCCGGTGGCGGTCCACCGGTCACCTACCGCGGCCGTCATTACCAGGTGGACCAGATCGAACCGGCTCCGGTGGCCGCACCGCCGGTGTGGACCGGATCGGTCGGCCCGAAGTCCCTGGCCGCGACCGGCCGGGTGGCCGACGGCTGGATTCCCGGCCACGCGGCGGATTGGCTCAGCCAGCGGTACCGGGAGTCGCGGCCGGTCATTGACGAAGCGGCCGCGGCCGCAGGTCGCGATCCAGGCGAGATCCGCACCGTCTTCAATTTCCCCGGACAGATCACCGACCGGCCGCTGGCCGCCACCCGTGACCCTGATGGCCGGTGGATCGGCGGCTCCGCCGACCAGTGGATCGAGGAGCTGACCGTGGCAGTGGTGGACCACGGCGCGTCGGGCTTCCTGCTCTTCTCCGCCGAAGGCGGCACGCCCGACATCGCCTCCCTCGACCGCTGGGCCAACGAAATCGTGCCGGCCGTGCGCGCGGCGATCGCGAAGGAAGTCAGTCGGGCGGTCTGTTGATAGTCCCTTGTGGACAGGGCGAATCGGCCGGCACCCGCCGGGTCAGCCGGTGTACTCATCGAGCGTGCGGCTGAAGTCCAGTGGCTGCTGGCGCACGCCGCTGCAGGTCGGTAGCGCGGCATCCACCACGCCCGCCGTGCACGCCTGGTCCCTGGTGGTGGACCACATGGACAGCCACGCGAGGTGTTTCGCGCCGGCGAAGGCGGCGAGTTGGGCGGCGTCGGCGGGGGTGAACATCTCGTCGGAGGCGTCGTTCACGCCGATCATCGGGGTGACCGCGATCCGTTGCCATGCCTGGGTGTCGTTGATGCCGTAGAGGTCCTTGAGCTGGGCTTGGGTCGCGGTGGCGGCGTCGATCGCGTATTGGCCCATCCTGCCCGCGGGGCTGGGCGCGGCCCCGTCGCCGTAGTCCATCGCCATCACGTTCACGGCGGTCACCGCGACGCCGTCGGCCTTGGCATCCCGGAGCAGGTCGAGGTCGTCCTGGGTGAGACCGGAGGGCAGCACCGGCAGGGTGAACGACACGTCGAGTGGGTGGCCGGCGGTGGCGGCGCGCTGCAGTCCGGCGATGGCCTGGTTCCGGCGGGTGTTGGCCGCCATGTCGGGGAGCGCGGCTCCCTCCACATCGACATCGATCTTGTCGACGCCGTACGCGGTGATCACCTGCTGGTAGGCGTCGGCGAGGCTGGTCGCCGTCGAGCACGCCTGGGCCAGCTCGGTGCCATGGGCGCCCCCGAACGACACCCGGACATCACCGCCGAGTTGTCGCAGCTGGTCGATCTGGCCGAGCACACCGTCATGGTTCAGCTCGTTGATGCCGCCCCATTCCGGCGTGCAACCGCCACCGGACACGACGAACGCCAGGTTGAAGTCCTTCACGCCGGTGCTGTTGGCCGCGCCGATCAGGTCGTACGGCGGGTCGAGCGTGGTGTCCACATAGGGCGTGAAGCTCGCCGGCGCGCTCACCGCCGGCGGCGTGTCGGCGCTGGCCGGAACGGGCGCGACGGCCGGCACCAGCATGCCGGCCGTCGCCGCCAGCACTACCGTCGTGCCGACCACACCTCGTCGGCGCATCGGCCCACCTCCTTCGGGCCTGGCACGCTAGCCACGAACCGCAATGGGCGTAAGACCGCAGGTAGAAGACGCGCAGCCCGGTGACAAGTCCGGAAGATCGGATTCGTCGGCCGGTCTACACGCCGCTGGTGGAACCGCGCGTGATCACCGTAACCGGTGACGATGGCGCGACATTCCGGCTGCGCCGCTGGTAGCGTGCCGTCCAGCTGCTGGGAGGGGAGCCGACGTGTCCGACGAGTGGCCGATCTGTGTGACCTGCGGCGTGCAGTA
>DASZLR010000106.1:0-3930 GCA_035552275.1 Pseudonocardiaceae bacterium | reverse complement strand
GCGTCGGGCGTTGTGCAGGTTGGCAAGACCATTGCCCAGGCCGGGACCGAGGTGCAGCAGGGTGGCCGCCGGCCGGTCCGCCATTCGCGCATACCCGTCGGCCGCGCCGGTCGCCACACCCTCGAACAAGCCCAGCACGGCGCGCATCTCGGGCACGTCGTCCAGCGCGGCGACGAAGTGCATCTCCGACGTGCCCGGATTCGCGAAGCACACCCGCACGCCGGCCCCGGTCAGCGTGCGCAACAGGGCCCGCGCACCGGTGGTCGTCACGTCGGTCACCCTTCGCCGCTGGTCAAACCGCCTGCCGCGGACCAGGCAGCGGCAGGCATGTCATGCTAGGCGAGTTCCGGTCAGCCCGGTGTCACGCACGGCGAAGTTACTCACGACGAATCGGATTGGCTCAGTTCGGTGCTAATTCCGCGGGCCGCCGGCGACGTAGATCACCTGACCGGAGATGAACGACGCGTCATCGCTGGCCAGGAACGAGACCAGGTTGGCGATGTCCTCCGGACGGCCGACCCGCTGCACCGGGATCTGCGACGCGGCCGCCTTCTGAAAGTCCTCAAAGGACACACCCACCCGCTCGGCGGTCGCCTTCGTCATCTCGGTGACGATGAAGCCGGGCGCGATCGCGTTGGCGGTGACGTTGAACTTGCCGAGCTCGATGGCCAGTGTCTTGGTGAAGCCCTGCATGCCGGCCTTGGCCGCCGCGTAGTTCGCCTGGCCCCGGTTGCCCAGCGCGGAGGTGGACGACAGGTTGACAATCCGACCCCACTTCGCCGCCGTCATGTGCTTCTGCGCCTCGCGGGACATCAGGAACGCGCCGCGCAGGTGCACGCCCAGCACCATGTCCCAGTCCTGCTCGGTCATCTTGAACAGCATGTTGTCCCTGGTCACGCCGGCGTTGTTGACCAAGACGGTCGGACCGCCGAGCTCGCCGGCCACCTCGGCGACAGCGGCGGCGACCTGCTCCGCGTCGCTGACGTCCGCGCCCACAGCCAGCGCCGTGCCGCCGTCGGCCCTGATCGCCTCGACGGTGTCGGCGCACAGGTCCGCCTTGAGATCCACGACGCCGACCGCGAGGCCGTCTCGTGCCAGTCGCTTGGCCGTCGCCGCGCCGATGCCGCGGGCCGCCCCGGTCACGATCGCCACCCGAGTCGCTGTGTCGGTCACGCTGTCCTCCATGTTGTTCCGGTCAGGTTGCCTGGTGATGTCGCTTCGGTGATGTCGCTTCGGGTTGGCTAGCCGCCGGGGCGGACCAGCACACGAGCGACGCGCCCGGCCGCCAGGTCCTCGAATCCGTCCGCGATGCCGGACAGGCCGACCTCCCGGCTGACCAGGGACCGCAGGTCGAGGCGACCGGAACGGACGTGGTCAAGGTAACCGGGCAGGTCGCGGTCGGCATCCAGGGAGCCGTTGACGCAGGGCAGGACGCGCCGGGCGAAGTGGAACAGCTCCAACGCCGAGAACTGGACGACCTCGGCCTTGCCGCCGATGCCCACGATGGTCAGCGCGCCACCGCGACGGGCCATCTTCCAACCGTCCTTGATCGTGGCGGCCAACCCGACGCACTCGAAGACATGGTCCGCGCCGCGCCCGCCGGTCAGCTCGCGAATCCGAGAGCGGGCGTCGGGGCCGGCCGGCACGGTCTCGGTCGCGCCGAGTTTGCTTGCCAGGGCGAGCTTTTCCGGCATCGGGTCGATCGCGATCACGGGCGCGGCGCCGGCGATCCGGGCACCCTGGACCGCCGCCAGGCCGACTCCGCCGAGGCCGACGATCACCGCCGATTCGCCGGGTTTCACGCCCGCCGTGGCCAGCACCGCGCCGACGCCGGTGGTGACCGCGCAGCCGAGCAGCGCGGCCAGGTCGAGCGGGATGTCGGCGGGCAGCCGGTAGCAGGCGGACGCGGGCACGACGGTCTGCTCGGCGAACGCCGCGACGCTGAGGCCCGGGTAGAGCGGGTTGCCGTCGACGTCGGACGCGTAGGGCTGGCCGGCCCGGTCGGCGGCGTGCTCGCACAGGTGCGGCTCGCCGTGCTCGCAGAACCAGCAGTTCCGGCATGGCGGATTCCACAGCAGCAGCACCGGATCACCGACGGCCAGGCCAGTGACGTCCGGTCCGGTCGCCTCGATCACGCCGGCGGCCTCGTGGCCGAGCACCGCCGGCAGCGGCTGGGTCATCACGCCGGTGGCCAACGACAGGTCGGAGTGGCACAGGCTGGCGGCCTCGATCCGGACCTGGACCTCGCCGGGACCGGGGGCATGGAGGTAGACGGGCTCAATCCGCAAGGGGCCGCCGACCTCGCGGATCACCACCGCTCGCGTCTGCACGGTTGACACCGGCCCGCCCACCTCCTTGTGAACCGAACATCGTTAGGTTTGCACCCGGCTCTGAAACATACCGACGCCGACGATCGCCGACAAGACCAGCGTGGCGAGCCTCGCAGAACAGACCTACGGTGGCGGTATGAGCTTGCGGGAACAGGAAAACACCGTTATCGCCGGAGTGCACAAGGAACTTTTCATCGGCGGCAAGTGGGTGCCCGCCAGCGGGGGTGGCACCTTCGATGTGGTGGACCCGGCGACCGGGTCGACGTTGTGCCAGGTCGCCGACGCCACGCCGGCCGATGGCATGGCCGCGTTGGACATCGCCGTGGCCGAGCAGGCCGACTGGGCCGCGCATCCGCCGCGCGAGCGGGGCGAGATCCTGCGCCGGGCGTATGAGCTGCTGATGGCGCGGGCCGATGAGCTGGCGCTGTTGATGACGTTGGAGATGGGCAAGCCGGTGGCCGAGTCGCGGGGCGAGATCGCCTACGCCGCCGAGTTCTTCCGCTGGTTCGCCGAGGAGGCGGTGCGGATCGACGGCGGTTACGCGATCGCGCCGAACGGCGCGGGTCGGGTGTTGACGATGCGCCAGCCGGTCGGGCCGTGTCTGCTGATCACGCCGTGGAATTTCCCGATGGCGATGGGCACCCGCAAGATCGGCCCGGCGATCGCGGCCGGCTGCACCATGGTGATGAAGCCGGCGGCGCTGACCCCGCTGTGCACGCTGGCGCTGGCCGACATCCTGGCCACCGCCGGTCTGCCGGACGGCGTGCTGAATGTGGTCACCACCCGGTCGTCGGGCGCGGTGATGGAGCCGCTGATCCGGGACGGGCGGGCGCGCAAGCTGTCCTTCACCGGGTCGACCGAGGTCGGGCGGGCGCTGATCGAGCAGAGCGCCGAACAGGTGCTGCGGGTGTCGATGGAGTTGGGCGGCAACGCGCCGTTCCTGGTGTTCGCGGATGCCGACCTGGACGCGGCGGTGGACGGCGCGATGGCTGCCAAGCTGCGCAACATCGGCGAGGCCTGCACGGCGGCGAACCGGTTCCACGTGCAGCGGGAGGTCGCCGAGGAGTTCACCGCGCGGTTGGTGGAGCGGATGTCGGCGCTGCGGGTCGGCCGGGGCACCGAGGACGGCGTGACGGTTGGGCCGCTGATCGACGCGGGCGCGGTGGCGAAGGTGTCCGGGTTGGTCTCCGACGCGGTGTCAGCGGGCGCGACGGTGCGGTTGGGCGGGACGGCTGTCGACGGTCCGGGGTACTTCTTCCAGCCGACGGTGCTGTCCGAGGTGCCGGCGACGGCTCGGCTGCGGCGCGAGGAGATCTTCGGCCCGGTCGCGCCGATCAGCGTGTTCGACACCGAGGACGAGGCGGTCGCGATCGCCAACGACACGGAGTACGGGCTGGTCAGTTACGTGTTCACTCGCGACCTTCAGCGCGCGCTGCGGGTGTGTGAGCGGCTGGAGACCGGGATGATCGGGCTCAACCAGGGCATCGTGTCGAACCCGGCGGCGCCGTTCGGCGGCGTCAAGCAGTCGGGCATCGGTCGCGAGGGTGGCCGGATCGGCATCGACGAATACCTGGAGACCAAATACATCGCCGTCGCCACC
>DASZLR010000105.1:0-7406 GCA_035552275.1 Pseudonocardiaceae bacterium | reverse complement strand
ACACCCGACAAGGCGGTCAACCGGACAGCCGGCGGCCCCAGACGAAGTCGCTGTCCAGCGGCTCGACCCGGACGTCCTCACCTTCGGTGGGCGCGTCGACCATCTCGCCGTTGCCGACGTAGATACCGACGTGGTGCACCGGAGAGCCGAAGAACACCAGGTCACCGGCCTGCAGACTGCCCCGCGAGACCTCCTGGCCCATCTGCGACTGGGCGTCGCTGGAGTGCGGCAGGCTGACACCGACGTGTGCGTAGGCCCACATCACCAGGCCGGAGCAGTCGAATCCGCTCGGGCTGGCGCCGCCCCAGACGTAGGGCACGCCGCGCTCGCCCAGCGCGATGCTCATCGCCTCACCGGCCAGGCCCGGCGGCGCGATGAAGGTGCCCATGTCGCCGCCGCCGAGCAGCGAGCCGCGCTGGGTGCTGGTCAGCTTGTTCAGTGCGGCCTTGACCTGCGACTCCTGGGCCAGCAGCGCGGCTTTCTGCTGGTTGAGCTGGTTCAGCACGGCGGCTGCGGCGTTGGTGGCGTCCTGCGCGGTCTGCTGCGCGTGTTGCGCGACGGCGGCGGCGCTGGCGTCCTTGTCGTAGGCGCCCTGGAGGGTGTTCAACACGGTGGTGTTGTCGTTGGCGACGTCCTGCAACAAGCTTTCCCGCTCCAGGAAGTCCTGCGCGGACACACCGGTGAACAGCGCCGACACCGAGGTGAAGTTCCCGCCCTCGAACGAGGCGGCGGCGAGCGAGTCGGCCTGGCCACGAAACTTGTTGATGGTCGCCTGGGCCTGCTGCTCGTCGCGCTGAGCGCCGCCGAGTGCGGCGCTGGCGGCGGACAGTTGGCCCTGCTTGTTGTTCAGGTCGTTCTGCGCGGCCAGCACCTTCTCGTTGAGGGCGTCGGCCTGCTGGGACAACTGCTTGAACTGCGCGACGGGATCATTGGACGGCGGCGGGGCCGACGGGTCCGCACTCGCCGGCGTCGGCATGAGCGCCACCGTGGTCAGCACGGCAGCCGCCGCGATCCCCGCACGAATCGTCCGGTTCAGTCGGTTCGACGCCACAGGGCGCGTGTCTCCTTCGCAGTTCATCCGCCGGCCGGCCCCCGACACGCCACAGCCGCGGCGGACCCCACGGCGCCACCCACGGTGGGCGACAGTCGGCCGCAAGGTCGCGGATAGGTTACGAAAGGCATCGGCAAACGTCCAGAGACCCCCCGAAAGTGTTGACACATCCCTCACACGGGTGGGTTTTACCGCAGGTCAGTTGTCACGGTGTGACGAGCATTACTCCAACCGAATGAAACGCGGCTGATCTGCTGGTTCAGAGCTGGAATCGCTCGCGGTGCGATCCCGGGACCAGATCGACATACTCGGGATGCCGGGCGATCCAGTCCCGGATGAACGGGCAGTACGGCAGCACCGCGCGGCCGGCCCGCCGGGCGTCGTCCAGCACGTGCCGCGCCAGTGCGCTGCCCAGCCCCTTGCCCGCGAACTTCGGATCGACCTCGGTGTGCAGGAAGGCGATCTCGTTGCCGTGCAGGTGGTACTCCACCAACCCGGCACGCTCAGCGCCGTCCTCGATCTCACCCTCGTAGATCTCGTACCGGTGCGCCTCAGCGTTGTCGATGATCTTCGTCACTACCGTTCCCGTCCCCTCGGCCGCAGCGGTGTCGCCGGCAGCGGCGGCGCGGGCAGCGGATCACCGGGATAGCCGCGCACTGTGCCGAACGTCTCGCCGGTCATCCATTCCTCGCGCACCGCCGCGATCTCCGCACCGGTGCGGGCGACGAAATTCCACCACATGACGATCTTCTCGGCGAACGGCTCGCCGCCGAGCAGCAGCACCCGGCTGTCCAGCGCGGCGCGCACCCGCAGGCTGGACCGCCCGCAGCCCAGATACAGCAGCGGGCCGGGTTCGATCGGCAGTTCCTCGATCTCCACGGCGCCGTCGGCGACGAACACCGCGTACTCGAAATCCGGTTCCACCGACAGTTCGATGTCCGTCCCAGCGGCCAAGGCGAGATCGACACCGACCAACGGCGAGTGAGTGGCGCCCGGTGACGCGACGCCGTCGAACTCGCCCAGGATCACCGTGCCGACCGCGCCGCGATCGGTCCACGCCGGCAGATCGGCGTGGAATTCCCAAGCCGGCTCGGCGAATCGCGACGCATCCGGCAGGGCGACCCACAGTTGGGCGCCGTGCAGCACCCGGGAATGCTCCGGCGGCGTCTGCTCGGCGTGCGAGATCGCCCGGCCGGCGGTCATCAGGCCGAGCTGTCCGGGGCGCAACAACTGTTCGCTGCCCAGGCTGTCGCGGTGCAACACCTCACCGTCGAGCAGCCAGCTCACCGTCTGCAGACCGGTGTGCGGATGCGGTGGCACCCGCATGCCGGGCGCGGTGGCGATGTTGTCCGGGCCGTAGTGGTCGGCGAAACACCACGCGCCGACCATCCGCCGGCCCAGGGTCGGCAGCAGCCGGCGCACCTCGGTGCTCTCCCCCAGCGGCACCCGGCGGCCATTCAGCAGCTCACGGACCGGCGCGGCGGTGATCCCGGCGCGGCCGCCGCACACCGCCAGATCGGGCTGTCGATCCAGATTGCTCATAAGTCCGTGTCTACAGCCCGAATCCCATGATCGCCGGTCGGTCGTCCACCGACGTGCCGTCCTGGGACGGTGGGACCAGCCGCAACCGGCGGGGCGGTTCGACGTTGGTTTCCGGTGGGCCGCCGAACAACACGGTCACCACGCAGTCGGCGCAGCCCGCGCCGCGAATCGGGCAGTCGTCGCAGTCGATCGTCGTCACGCGGCAGACCGTAAAACGACCCACCGACATCCTGCTGTGGATCAGACGCGGCCCAGTCGGGCCAGCAGCACCGCCGAGGGCACCGGGTGCGCACCCCGGCGGCGGACCGAGTCGACCACCGCGCGGTCGGAGGTGACCACCACCACCGGCCGGCCCTCGGGTTCCTCGGTCACCAGCGCCCGGATCACGTCGTCGGCCAGCACGCCGGGATCGGAGAACAGCACCCGAACCCCGCGCAGCGAGGCCGAGGGCACCGCGATCACCCCGGCCCCGTCGTACACGACGGTGACCTCCGCACCGGTGCGCGCGGCGAGCGCGGCGAGTTGGTAGTTCAGCCGGTCGCGCTGGTCGGCCAGCGGCAGCTCGGGATAACCGGTCTTGGTGACGTTGTAGCCGTCCACGATCAGGTGCACGGCCGGCAGCGCGAGCAGCCGGTCCAGCGCGGCCGGATCGTCCACCCGGCCGACGGTGCCCTGCGCCGGACTCGCGCCGCGCACCATGTCCGCCGGCCGCGGACCAGTGCCGCCCAACGCCAACTCACGGCGCAACCCGGTGACCGCACCGTCCAAAGTGTCCACCAGCAACGCCAGCCGAACCTCGTCGGCGGCGCGGGCCTCCCGAGCGGCGTGCCGGGCCAGCCGGGCGTCTTCCTCGGCGCGACGGGCGCGCACTCGCTGGGCGTCAGCCCGTTCCCGCTCGCGGTCCCGGTCGGCGATCAGCGCCTTCCGTTCCAGCTCGATCTTGGTGTGCAGGTGCTCGACTTCCGCCCGCGCCGCGTCCATCTCGTCCTTGGCCTGGCGCACCTTGACGCCCTGATCGCGCAGCCGTTTGCGCAGCTTTTCCAGCTCGGCTTCGCGTTCCTCGGCGTCCCGGGCGGCATCGCCGCCGGCGCGGCCCAAATCCGCGCGCACCCGGTCCAGCTCGGCCTGCAACCGCTCGGCCTTGGCGACGGCGGTGTCCCGCTCGGTGCGCAGCGCCGCGTCGCCGGCCCGGCGGGCGACCAGCTCGACGTAGTGCACGGCCGAGTCCTCACCGAGCACCAGCGCGGCGGCGGCAGCGGCGGCGGGATCGGCTGCGGTGACGTCCAGCCGGGTCGGCCGGTGCTCCTGCGCCCACTTCACCACGGCGGCCCGGAAACCGGCGTTGCCACGCAGGCCGGCGATCAGCGGTCCAGCGCCCAGGCGGGCTCGTTTGGCCACCGCGAACCGGGCCACCGGGCGCACCTGCGGCGGAACGTCGACAGCGGCGATGCCGCCGACCGCTTCGGCGGCGAGTTCGGCCAGCCGGCCGCGCACGAGTTCGGGCAGCCGATCCCAGTCGATCGGCGGTTCCTCGACCGGCTCGGGCGCCGACGCATCATCGGCCTGGGCGTCGGCGGCCGCATCAGCTGGGACGTCGGGTGTCGGATCGTCGGACATGCCGGCAGGACCGGACTGGTCCGGCTCGCGCTGCGGGTCGTGCTCCGACGACATCATCCCTCCAGGTTAAGGGTTGTGGCTATAGATTCGGTCACGACGGGCTGTCGGCGCCTGACTCTGGGCTTCGAGATGATTGTCGGTGGTCCGTCGTACGGTCCCCGGCGATGACCATGATCGCCGACGACCCGCAACTGTCCTTTGACGAGTTGGGCACGCCGCTGCGCACCACCACCTTCGTGGTGTTCGATCTGGAAACCACCGGCACCCGGTCCGATTCGGACGGAATCACCGAGATCGGCGCGGTGAAGGTGCGCGGCGGCGAGGTGCTCGGGGAGTTCGCGACCCTGGTCGACCCGGGGCGCGGCATTCCGCCACAGATCGTGTCGCTCACCGGGATCACCGATTTCATGGTCTCCGGCGCACCGACCTTTGATGTTGTGCTGCCGGCATTCCTGGAGTTCGCGGCCGGCGCGGTGCTCGTCGCGCACAACGCCCCGTTCGACGTCGGCTTCATCCGCGCCGCCTGCCAGCGGCACGGCTATCCGTGGCCGCGTCCCCCGATCGTGTGCACGGTGAAGCTGGCCCGCCGAGTGCTGTCCCGGCAGGAGACGCGCAGTTGCCGGTTGTCCGCGCTGGCTGCGCTGTTCGGCGCCCGCACCCAGCCCAACCACCGCGCGCTGGCCGACGCCAAGGCCACCGTTGACGTGCTGCACGCGCTGCTGGAACGGGTCGGTCCGGTCGGCGTGCAGTCGCTGGAAGAGCTGCTCGACTACCTGCCGGAAGTCACGCCGACCCAGCGGCGCAAGCGCGGGATGGCCGCGCATCTGCCGGACGAGCCAGGGGTCTACCTGTTTCGCGGGCCCTCCGATGAGGTGCTGTACGTCGGGACCGCGTCGAATCTGCGGCGGCGGGTGCGGCAGTACTTCACAGCCAGCGAGACCAGATCGCGGCTGCGCGAGATGGTCGCGCTCGCGGAGCGGGTGGACGCGGTCACCTGCGCGCACGCGCTGGAAGCCGAGGTGCGCGAACTGCGGCTGCTGGTGGCGCACCGGCCGGCGTACAACCGGCGGTCGCGCAATCCGCACGCGGCCTGGTGGGCGACCCTGACCGACGAGCCGTTTCCCCGGCTTTCGGTGGTGCGCACGGCGAAAGCCGGTGCGCTGGGGCCGTTCCGGTCACGCGCGTCGGCGCTGCGGGCCGTCGAGGCCGTGCAGGACGCCGTGCCGATTCGGCCGTGCACGATCAGGATCGCGGCCCGGAACCCGCGCGGGCAGCCCTGCGCGCTGGCCGAGTTGGGGCGCTGCGCCGCGCCGTGTGCGGGACGCCAGTCGCCGGCCGAATACGAGCCGGCGGTCACTGAGCTGCGGGCGCTGATCGCCGGCGGCAGCGTCGAACCGTTGCATCGGTTGGCAAACTCGCTGGACGGCTTGGCCGAGCAACATCGATTCCAGGCGGCCGGTGATCGCCGGGACCGGCTGGTGGCGCTGGTCCGCGCGCTCGACCGGGGCCAGCGGCTGACGACCCTGGCCGCCATTACCGAGTTGATCGCCGCCCGCCCGGATCAGCAGGGCGGCTGGGAGTTCGCGGTGATCCGGCACGGCCGGCTCGCGTCGGCCGGCGTGGCCCGGCGCGGAACCCGGCCGATGCCGGTGGTGGACGCGCTGGTGGCGAGCGCGGAGACGGTGACACCCGGGCCAGACCCGTTGTGCGGAGCGCCGGTCGAGGAAACCGCGTTGCTGAGCCGATGGCTGACACAGCCCGGCATCCGGCTGGTGCGAACCAGCGCGCCGTGGGCTGAGCCCGTCGGTTCGGCGGCGCGCTGGCGGGAGTGGGCGGACCGCGCGGCGGCTGCCCGAATGCCGGACATCGCATAGGCTCCGCACGTGATTACCGCGATCGTGCTGATCCAGGCCGAGGCCGACAGCCTGCCCGAAGTGGCGCAGGCGATCGCCGACATCGACGGGGTGAGCGAGGTCTACTCCTGCGCCGGCGACGTGGACCTGATCGCCGTCGCGAAAGTGCTCGCGCACGAGGAACTGGCCGAGCTGGTGCCGGGCAAGATCAGCAAAGTGCCCGGCGTGATCAACACCGACACGCATATCGCCTTCCGTTCCTACTCGCGCGCCGACACCGAGTCGACTTTCGATATCGGCCTGGAGACTTGAGCGCGCGGCCACCGGTTGTTGCCTGGCCGTCGCTGACCGTGCCACCCTGGCCGAATGCCGCAACTGGTGGTGCATTTCCCGTCGCTTGAGGATCTGATGGCGGCGATCCGGCGACAGATCGATGAGATCGAGACCGTGTTGGACGACCTGGACGCGCAGGTGCGGCGGTTATCCGAGCTGTGGGTCGGCGCGGCGTCCGAGGGTTTCCAGCGCACGGTCGCCGAGTGGACGTCCGCGACCGCTGATCTCCGCTCGCGTCTGGTGTTCCTGCACGAGTTGGTCGCGACCGCGTATACGAACCATGCCACCGTGCTGGGCCGGTCCACGGCCATCTGGCGGCGGTGAGCGTGTCGGTGCTGCGCGGCCCCGATGGCGGGCCGCCGATTGGGATCAAGATCACACCCGAGGATTTTCACGACGTGGCCACCCGATTCGTGTCCGCCTCGGAGGAGTTGTTCCAGACCCAGACCGGGCTGCTGCAACAGTTGGGCGGACTGACCGGGGTCGCTGGTGTCGACACGTCGGCGAAGCAGTTCGACCAGTCGTATCAGGCGGCGATGCAGCAGTGGATCACCGGTGTGTATCGGGCGCAGAATCTGCTGGGCGACATCGCCAACGGCATCGACTGGTCGGCCCGCAATCACTGGATGGCGGACGCGAGCGCCGTGCCCGGCGGCGGCACGCCGGTGCCATGGCAGCCGGTCAATCCGGGCCTGGTGTTACCCAGTCGGGTGAACGCGCCTTCGCTGGTGGGCAATCCGCAGTTCGACCTGCCGCCATGGCTGTCGGATCATGTTCCGCTGCCGCGACTGGACGCGCTGCAGGAACTTGTCACCGCGTTCCACGGTACTCGGGACGCGATCGAGAACATCACCAGCGATCTGCACAACGGCTTGGAGTTCCTGTTCTCCAACAACTCGTCGCCTGATCTGGACGCGCTCAGCGAGTTCTGGGACAAGATCGGCGGGGCCAGCGACAGCGCGATCCTCACCGCGCTCTCGCGGACGTGCGACGACATCGCGAGTGCGATC
>DASZLR010000104.1:0-31410 GCA_035552275.1 Pseudonocardiaceae bacterium | reverse complement strand
GCAGCCGCGCTGGTGACTGCGGCTCGGCTGGACCTGACGCCGATGCTGTGGACCTGCTGGGGATGGGACTGGAGCGCACGCTCCACACCGGACAGTGTGTTCGACACGGTGACGCGCGGTTTGTCCGGCGGCGGCACGATTCTGCTGCACGACTCGGACACCGCCGCGGCGGTCGGCTCCTGGAAGTCCACATTGGGCGCACTGCCACGGCTGCTGGACGAATGCGAGGAACGCGGCCTGACCGTCGGCCCGCTACGCGACCACAGCATCGGTCACCTCGGCCAGCACCTCGCCGATCGCAGCGCCAACTGAAGCAGCGGTCCACCGCCCACGTCAGCGGCTGCGCGGAGTCCGGCGCGCGGTCGTTTCCTTGCCAGCACAGCGCTTCCCTGTTTTCAGGCAGCCCCCCCACCCACCCGGGGGCGGCCCCGTGGCCAGTCTATCGGTGGGCGGGGTTGAGACGCGGAGGGAAATCTGGGCTGTGGACAACACGCCGAAAAACGTGCCGGCGGGTTCGGTTATCCCTTAGGGGACAACCGAACCCGCCAGTAGTTCGGTGGTTAGTTCGGCACGCCGGGCAGGGCCTGGGTGTGCTCGATCTGGACGGCTTGGAGGGCGTTGGGGTCCAATCCGAGCAGCCGAAGGATGGTGGGCGCGATCTGCGTGGTCTCCACCGTCTGGCCGACGACCTGGCCGGGGTGGCCGCCGATCGGACCGCTGACCACCAGGGCGACGTTCCGATCATCGGTGGCCGCGCCGCCGTGCTCGGCGACCTTCGCCTGCCCGCCGGTGTACACCACGCCGTACTGCGCGATGCCGAATACGTCCGGCACCCGCGGATCACCGGGCGCCGCGTGGAAGTAAGCGTCGGCCGCCGCGCCCGCGTAGGCGGCGGTGAGGCCGCCATGGGTGAAGGCCTTGGGCTTGCCATTGATGTCGTTGCCCGTCCCGGACTGGGCCAGCAGGTAATTCCTGGCGAAGTCGGCGGCGGCCGGCGCCCGGTCGTTGAGCCAGATCAGCATGCCGTCGTCGTCGGTGGCCAGCGCGACCAGGGTGCCGGCGCCGGGATGCGCGGCCTTCCACGCGGCGTTGAGCCCGGCCAACAGCGGGCCGTCGTCGATCCTGGTCAGCGCGGACGGCTTGGTCGGTGACTGGCCGTGCTTGGCCGACAGGACGATCTCAGTGCTGCCGTCCAGGTGTTGCTTGCGCAGTTCGCTGACCATGGCGCCCACCTGGGAGTTGACCCAGTCGAGCGCACCGGACAGCAGTGGCCCTGGGGTCCCGTCGGCCTGGTAGCCGCCGGTCCGGCCGTCCGAGGTGGGCAGTTTCTGGGCGGTGGACACGGTCTGGAAGTTCATCCCGAAGATTCCGGGCGTGCCGACCCTGGTCTTCCCGCTGTGGTCGTCGCCGTCGATCTCGTTGAGGACCGCCCGCACTTTGTAGCCGTCGTACTGTCGGGTGGCGGCGTTGTCCGAGGTCCAGTCGTCACCGGCCGGGTAGCCGGTGGCGTCGCTGTTGATCTCGGGCGTGAACAGGTCCTGCACGCCGGTGCCCGACGGTCCGCTCAGGATGTCGTACGCCGGGTGCTTGTCCGACCAGGCGGTCCGCAATCCGGCCGAGCGCGCCACCTCGAAGATCGTGTTCACCCGCAGGTACTGGTTCGGGTACACCGGCTCGCAGGTCTTCGGGTCAACCGGCAGCTTGGCCGGGTTGATCAGCGTCGCGGGACTGCCGGTCATCCCGAGGATGCTTCCGGGCAGGCCAGCCAGGCCCTGACCGGCGTCGATCGACGCCTTGTTGTGGTCGAGATCCTCGGTGTAGTCGACTTCGGCACCCGGCTTGACGCCAGCGCAGTTCGTCGTGCCGGCCGGCAGCAGGGCATGGTTGTACGTGTCGTCGTAGTAGACGCCGGTCACGCCCGGGTCGCCGCCGGTGGCTTGGCCGACCATTCCGGGGAACGAGTCGGAAGGAATCGGAGTGTCGGCGTTCGAGTAGTCCACGCCGCCGCGAACAAGTTGGGCCAGAGCCGAGCCCGGATGCTGCCGCACATACCAGGACAGGTCGGCGGCATGCAGTCCGTCCACGGACAGCAACAGCACATGCTTCGCCGCGTCCGCCCGGTCGGGCTGACTGGCGATGACCGCGGGCGCCGCCACGATGGCGAGGCCGGCAGCGGCCAGTCCGGCGGCGCCAAGCACCACGGCCCGCCTCAGTCGAGTCGTCAACACGAGTTTCCCTCCGCTGGACCGATGATGTGGCCGCCAGCCGGCCGTACTGGTCCGCGGACATGACTAGTCGTCGGAGGTGTCCGTGACCTGGCCCGACGCTGAACGGTTCGTGTCGGAACTCTGCGTGGCACCGCCGGTCCGGAGGGTGTGCGTCGCGATCGCGGCGCGGTAGTACTCCACCAGTTGGGCCGTGGCCGCGGCCCAACTCCATTGCTCGGCCTCGCGGCGGGCGAGCACCGCCGCCGACGGGCCGGACCGAGGCCGGAGGGCCGCGCGCACCAGATCCGCCAGCCGGGACGGGTCGTCGGCCGGAAACAGACTGGCCACCGGGCACTCCGCGAGCAGTTCGCGGCTGGCCGGGCTGTCCGCGGCGACCACCGGCAACCCGCTGGCCAACGCCTCCAACAACACCAGGCCGAGGGTGTCCGTGGTGGATGGGAAGACAAAGACGTCGGCCATTCGGTAGGCCGCCGCCAGTTCCGGGCCGTGCAGCAAGCCGGTGAAAGTCGCCGCCGGCCCGAAACGGTCCGCCAACTCAGCTCGCTGTGGTCCATCGCCGACGAGCATCAGCCGAGCCGGGGAACCCGGCTGGGCCAGCGCCGACAGCCGATCAAGCCCCTTCTCGGCAGCGATCCGTCCGACGTAGAGCGCGATAGGCCGGTGTGGCGGCTGGTCGGCTGCTGGCGGATTGGGCTGGAACAGCTCAAGGTCCACGCCGCGCCGCCACAACGACACCCGATCGATGCGCTGAGCACGCAGTTCGGCGCAGGTAGCCGCCGACGTGGCCAGGTTCACCTCCGCCCGGCCGTGCAGCGCACGGAGCACCGCCCAGATGACCGGGGCGAGCCAGCCGAGCCGGTAATAGCTGGCGTACCGGACGACGTTGGTGTGATACGAGGCGACCAACGGACAGTCTTGTCGTCGTGCCGCGACGACCCCCGCCGCGCCCATCAGCACAGGATTGACCACGTGCACGACATCGGGGCCGAAATCCCGTAGCCACCGGACGATTCTGGGCATCGGCAGGCCCCACCGCTTGCCGCCGTACAGCCAGCGCATGCCCATGGTCGGCACCGTACGCACCCGTGCGCCGAGGAACGTCTCGGCGACGTCACCCGAGCCAGCACCGGGTACCACGACCAGTACCTCATGCCCGCCGGCGCGCAGTTCACGGATGGTCGCCACCAGTCGCGTGACCACGCCGTCGGTGGACGGCAGCCAGGTCTCGGTGACGATCCCGATCCTCACGGGGCACTCCCAGGCGTCGACGACCGCGCCACTGTATGCCGGCCGGGTGGGTGTGATTCGGCACGCCCGAGACGACCGACAACCGACCAACCGGCACACCGGGATGCGGCGGGTGGACTAGATTCGGCCACGTGCGAGGCGAGGCACCGACATCGACGGCCGAAGGCTGAGGCGGCCTGCCATGGTGCTCGCCATCTACCTGCCGCTACTCGTCCCGGGCCTGGCGGTGCCACTGATTCGCTGGCTGTCCGACCGGCTACATCCCACCTGGTCGACCTGGTTGGTCACGCTGTCGGCGGCCGTGTTGGCGACCGGCACCGTGCTGGCGCTGTTCCTGCTCGCCGCGGCCGGTGTGCTGGCGGTGCCGGTGGTTGCCCGGCTTGGCCACTGGTCGGCCGCCACTGTCCGGGCCACTGACGCCCGGCAGCTGCCGCTGAACATCGCGGCCTGCCCGATTCTGCTCGTGCTGGCCGTCGCCGCGACCGCGGCGATGATCGGTCGGATCCGAGCGTTGGCCCAGGCAGGGCGGATCGCCCGGCTCGGCCCCGGCGGCAGCGAGTTGGTGGTCGTGCCCGACCATCGGCCGGTGGCGCACGCGGTGCCCGGCCGGCCCGGCCGGATCGTGGTGTCGACCAGCATGCTGGACCTGCTGGACCCGGCCGAGCGCCGAGCCCTGCTGGCCCATGAGCGAGCTCACCTCTCCCGCCAACACCACCTGTTCGTGGCCGTTGTCGAGGTCGCATCCGCCGCGAACCCGTTGCTGCGGCCACTTGTTCCGGTTGTTCGCTACACCACCGAACGATGGGCGGACGAGTTGTCGGCTGGCCGGGTCGGGGATCGGGCAGTGGTGGCCCGGGCGGTCGGCAAGGCGGCGCTGGCGACGCACAACGCGCCATCGCTGCCGAGCACCGTGCTGGCCGCGGCCACCGGTCCAGTTCCCCGCCGCGTCGCGGCACTGCTGATCGGCCCACCCACTCGACGGCCGACCGCGGTGCTCGCCTCACCGATCGGGTTGTGCGCGGTGGCGGCGCTGCTGCTGACCGGCATTTCAGCGGTGTCCGTGCTGGACGCCGCCATCGACCTTCGTCATGTGCTGGTGCTGGCGCGCCTGTACGCCGAGACGAGTTCACCGTAGTCACGCTCGCATCGCGCCGCGACGACGCTGTGTGTCGCTCACCGTCTCGCAGAGGGAGTCCAATTCGGCGCCGAGTAGCGCCGCCTGCGCGGCGACCACCGGCTCGCCCAGGAGCTCCCTGGGTATCCGCGCGTCGGTCAACCGGCGCAACGCCTCCCACGGTGTGCCCGCCAGCTCGCCCACAACCACACCGGGCTCTGGTGGCGACAACTCCTGCCGAACGCCGGCCAGTCCGGCCGCGAGCAGGGCCGCGACAACCAGATGCGGCTGCGCGTCGGCCCCGGCGAACCGGCATTCCAGCCGAAGCGACCCGCCCCGGCCCACCAGCCGCACGGCCGCCGTTCGATCATCCCAACCCCAGCGGACCGACCGGGGCGAGAACGGCGCGGTCCGCAGCCGCACGTAGGAGTTGACGGTCGGTGCCCAGATCGCGGAGAGGTCGGCCGCGGCGGCCAGCACGCCGGCCAGGAAATGGCCCAGCGACCGATGCCGGTCCAGGTCGTGATCCTGCGACACCCGTTGCGCGGGGCCATCATCGGCCGACTCACTGTCCAATTCGGACAGTGAAAGATGGACGTGACAAGAGTTGCCCTGGCCGGTCTCCTCGGCGGCCAGGTAGCTGGCCTGGACATCGTGCTCGGCGGCGGCGCGGCGAATGAGGTGCTGCAGCAGCATCGCGTCGTCACACGCGCCCAGCGCGTCCCGATGCCGCAACACGATCTCGTACTGACCGGGATGGCACTCGGCCCGAGCCGATTCGACGGCTAGTTGGCCGGTGGATGCCCGGATGGCCGCCAGCAGCGGCGCCATCGAGGCCGTGCCGCCGAGCGCGTAGTCGATGCCGTGTTCGGTCAGCGGACGCCCGCGAGTATCGCGGAACGTCACCTCGTGTTCCAGCCCGATGGAGGGCACCAGGCCGAGGCGTTCGGCCGCGCACAGTTGGGCGCGCAGGATCTGGCGCGGTGCGATGTCCACGGGTGCGCCATTCGGCCACTCGGCGTCGCACACCACGGCCACCTCATCGTGGTCCAGTGGCAGCAGGCTGGCCAGGTCGGGCCGCAACAGCAGGTCGCCGTAACCGCCCAGGAACGGAGCCAGCGCCGGCGAGTCGACCGGCTGCCGCTCCACGTCCCAGGCGAACAGGTAGGTGCACGCACCGTACCCGTCGCGCAGGACCGTGTCGCGGACGAAATCGGCGGACAGTTCGGTCGCGGCGAACCGGGCATGTGGATCGGGGACGAGCAGCAGCACCCGGTCGTATCCGCCGCCGGTCAGCTCGGCGCGACGGCCCTCGGCGATCCGGCCGCGCCGCTCCAGCGTTCTGGGCCCCAGCGGACGGCTCACCACGCACCGCCGGGATCCGGACCGTGCAAGGGGTTGCGAACCATGCCGCGCCGAACGTCGAAGTCCTCATCGCGGTCGACCTTGTCGAATCCCTGGCCCGCCAGGTGTTCCGTGTTGAGACAGACCTTCTCGACCTCGGCATCGAAGAGCCGGCAGGCGTCGAAGCGACTGGCCAGATCCGGATGGGCGTCGCGGTACTCCCGCACCGTCTGACGCACCACGTCCCAGAAGCTGGTCCGGGACACCGCGAAGTCGTCCAGGAGAATTTCGGCCAGGAACCGCAGCTGCCCGGTGAACACCGAACTGAACAGCGACTGGGCCAGCAGATGCGCGGGCCAGCGCAACATTTCCGCTTGTGCGGCCGCGGCCAGTTCGGCGTGTTCCGGGATCGGCACATCGAGCAGGTCCACCCCCTGGGCGAAATCCTTGATGGCCACCCTCGACGGCAGGCCGTCGGCGCCGAGAATGAGGATCAGGTTCTGGCCGTGTGGGCAGAACCCGACCCCGTAACGCAGCAGCCAGTGCAGCAGCGGCACCAGCGTCAGATCGAGCACGCGACCGAACCATTCCAACGGCCGCGATCCGGACCGCCGGATCAGCTGGCTGACCATCGCCGCGCCGGACCGGTCCCGATAGGGCAGGGCGGCGAAGGAGATCGCCCGCTCGCCCGGCGCGAGCCTGGCGCGGATCGGCTCGCGCCACAGCGCGCCGAGAGTCTCGTGGAATCGGTAGGGCAGCGCGTCGAGGGCGCCGAAGATCGGGTGGCGGACCGAGACGCTGGCCACCTCGCCCAGCAGTTCGAAGCGGTATTCCTTGGCCAGCAGTGGATCGCGGGCGTTGACGGCGGTCAGCCAGTCGGTCACCGCTGGGCCGGCGAGCGTCGCGCCGGACGCCAATCCCCGGTACACCAACGTGTTCCGCACCGAGAGGGCGGTCTTGACATCCCGGCGGGTCGGATGGCTGGTATTGGCCAGGGTGCGGATGGTCTGGTGCGGCAGGTACAGGTCGATCGACTCGCCCAGGTCGATCAGCGCGCCGCTGGCCAGTTCGGCGGCGTAGAGGGTGCCGACGATCTCGTCCCGCTGCCATGGGTGAACCGGCATCCAGACATAGCGATCGGCATCGACGCGGGCACCAGAATCGGCACCGGAATCGCCGCAGGAGTCGAGGCTGGCAGACAGCCCGGCCTGGAACTCGGCGACCAGTTCGGCGCCGAGTTCCTCGGTCAGCAGCTGCGCCGCGGTCAGGCCGGGCACCGAGCGGAACGTGGCCAGATCGGGGTGCACGGCCAGCCAGCGCAGCCGCAGACCGCGCCCGGATTCCGGCGCGTAGCGCACCCGGTCCTCGGCGGAGAAGCCCATCCGGCCCTTGTTCAGCACCAGCCTGGGATGGCCGGTGAGCCGGCCGTCCGCCCGGTCATAGTCCATTGTGGCTAGTGCATCGACGGCTGGTGCGGCGGACAGCCGGGCCGCCTCGTTGGCCAGCGTCGCCGTCAACTCGGCCAGCACATCGGCCAGCCGTAGGCCGGTGAGCCCCAGCGGGCCCCGTGCGTCGACCACCAGTGTGCGCGGATCGGTTGCCGGTTCGGCGGCTTCGTCGCCGAACCGGCGGGTCGCACCGGACACGAACCAGCTCTCGAACGCGCCGCGCCGGGCGGCGAACCGATAGCGCACCGCTCCGGGCAGTTCGAGCAACCAGCCGTCGGCGTCCGGCTTCGGGCACAGCAGCCCCTCGTAACTGAGCTCCCCCAACATCTTGTTGGTGATCAGCACACCGGCTTCCCGCCAGGCGTTCATCGCGGTCCCTTCATCGTGTGCGCGCCGAACCGGGTGAACGCGGTGCGCTGGGGCAGCCGGTACACGTCCCGTCCGGCGATGGCGTTGAGGATCACCGCGGCCCGCCACGCGCCCAGGCCGAGATCCGGCGCGCCGACCCCGTGGGTGTGCCGCTCGGCGTTCTGCACGTACAGCGAGCCGGGAAGGTCGAGGGCAACGCGGTAGTCACGGCCGACGGCGAGCCGGCCGGCGTCATCACGAGTCAGCCGATCGGCCAGCGGGGCGAGCAGGTCGTCGGTCGACCGCTCGGTGTATCCGGTGGCCAGCACGACGCCGTCGGCCCGGACCGCGCCGTCGCCGATGTGGCCGGCAAGGTCCAGCTCGATGCCGCCCGCCGTTGGCCGCGCGGCTACCACCTCGACGCCGGGGGCCATGGTGACATCCGGCCATCCACAGTGGACGCTCCGACGGTACAGCTCGTCGTGGATGTCGGCCATGGTCTCCGCGCTGATTCCCTTGTGCAGCTGCCATTGCGCGTCGACCAGCCGGTTCCGGGCCGGCTCCGACAGGTTGTGGAAGTACTCGGTGTAATCGGGGGTGAAGTGTTCGAGGCCGAGTTTGGAGTACTCCATTGGCGCGAACGCCTCGGTGCGGGCGAACCAGCGCAGCCGCTCCCGGCCCGGTGGCCTGCGCCGCAACAGATCGAGGACGACCTCAGCGCCGGACTGGCCGGACCCGATCACGACCACCTCGTCGGCGCCGGCCAGTTCGGCACGGCGGTCGAGATAGCCGGCCGAGTGCACTACTCGTGGATCGCGGGCGAGATCGCGCAGCGCGGCCGGAATATGCGGCTCAGTGCCGATGCCGAGCACCACGTTGCGGGCCAGCAGCCGATCCGGCGAACCGTTCGCGACGGACTCCACGGTGAACGCCTGATCCTCGGCCGACCAACCGATAGCCCGCACGTCGTGACCGAACCGGCACGCCGGCAGCCGCTCGCTGGCCCAGCGGCAGTAGGCGTCGTACTCGATCCGTTCGACGTGGAACCGTTCGGCGAAATAGAACGGGAACAGCCTGTCCTGATCGGCGAGATAACTCAGGAACGACAACGGATGCGCCGGCCGCACCAGGGACACCAGATCGGCCAGGAACGGCACCTGGATGGTGGCGCCCTCGATCATCAGGCCGGGATGCCAGCGGAACTCGGCCTGCCGCTCCAGAAACGCGGTACGCAATTCGGGCACCGATGAAGCGAGCGCGGCCAGGGCGAGGTTGAACGGGCCAATGCCGATACCGAGCAGGTCGACCGGCGATTCGGAACCAGGGTCCATCGTTCGGTCGACTGTCATGGGGCCACCGCCGCACGCAACGGCGCCCTGGCGGCGATCAGATCGAGCAGCGGCAGATAATCGGCCGGTTTCGCCTGCGGATGCAGCAGGGTGAGCTTGAGCCACAGCGACCCGTCGACCCGCGCCCGGCCCACCACCGCGAGGCCGTCGGCGAGCAGGTGACGCCGGACCCTGGCGACAAGGTCGTTGCCCGCGAAAGTGCCGTGTTCGGCGGCGACCCGATCGGCCAGCACCGGACGAACCAACACCGTGCTCAGGGTGGGCCGGCGCCACAGCCGCAGCGCCGGATGCGCGCCGACGTGTTGTGCCACCTCGGCCGCGGTGGCACAACACCGTTCCACCCATTCGGCCATGCCATCGCGGCCGAGCGCGCGCAGACCGACCGCGATGCGGAACGCGTCGGCCCGCCGCGAGGTGTGCAACGAACGCCCGAGCAGATCCGGCATGCCGGCGGCGGTGTCGTCATCGGCGTTGAGGTAATCGGCGGAGAAGGCCAAGGGGCGCAAGGACTCCTCGGCCGCCACCGCCAACGCCCCGGAGGCGATCGGCTGCCAGCCCAGCTTGTGCAAGTCCAGCGCCACTGAGTCCGCGGCCTCCAGACCGGCCAGCAGCGGCCGCAATCGCTGGCTGTACAGCGCGGCTCCGCCATAGGCGGCGTCGATGTGCAGCCACGCCCCGTGTCGGCGGGCGATCTCGGCGATCTCGGGCAGCGGGTCGATCTCGCCGGTGTCGGTGCTGCCCGCGGTGGCCACCACCACGGACGGCCCGCGACGCAACGCCTGGCCGAGCTCGCCGGGAAAGGCCACCGGCTCCGGCTCGGGCAGGCCGAGCTGCCACGCGGCCCGGCGCACGCTGTGATGCGCGTTGGCACCACACACCGGCCGCACCGCCGGCCCCAGCCGTTCCCGAGCCAGCAGCAGGCCGAGCAGGTTGGATTCGGTGCCACCGCTGGTGATCAGCGCATCGGGCGCGGCCGCGGACGGAAAGCACAGCCGGGCAAACTCGCCGGTGACGGCGCGCTCCACCTCGCTGGCGATCGGCGCCTGATCCCACGAGTCCATGGACGGATTCAGCGCGCTGATCAGCAGGTCCGCCGCCGCCGTGACGGCCAGCGGCGGGCAGTGCAGATGCGCCGCGCACCACGGATGCGCCGGATCCACCGAGCCGACGACGAATGCCTCGGCCAGTTCGCCGAGCGCGGCCGACCCGCTTCCTCGCGGTGGCAGCAGATCGCCGAGCTGCGCCATCGATGCGGCGACCGCCGCCGGGCCGCCGGCCGGCGCCGGTCCGCCGCGCGCTCTGCTGCGCAGCGCGTCGAGAACGACGGGGACCAGCGCGCCGAGCGCGTCAGCACCCTGTCGCCCGCCGGCGAGTTCGAGGTCGAGCACGACATCTCCCGTAAGTTAGGTTTGCCTAGCCTTCGTTGTACAGCAGCCATCACCGATGTGGATCACCGGGTGGAGGTGGCCGGACGGGCGGACAGGCCGTCATGGACCAGGTGTTGTGCTGCGGTTTCGTCACTTCGGTTGCCATGTCGACCACGTTAATCGAACTTATGTTCGACTCGCATCACTCGATCGTGTTGATCTTCTGGCGGAAAAGTCACGCTAAGTGATCAAGTGGATGGGCTATCGTGCCGAGGTGATCATCCCCACGGACTACCACGAGTTCTTTGTGGCCGCTGCCGGGGCGAGCGGCGCCCTGATCGGCCTGCTGTTCGTCGCGGTGTCCATTTTTCCGGAGCGGGCGCGCCAGGCGGCGACCCGGGTGGAATACCACGCTCGGGCGTCCGCGGCGCTGCTCCTTTTCTCCAACGCGATGGTGCTGTCCCTGGCCGCCCTGGTGCCCGGCGTCGACCTGGGCTGGTGGGCCGTCGTGATCAGCGCGATGGTCCTGGCGTTCGCCGCCGCGACCGCCCGGCTGATCGTCACCGCGGCGCGTCAAGGGCAGGGTGGCTGGCAGTCGCTCGGGCTGGTGGTCGCCCTGTTGGCCGTCGCGGGTTTCGAGTGCTACGCCGGCGTGCGGCTCATCGGTGATCACACTGACACCGAGCCGATCGAGACGCTGAACTACGTGGTGATCGCCGATCTCGCGGTGGGCATCGCCCGCGCCTGGCAACTGGTCAACATGCGCGAAACCGGGTTGCTGTCCTCGCTTCGCGTGCTGGCTCTCGGCGACGACCCGGTTCGTGCGGACGCCGAACCCGACCCGATCGACGATCAGGTACTGCCCAACGCCTGACGCTCGTGGGCCGCCAGCCCTGGGTCGCGGCGAGGCCGATCACAGTGCCCTCGGGATCGGCGAAAGGCCGACCGGAGCTTCGCCTGATCGCGGCCGATGATCTCGAAGTGCACCACTGGCTGCCTCGTGCGCCCGCCACGTCGGTCCTGCTCTTCCTGCGCGGCTCCGTACGCCCAGACCCGGATTCGCCGCCGCTCACCTGCCGAATCGAGCTGGGCGACCACGTGCGGACCGGCCGGACGGCGGCCGGTCAGGTGTCGTCACCGGCGATCGGTCCGCCCTCCGCCGGCTCATCAGGCGTTAAGGCCGCGGTTCTTCCGGCAGCAGTGCGGCGAGCACGAAGTCGGCGACCTCGTGGCCCAACCGCTCGGCGGTCTTCGGACCGTCCGGCCGGAACCAGATCGGCAACTGGTTCACCACGCCCATAGCGATCTGCACGACGACGTCCGCCGGCACCCGCGCGGAGAACACACCGTCGGTCTGCGCCTTTTCCACAACCTGCCGGAAGTTCTCGTGATAGCGGCGGCGGTCGGCGCGGAACGCGGCCATGTGCTGGGCGTCCAACTTGGGCGACTCGCGAAAGAACACCGCGGCCTCCGCGCCGCGTTCGGCCGTGGAGACGATCACGCCGACCAGGATCGCCCGGACCGTCTCGGCTGGTGCCATCCCCCGCGCGACGATGTCCTCCAGATCCGCGTTCTGCACGCCGATCAACGACTGGTAGATGGCGAAAAGCAGGTCGTCCTTGGAGGTGAAGTAGTGATAGAGCGCGCCCTTGGTCACCGCGGCGCGTTCCACGATCTGCTGCACGCTGGTGGCGTCGAAACCCCGCTCCGCGAACAGTTCCACGGCGGCGCGGACGATCCGGTCCGCCGTGGGCTGCCGCGCCCCGATGGCCGGGTTGGCCGGATTGACCACCGGCTACCCGGCTTCCCGCGCCGGGGCCAGCGCACGCACCAGTTCGGCCTGGTCCACGCCGGTGGGCACGATGGCGAGAATCGGTGTGTCCAAACCGTTTTCCACGTACCGGGCCACCTGCTTGCGGCACTGCTCGGGACTTCCGTGGATGATCAGATCGTCGACAACCTGGTCCGGAATGGCCGTGTTCGCGCCGGCCCGATCGCCGGCGGCCCAGGCCTCATGCATCGGCCGCAGCGCCTCGCCGCGCCCGAGCCAGTCGTGGTACGCCGCGTACACCGGCACGGTCAGATAGCTGGAGATCATCAGCCGGCCGACGGCCCGCGCGGCGGCGGCGTCCTCGGTCGGGCAGACGAATACGCGGGCGGCGAGTTCGGCGTCCGGACCGAGTTCGGCGCGAACCGTCCGGACGTCCTCGGCGGACAGCCAGTTGGTGATCGCGCCATCGGCTTCACGGGCGGCCAGCCGGAGCATTCCCGGCCGCAGCGCGGCGAGCATGATCGCCGGCGGTGGGGTCGGCGGCCGTTCCAACCGGAACTTCCGCACCGCGAAGGTCGGATAGCTCGCGGTGACCCGCTCACCGGCCAGCGCGGACCGCAGGAAGCGCAGGGTGTCCCGAGTGCGGGCAAAGGGTTCGGCGAACTCGGCCGCGTTCCAGTCGCCGACGACGACCGGCGAGGACGCCCCAATGCCGAGCACGAACCGGCCCGGCGCCAGTTCGGCGATGGTGGCGGCCGACATCGCGAGCACGCCGGGACCTCGGGTGTAGACCGGGGCGACGGCGGTGCCCAGCCGCAGCTCCGGCGCCCACTCGGCGGCCAGTGCCAACGGCGTGAACGCGTCCGTGCCGGCGGTCTCCGCCGACCACACGTCGGTGTAGCCCAACGACGGCAGTTCGCGGATCAACTCGCGATGCGCCGCCAGCGGCGTGCCAACCAGCGGCAGCGTCAGTCCCCACCGAGCCACGTCCGTCCTCCACATCTCAGCTGATGTCCAGGCTGACCAGCGCCCCGCCGTCGACGGCCAGCGTTTGGCCGGTCATCCAGGACGAGTCGTCACCGGCCAGGAACACCGCGACCTTGGCGATGTCCGCCGGCTCGCCGATGCGCCGCAGCGGCAGCCTGGCTTTGAGGCTGTCCTCGTAGTTCTCCCACAGCGCGCGAGCCAGGTGGGTGCGGACCAGGCCGGGCGCGATCGCGTTCACCCGCACCGACGGCGCGAGTTCGACGGCGAACTGGCGAGTGAGATGGATCACGGCCGCCTTGGTCGCGTTGTAGAAACCGATGCCCGGTTCGGTGACCAGCCCGCCGATCGAGGCGATGTTGATCACCGTGCCACCATGCTGGCTCATCGACGCCTTCCAGGCCAACTGGGTCCACAGCAACACGGACAGCTGGTTGACCTGCACGATCTTTTCCGCCATGGCGGTGTCGACCTCAACCAATGGACCGAAGTGCGGATTGGTGGCAGCGTTGTTGACCAGCACGTCCAGCCGGCCGAACTCGGCGATCGCGGCGTCCACGCACTCCTGGGCCTGGGCCGGATCACCGACGTGCGCGGCCTTCGCCAGCACCTCGGCTTTCGGGTGCCGCGCCCGGATCTCGGCGGCGACCTCGTCCAGTGCCTCCTGCTTGCGCGAGGACAACACGAGCCGGCAGCCCTGCTCGGCCAGCGCGATGGCGATCGCCTTGCCGATGCCGCGGGACGCGCCGGTGATCAACGCGGTTTTGTCAGCCAGTCCGTTGGTCATGCCGGACAACATACCGACTAGTCGGTATTGGACGCCACCCCGCGATGTAGGTCAGGCCGGAAGTCCGAGCGCCTGCCGCAGCCAGTTCAGTTGCAGCAGCATCAGGTTCTCCGCCTCGGCCTCCGCCGACGGGCTCATGTGCGTGACCCCGGTCATCGGCAGCACGGTGTGCGGCCGGCCGTGCGCCAGCAGCGCGGCGGACAGCCGGAGGGTGTGCGCGGCGAAGACGTTGTCGTCGGCCATGCCGTGGATCAGCAGCAGCGGCCGGCGCAGGCCCGGCGCGTCGGCGAGCAGCGAATTCCGTTCGTACACCTCGGGATGCTGATGGGGATTGCCGAGATACCGCTCGGTGTAATGGGTGTCGTACAGCCGCCAGTCGGTCACCGGCGCGCCGGCGACCGCCGCGTGCACGGCGTCGGGCCGGCGCAGCACCGCCAGCGCGGCCAGATAGCCGCCGTAGGACCAGCCGCGAATGCCTACCTTGCCGGTGTCCAGATCCGGGTAGCGGGCGGCGACCGCGTGTAGCGCGTCGATCTGATCGGCCAGCGTGACCTCGGCGAACTCGTGGTGCACCAGGCGTTCCCAGGCCGGACCGCGACCGGGCGTGCCACGGCCGTCCACCACCAGCACCGCGAAACCCTGATCCGCCAACCACTGCGACTCGAGGTAGGCGCGCCGGGCGTGCAGCACCCGCTGGGCATGCGGGCCGCCGTAGGGATCGAGCAACACCGGCAACCGCGCCGATCCGGGCCGGTGGCCGGTCGGGAGCACCAACGCGCAGCGCAACTCCCGCTCACCGGCCGTCAGCAGCGTGACGTTCGGGGTCAGCGGCGGCGCCACGGCCAGCGAGGTGATCTCGCCGACCGGTTTGCCGTCCACCAGCACGGAGACCTTGGGCGTGTCCAGATCCAGGCTGGACGACACCAGCACCGTGACATCTCCGGCGCGCGCCGCGCCGTGCACACCATCCACATCGGACAGTTGGCGGGTTTCGCCGGCGAGGCTGACGGAATAGACGTGGATCTGGGTCGGATCAGCGCCCGATCCGGTGCACAGCACATCCTTGGCGCCGACGTCGAGCACCGACCGCACCTGGAGATCGGTTCCGGTGACCGGCCGGCCGTCGAGCAACAACCGGTATGCCCCGTCCACCGGGGCCACCGTGACCAGCCGACCGTCCTGGGTCCAGGCCGGGCTCCCGCCGACGATGTCCAGCCAGTGCTGATCGGTCAACTCCTGCACCACGGTGGTCGCGCCGGTGGCGGGCTCGACGGTCAGCACCCGCATCCGCCGCTGGTCCCGGCTCTGGACGGCGAGCAGCGGTGGCCCGGACCGCGACCAGCGCGCCACCGCGAGATATTCGGCATCCCCATGGCCGGACCAGTCCACGTCCGTGCGCGAACCGTCCAGGTCCAGCAGCGCGAGCTCGACCGTGGCGTTGTCGCTGCCGGCCGCCGGGTAGGCGACGGTGGTCACCGGCCGGTCCGGATTGGCCGGATCGGCGATGTGCCAGTGCGGCACGGCGGCCTGGTCGACCCGGGCGGCGAGCAGCCGATCGCCGGTCGGCGACCACCAGAAACCGTGCTGCCGACCCATTTCCTCGGCCGCCACGAACTCGGCGAGGCCCCAACTCACATCCTGATTGTCCGGCTCCGCCAGAGCCCGGTCGGCCGAGCCGTCGACCTCGACGACCCGCAGCGCGCCGCCGTGCACATAGGCCACCCGCTGCCCGGTCGGGTCGAGGCAGGGGTCGATCACCGAACCGGCGGTGGCCAGCTCGCGCACCCCGCCGCTGGCCAGGTCGACCACGAAAAGCTGACCCGAGAGGGTGAACGCGGCGAGCCGGCACCGCTGGTCGGTGGTGTAGCCGACGATGCCGGCTGCCTGGGTGCGGCTGCGCTCGCGGCGCGCCTTCTCCTCCGGCGGCAGCCGCTCGTCGGTGTCCAGCAGCGTGGCCGGATTGACCACCTCGGATTCCCGGCCGGACGCGACGTCCAGGCTCCACAGGCTGTGCCGGCGTTCGGTGCCGGAGGCCGAGCGCACGAACAGCACCCGCGAGCCGTCCGGGGCGACCCGGAAGTCGCGCGGCGTGCCGAGGGTGAACCGCTGGGTGCGGGCCTGAAGCCGAAGGAAGTTGGTCTTGACGCTCTTCCGCCTGAGGGCGGGAGATTCCTCGTTCATCAACTGATGCCTCCCCGTGCTAGGCGCGGGGCGGTCTCACTCAGTCTCCGGAGGCAGAAACGGCCAGCCCGGCCGCCAAAATGTTGATCGCCGCGTTCACGTCCCGGTCGTGGACCGCGCCGCACCGACACGTCCACTCCCGGATCGTGAGCGGCAGCTTCTCCACGATCGCGCCGCACACCGAACACGTCTTGCTGCTCGGATAGAACCGGTCGATCGTTATCACGGTGCGGCCGTACCAGTCGGCCTTGTACTCCAACTGGCGGCGCAACTCCGACCACGATGCGTCGGAGATCGCACGCGCCAACGAATGATTCCGCACCATGTTCCGAACCGACAAGTCCTCGATGATCACCGTTTGGTTCTCGCGGATGATCCTCGTGGACAGCTTGTGCAGCACGTCCCGGCGTCGGTCCGCGATCCGGCCGTACACCCTCGCGACCTTGATGCGGGCCTTGGCGCGGTTGTTTGAGCCCTTCGCCTTGCGCGCCAGCCGGCGCTGAGCCAGCGCCAACCGGGCGCGGTCCTTGCGTTCGTGACGCGGGTTTGTGACCTTCTCCCCGGTCGACAACGTGACCAGTGACGTGATCCCGGCGTCGATCCCGACCCGAGCCGACGTCTTCGGCAAGGCGGTGATGGTGTCCTCGACAATGATCGAGATGTGGTACTGGTCGCGGGGGTTCCGCGACACCGTGACCTGCGAGGGCACCGCACCATCCGGTATAGGACGTGACCATGCGATCTTCAACGGCCGATCCTGCTTCGCCAAGGTGACCTGTCCATCGCGGTAGGTGAAGCAGTTCCGGAAGTAGGTGGCCGAGTCGGTGGTCTTGCCCTTCCGCTTGAACGTCGGGTACTTCGCCCGCTTCTGCCAGAAATTGGCGTACGCGGTCTGCAAATTCCGCAGCGTCGCCTGCAACGGGCCTTTCGACGGCTCGCGTAGCCACCCGGTTTCGGGGTTCCGCTTCCAACTGGTGAGCATCCGGTCGGTGTCGGCGTGAGTGATCCGCCGCTGCTCCAGCGTCCACGCCTGTGATCGTTCGGCGAGTGCCCGGTTGTACACGTAGCGGACGCATCCGAACGTCCTCGCAAGCTGCTCGGCCTGATCCGACGTCGGGTAGAAGCGGTACTTGAACGCCCGCTTCACCACCCGATCCGCCACGGTTGACAGAATAGCATGTTGTCCTGTCACGACGAGATTGATGCGCTATCACCGGCCTGAAGGCCGGATCCTGCGCGCTACCTTTCACGGTCACACCAACGACCTTGGCAGATCGGCGGGCCGGCCGAATCGTCGGCTTCGTCACCGCCCGACGGTCGATTCGGCAGCACACGCAACGTTCCACCGCCAGATCAGATATCGACGCAACGAACCGGCGGTGAGGGAAATAGATCTCGACTGAGATCGACGCGGTCGAACCCTTAGCCTGGAATCATGACCGACGCGCTGCTGGACCTTGATTTCGTGGCACTGGACGAGCGGTGGAGCGCGCACAACTACCACCCGCTGCCGGTGGTGGTCGCGCACGCCGAGGGCGCCTGGGTCACCGACGTCTCCGGCCGCCGCTATCTCGATTTCCTGGCCGGGTACTCGGCGCTGAACTTCGGCCACCGCCATCCCGAGCTGATCGCCGCCGCCATCGAGCAACTCGGCCGGGTGACGCTGACCAGCCGGGCGTTCCACCACGACCAGTTCGGCGCGTTCTGCCAGGAGTTGGCCGAGCTGACCGGCACCGAGATGGTGCTGCCGATGAACTCGGGGGCCGAGGCGGTGGAATCGGCGATCAAGGTCGCCCGAAAGTGGGCCTACCAGGTGAAGGGGGTTCCCCAGGACGCCGCCGAGATCGTGGTGGCTGGGTCCAACTTCCACGGCCGCACCACGACGATCGTGTCGTTCTCCACCGATCCGGTGGCCCGCGCCGACTTCGGCCCGTTCACGCCCGGCTTCACCGTGGTCAAGTACGGCGACGCCGAGGCGCTCGCCGCCGCGGTGACCGACCGGACGGCGGCCGTGCTGGTCGAGCCGATCCAGGGCGAGGCCGGCGTGCTGGTGCCCGGCCACGGTTACCTGCGCGCGGTGCGGCGGATCTGTGACCGGGCGGGCGCGCTGCTCATCGCCGACGAGATCCAGTCCGGTCTCGGCCGCACCGGCGACCTGTTCGCCCTGGACCACGAGGGCGTCCGCGCCGATCTCTACACCCTGGGCAAGGCGCTCGGCGGCGGCATTCTGCCGGTGTCGGCGGTGGTCGGCCGCCGGTCGGTGCTCGGCGTGCTGCGACCGGGTGAACACGGCTCGACCTTCGGCGGCAACCCGCTGGCCTGCGCGGTGGGCCGGGCGGTGATCCGGCTGCTGCGCACCGGCGAGTACCAGGCGCGGTCTCGGGAACTCGGCGCGCACCTGCACGCGCGGCTGGCCGAACTGGTCGGCCGGGGCGTCGCGGAGGTGCGCGGTCGCGGGCTGTGGGCGGGAGTGGACATCGCACCCGGCGGCCCGACCGGCCGGCAGGCGGCCGAGGCGCTGATGGCACGCGGGGTGCTGGGCAAGGAGACGCAGGAAACCACACTGCGGGTCGCTCCGCCACTGGTGATCAGCGAAAACGACCTCGATCGGGGGATTGACGCGATCATCGATGTCTTGGCAGCGCGGTGACCAGTCAAGATCAGGCATAGTCGAAGTGTGCTGATACCACTCCGTCTGCGAGCGTTGACGCTGGTCATCGCCGCGTCGTGCTGGCTGGTGACCATGGTGCTGGGGCTTGCGGTGGCCGGGGACAGACTGCCCCGCCCGTTCGACCACGCGGTCACCCATCAGGTGCATCTCGCGGTCGGCGGCCCGCTGGCCGAGGTGCTGGTGTCGCCCACCGACCCGCCGTTGATGTACACCCTGGTCGCCGTGCTGGTGCTGATCGCGCTGCTGCGCCGCCGGTGGTCGGTGGCGGTCCTCGCGGTGGCTGGGCCGGCCGTCGCGGTGTTGATCACCGAGAACCTGCTCAAGCCGCTGTTCGACCGGCGCTACCACGGATACCTGAGCTACCCGAGCGGGCACACGGTCGGCGCTGTCGCCGCGCTCACCGTCGCACTGCTGATGGTGCTGCCCACGGCGACGACGACGCTGACCCGAACGCTGGCGTGGCTGGTGTGGGCGCTGCTGATCGTGACGCTCACCACCGGGCTGGTGGCGATGAACTACCACTACCCCACCGACGCGCTCGGCGGATTCAGCCTCGCGCTGGGCGTGGTGCTGCCCGGCGCGGTGCTGGCGGATCTGTTGTCGCGCAAGAAAAAGACCGAATCGACGGTCGAACTGACCGCGATTCAGGCCGCCGAGCCAGAGGGTGTGGTGCCGAGGGCGCGGGAGAGCGTTGAAGCGTCGCGGACGTCGCTGGACAGCGCGTCGTTGGACAGCGCGTCTCTCGACAGGGCGACCAGCCGCGAGATGGTGCGCAGATACTTCTTGCGGTAGCCGCCGCGGAGCATCTCGTCGGTGAACAGCGCCGACACGGGCGCCCCGGACACCGCGACCGGAATGGCCCGGTCGTAGAGCCGATCGGCCAGCGACACCAGCCGCAGCGCGACATCCTGCCGGTCCAGCGCGTGCACGCCGCGCAGGTGCACGGTCGTCGCGCCGTCGACCAGCCGCCCGTACCGGGACGGGTGCAGCTTCGCCAGATGCGCGCACAGCCCGTCGAAATCGTCCACTGTGGACCCTTCGCGGCCGGCGGCGCTCGCGGTCAGCTCCTCGTCGGTCATCGGCGGCGGGGCGTCGGGCAGGCCACGATGCCGGTAGTCCGGGCCGTCCACCCGGACCACGGTGAACCGCGCGGCCAGCGAGTGGATCTCACGCAGGAAGTCGTCGGCGGCGAACCGGCCCTCGCCGAGCTTGTCCGGCAGGGTGTTCGAGGTCGCGGCGACGCGCACGCCGGCGTCGGTCAGCTCGGTCAGCAGCCGGGTCACCAACATGGTGTCGCCGGGATCGTCCAGTTCGAACTCGTCGATGGCCAGCAGGGTGTGGTCGGACAGCCGGCGCACCGCCTCGGCGAATCCCAGCGCGCCCACCAGATTCGTCAGCTCCACGAAGGTGCCGTACGCCTTGGGTCCGGGCGCGAGGTGCCACAGCGAGGCCAGCAGGTGGGTCTTGCCGACGCCGAAACCGCCGTCGAAGTACAGGCCGGGCCGGTCACCGGTCGCGCGTCGCCCCGACCAGAGCGAACGCAGCCCGGCGCGCCGGGGGCGAGCCGCGGTGATCCGCGCCGCGAACGCCTGCCCGGCCGTCACCGCGGCGGCCTGGCTCGGCTCGTCCGGATTGGGCAGGTAGCTGGTGAACCGGACCTGGTCGAACCGGGGCGGCGGCGTCATGGTGGCGATCAGCTCATCCGGCCCGATCCGCGGTTCGCGATCGACCAGGCGCGACACGGTCATGGCACCAAGAATAGGACCTTCGGGTCGCGGCCCCGGCAGCGGCGATCCTCGACCGCCGATCCGCAGGGCACCCACCGTGAGCCGGATTGACCTGCTTGGATGGCGGCGTGGACCGACTGCTGCCGCCCGACCGGCCGCCCGCCGGTGTGGCGGACGACACCGAGCTGGCGCGGCTCTACGCCTACCCGGACGGGCTGGACCAGCCGTGGGTCAAGGTCAACTTCATCAGCAGCGCCGACGGCGCGGTCTCTCTCGGCGGCCGGTCCGGCGGCCTGTCCGATGCCAACGACAAGCGGGTTTTCCGACTGGGCCGGACACTGTCGGACGTGGTTCTGGTGGGCGCGGGCACCGCGACGGTGGAGCGGTACCGGGGCATCAGGCGCCGGGAACTGGCCACCGACCTGCGCGACGCGCTGGGGCTGGCCCCGGTGCCGCCGATCGCGGTCGTCAGCCGACGGTGCTCGATCGGCGCCACCTCGTTGCTGGTCACCGACACCGAGGTGGCGCCGATGGTGTTCACCACCAAGGCCGCGACCGCGCAGCGCCGGGCCGCGGTGGCCGCCGCCGGCGCGGAGGTGGTCATCGCCGGATCGGAAGACGTCGATCTGGCGCTGGTGCTGGCCGAACTGGGCGATCGCGGGCTGCGCCGGGTGTGCTGCGAGGGCGGGCCGACGCTGTTCGGCGACCTGATCGCCGCCGACCTGGTGGACGAGCTGTGCCTGAGCGTCGCGCCGCTGCTGACCGCCGGCGACGCCGGCCGGATCGCGCACGGACCGGTGCTGGACGGCCCGGTCGCGCTGCGGCTGGCCGGCGTGCTGCACGCGGACGATCTGCTGCTGCTGCGTTACCTGCGAGCTGGGAGAAACCGATGACCGGATATTTCACGCTGCCGGTGTCGCCGCCGGTGCAGCCGATGCTGGCCAAGGCGGTCGCGGCGATCCCGGACCGGACCGACATGCTGTTCGAGCCGAAATGGGACGGATTCCGCTGTCTGGTGTTCCGCGACGGCGACGAACTGATGTTGCAGTCCCGGTCCGGCAAGCCGCTGGACCGGTACTTCCCCGAGTTGGTGGCCGGGCTGACCGAGGCGCTACCCGATCGGGTGGTGCTGGACGGCGAGATCGTCCTGGCCCGGAACGGCCGGCTGGACTTCGACGCGCTCGGCGAGCGCATTCACCCGGCGGCCAGCCGGATCCGCACCCTGGCGGCCGAGACCCCCGCCCGGTACGTGGCCTTCGACCTGCTGGCGCTGGGCGACCACGGCCTGCTGGACCAGACGACCCGGGACCGCCGCGCCGCGCTGGCCGAGTTCATCACTCCTGCGGCCGGCCTGCACCTCACCCCGGCCACCGCCGACCCGGCGACCGCCCGGGATTGGTTCACCCTGTTCGAAGGCGCCGGCCTGGACGGCGTGATCGGCAAGCCGGCGTCAGTCGGCTACACGCCGGGCAAGCGGACCATGATCAAGATCAAGCACTCGCGCACCGCGGACTGCGTGGTGGCCGGCCTGCGCTGGCATCTCAACACCGAACCGGGCACGGCGGTCGGCTCGCTGCTGCTGGGCCTGCACGACGATCAGGGCGTGCTGCACCATGTCGGCGTGGTCGGCGCGTTCCCGGTCGAGCAGCGCCGCCGGCTGGCGGTCGAACTGGCGCCGCTGATCGTGGACGCCGATTCCGGACATCCGTGGCTGGGCGAGACCCGGGAGGGCCAGCGGCGGCCGGGCGGGATCAACCGATGGCGCGGCACCGAACAGGAATGGGTGCCGCTGCGCCCCCAACGGGTGATCGAGGTCAGCTACGAGCACACCGAGGGCGGCCACCCCACCCGGTTCCGGCACAACGGGCAGTTCGTGCGCTGGCGGCCGGACCGGGAGCCGGACTCGTGCCGGTACGACCAGCTGGACGAGCCGGCCCGGTACGACCTGGACGCGGTGCTCGCCGGCGAGGTGCGCGCGGTGGGAAACTAAAGCTGGGAAATTAGGCCGGGAAACTAGCCGAACCGGGTCGCGCCGGCGGAGGCGGCGACCACCAGCCCGATCGCCGCCCACTGCGCCGGGTGCAGCACCTGCCCGAGCACCAGCAGCCCGGCGAGCGCGGCCACCGCCGGTTCCAGGCTCATCAGCACCCCGAACACCTTCGGCGGCATCCGCCGCAGCGCCTCCAGCTCCACCGAGTACGGCACCACCGAGGACAGCAGCGCCACGCCCAGCCCGGCGGCCAGTGCCATCGGGTGCAGCAGGTTGGCGCCGCCGGCGGTGATGCCCAGTGGCGCGGTGGCCAGGCCGCCGATGGTCATCGCCAGGGCCAGTCCGCTGCCGCCGGCGGTGTGCTCGCCGAGCTTCGCGCCGAGCAGGATGTAGCAGCCCCACAACGTCGCCGAGCCGAGGATGAACAGCACGCCCAGCCAGGAGATCGCGCCGCTGCCCTCGGTCAGCAGCACCACCCCGCCGGCCGCGAGCAGCGCCCATCCCGCGTCCAGCCAGCGCCGGGAACCGAGCAGCGCGACGGTCAGCGGGCCCAGGAACTCGATGGTCACCGCCAGGCCCAGCGGCACCCGGGCGATGCCCTCGTAGAAGCAGACGTTCATGCCGGCCAGCACCAGGCCGTAGCCGATCACCACCGTCCAGGCCCGCCGGGACAGCCGCAGCGACGGCCGCCACACGGCGAGCAGCAACACGGCGGCGAACCCGAGCCGCAGGCTGACCGCGCCGAGCGCGCCGGTGACCGCGAACAGCTGCCGGGCCAACGCGGAGCCGACCTGCACACTCACCGTGCCGGCGATCACCAGCAGCGGAGGCGGCACGCTGCCCAGCCCGCGCCCCGCCAACTCGGCCACGCCACCCCGGAACCGCTCCGGTCGCGGCGCCCGCTCCACGTGCACGGCGACCACGTCGCACCCCTCTCCCGTTCCCAGCTCGCGCCCAGTGTCCTACGCCGACCCGCTCACCCGTGTCACACCGCGGACATGCGAGGCTGCCGGTGTCCGCGTGTTCACAGCAAGGAGCCGACGTGCCAGGCCGCTTCGTCGTCCGACCGCACCGGCACCTGACCACCATTCTCGTCACGGCTCTGACAACCGCAGTGACCACGATGCTGGCGGCCGGCTGCACGGTCGGGCCGTCCAGCCGACCCGGCCTGATCGTGGCTGGCTCGGCGGCGTCGGGTGCGGGCGTTGCCAGGCCGACTCCCGCCGCTGGACTGCCGCCGCTGGACCCGACCGCGCCGGGCGCGATCAACTGGTCCGACTGCACGGACGACACCCGGCAGCGACTGGGCACGCTGGCTCCGTCAACCAGCATGCCCTACCAGTGCGCGCAGCTGGCGGCTCCCCTGGACCCGGCTGGCGGTCCTGATCAGGGCGCGGTCCGGATCCAGCTGCTGAAGGTCGGCACGGGGGCCGCACCGCTGCTGGTGGTCAACGACCTGGATGGCCTGCCCGGCACGCTCTACGCGGCTCGGCTGGCCAGCCAGTTGCCACCCGAAGTGTTGCAGCGGTTCTCGCTGATCGGGATGGACCGACGCGGAACCGGCGCGTCCGACGGCGTGCGCTGCGTCCCGCAGAGCGACCGGTCCGCGCTGCTCGGCTATGACCCGGCCAACACTGACCTGTCCGACCTGTTGGCGGCCGGCACCGACGCCAGCGATCAGTGCGTCCTCGACCTCGGCGGCCGGCAGGCCGCGCTGAACACCTGGAACACCGCCGACGACATCGAGGCGATCCGCCAACAGCTCGGCGTGGCGCACCTCAACGCGATCGGGCTCGGCGAGGGTTCCCGGGTGCTGACCGGATACGCGGACCGCTTTCCGGCGCAGGCCGGCCGGCTGGTGCTGGACGGTTCACCCGACCCGACACTCGGCTCGGCCGATCTGGCCGCGAGCCAGGCCGCCTCGGCCGAATCGGCCTTCGACGCCTTCGCGGCCGCCTGCGTCAGCGCCCACTGCCCGCTGGGCGCCGATCCGCGCGGCACGCTGACCCAGCTGGTCGCGACGTTGAGCCAGCAGCCGGCCACCACGCCGGACGGGCTGCGGATCACCGGCGGGACCGCGCTGCGGGCGGTGCTGATCGGCCTCGCGGACCGAACCCAGTGGCCCGCGCTCACCCAGGCGATCGCCACCGCCAGCACCGGCGACGTCACCGGACTGGCTGCGCTGATCCGGCCGGTGCTGGCCGGCTCGCCGTACGACCCGGCCGGTCTGGACGGCCAGCTGGCGTCGGGCTGCAATGACCAGCCCGACCGGCTCACGCCGGCTCAGGTGAGCGCGGCCGCGAAAAACCTGACCGGCAAGAACCCGCTGTTCGGCGGCGTGCTCGCGGATCGGCTGCTGTGGTGCGCGCCGTGGCCGGTGATCACCCGGCCGCTGCCCAAGCCGACCGCGGCCGGCGCGCCGACCGTGCTGGTGATCAGCACGGCCAACGATCCGGAAACGCCGCAGTCGGGCACCGAGCGCACCGCGCAGGAGCTGGTGTCCAGCGTGCTGGTGTCCTGGCAGGGCACCGGTCACGGCGCCCTGGGGCAGTCCGCGTGCGCCACCTCGGTGGCCACCCGATTCCTGGTCGACGGGCAGATCCCGCCGAGCCTCACCGCCTGCCCGCCGTGACCGGCGGCGTGTTCGTCGTCAGCTACAGCTGGAGCAGCAGCCGCAGGACGGTCCGGTGCAGGACGAGCAGCAGCTGCACCCACCGGGGGCGTTCTCGGGCGCGGGCGAAGTGGTCTCGGACATCATTGACCTCCTGGATGTCCTCGGATCTGACGGTCGTTATCTGACGTTATGCGCGGTTCGCTATGTCTGACACCGCCAGATGAGGGACACGGGGAGTGGCCGTGGTCAACCCTCTGCCAGCTGCGCCAGCGCGCGTCGGGCCGAAGCGAGTTCGGCTTCCAGCTCCGCGACCCGGTCCCGTTGCCGGTCGCGGGCGGCGGCCAGCACGCTGTCGATGGCCTCGGCGACATCCGGCCCCAGCGCCCGCGCGGCCTCGGCGACGGCGGAGGCGGCGATCGGCTGGGGTCGCACCGCGCGCTTCTTCCCGGTGAGCACATCGATGGTCCACTCACCGTCCGGAGTGGAACTCAGGGTGACGGTGACCGGGCTGGGCTGGCGGGTCCGGCCCGGTCGGGTCGGTCGGGTCGGCCGCTCCCGGGTGACGAGCAGTTCGTCCGTCGCCTTGGGCGGGGGGGCGGATTGCTTGCTGGCACTGGGTTTCAGTGGGCTCGCCGGTGTCGCGGGTATCGCCGTAGGAGCGGCGGGCCTGGCGGTCGAACCTGTTCGGGCGTTGGCGGGCGGCTCGGCTCCCTTGCGCCGGCGCGGTGGCCGCTCCACGGTCAGCTCGCTGGGTCCGAAAGAGATCACGTCGGCGGAACCGGTGGGGCGAACCTGAATGAAGTCGCCCTCCGCCGGATCGGTGAACGCGACCACCTTCGCCGAGCGTCCCGCGTCGACCCCGACCGCGGCCGGGGTGAACCAGACCGCCGGCAGCCGTCCGGCGTCGAGTTCGGTGCGCAGGTGGTCGATCTGGTCGGCGGTCAGCGGCGTCGGCGCCGGCGTTGACTTCGACTTGGGGGGCGGCATGGCGAGAAAACTCCTTGGCGGGTCGTGACTGTTGGGGAGATCTTGCCCGCACCCGGTGACAGTGACTAGAAGCAGACCAGCACCTGTCCCGAACTACCGCTAGCGCCGCCGGCCCTTGCTCAGCCGGGACACCGGCGCCGGACCGGAGGCCTGGCAGTCACATTCCCGTTCGGTGACCGCCTCGGCAGTGACGGTGATCTGGCCGCGCACGCCCGTCGACACCGACTCGCCGTTGGACGCCAGCGAGCGCCAGACCTGCATCGAGTCGGCGAAATCCCGGACGTCCTCGACGGTCGCGCCCTTGATCGGCGCTGGCGAGGTGGCCGCCTTGATGGTGCCTTCCAGCCAGGCGGCGACCTCGTCCGGATTGACCATGACCTCATCCGGTTCGGTGCCCAGCCGCTGGTCCCGAGTCTTGGCGTGCGCCAGCGCGACCCGCTCGACGTAGCCATGCCAGTGCATGCTGAGGCCGTTCCACGCGTCCGCGATGGACCAATCGTCCTTGCCCATGCGCACAGGGTGCCAGGTCGGCGGCCGAATCGACCAGACGGCCCCGGCAGTCGATCCAGCCCGGCCCGATCAGTCGGCCCGTTTCGCCCGACTCGGCTGGACGCGCGTGGGCTCGCCGGCCATCTTCGGATAGTCCGGCGGATAGGGCAGATCGCCCAGACCACGGTCCCGGCTGTCGCGCTCGTACCAGTCCAGCAACGTCTCGATGCCGAACGCCCGCGCGTCGATCGACTCGTGCGGATCACCGGATCGGGCCAGCAGGTCCGGCACGGTCAGCACGTCGAAATCGTCCGGCTCGACGTCGGGCAGCGTCGCCCAGGTGACCGGCATGGACACCGTGGCCCGCGGCGTGCCGCGCACCGACCAGGCCGAGGCGACGGTCCGATCGCGGGCGGCCTGGTTGTAGTCGAGGAAGATCCGCTCGCCGCGATTCTCCTTCCACCACGACGTGGTGGCCGCCGCCGGCGCCCGCCGCTCCACCTCGCGGGCCAGCGCGATCACCGCGTGCCGCACCGCGATGAAGTCCCATTCCGGCCGGATGCGCACCAGCACATGCACCCCACGCCCGCCAGAGGTCTTGGGATAGCCGACCAGACCGGCCTCGTCCAACACCTCCCGCAGCACGCCCGCCACCCGCGCCGCGTCGGCGAACGTGGTGCCCGGCTGCGGATCGAGGTCGACCCGCAACTCGTCCGGATGGTCCACGTCCGGCCGGCGCACCGGCCACGGGTGGAAGTCGAAGGTGCCGAGGTTCGCCGCCCAGGCGAGCACGGCCGGCTCCGTCGGACAGACCTCGTCGGCGGTCCGGCCAGAAGGAAAGGTGATCCGCACCGACTCGACCCAGTCGGGCGCGCCCTTCGGAATCCGCTTGGCGTAGAACGGATCGCCGGTCACCCCGTCCGGAAACCGCTTCAGCGTGGTCGGCCGGTCCCGCAGCACCCGCAGCAGCGGTTGGGCGACGGCCAGGTAGTACTCGACCACCCGCAGCTTGGTGACGCCCCGGTCCGGGAAGTACACCTTGTCCGGATTGGACACTCGCACGGTCCGCTCGCCGTGCGGACCGTCGACGACCAGTTCACGAGCTGTTCCGCGTGTTCCGCGTGTTCCGCGCTCAGGCACGAACCAGACCCTATGCCGGAGCTATGTCAACTGAGTCCGCCCGCCGCGCAACAACTTGCCGAATCGCTGATCGAGGCCGTCGATGAACGCGTCCACCGCCAGTTCGAAGCTGCCCTGGTCGATCTCGTCGGCGTGCTCGCGCAGGGCCGGCGCCTCGATCAGATTCGGGTACCGGTCGACGTAGATCCGCACGTCGGCCTCGAATCCCCGGGAGAACGAGCTGATCGCCGCGCCGACCACGAGGTACTTGGTGGCCGCGCCGATCATGGTGGCGTACTTGGCCGGCCACCCGGCCGCCACCAGGCCACCGTGCACCGCGTCGGCCATCCGCAAGGCGGCTTCCCGGCGCTGCGGTCCGTACGCCAGGAACGGCACGATGTTGGGATGTTCGGCCAGCGCGGCGCGGTAGGAGCGCGCCCAGGTCCGCACGCCCACCTGCCAGTCGCCAGTGGCGAACGCGGACACGTCCGCCTTCGCGGTGATGCCGTTGGCCACCTCGTGCAGCAGTTCCTCCTTGCTGGACACGTGGCTGTACAACGACGCCGCCTGCACACCCAGGGCGGCGGCGAGCTTGCGCATCGACAGGCCCGCGAGCCCGTCACTGTCGATCACCTGGAGCGCGGCGGCGTGAATGCCGTCTCGGCTCAACACCGGTGTTCTCGGCCGGCCCATGTCACCTCCATCACGCTTGCGAGACCTCGCAAGGCGAGGTTAGGTTATAACCTAACAGTGTTCGGTTCGTAGCGGGAGGCACCCATGGTGGACTTCACCCTGACCACCGAGGAAAAAGAGGTCCGCGACTGGGTGCGCACCTTCGTCCGGCGGGAGATCATGCCGCTGGAGCCCGAGGTGTTGCGCCGGGAGCGGAACGGAGCGCCCGGCCTGACCCGCCCGGAGCTGCGCGAGCTTCAGTTGAAGGCCAAGGAGGCCGGCTTCTGGGGCGTGCAGACCCCGGCCGAGTACGGCGGCATGGGGCTCTCCGCGGTGATGACCGCGCTGTTGGAGGCCGAACTCGGCCGCACCTTCGTGCCCTTCCGGTTCGGCGGCTACGCCGACAACATCCTGTACCACGGCACCGAGGAACAGCGGCAGCGATACCTGCTCCCGACCATCGCCGGCGACCGGATCTCCTGCTTCGCGATCACCGAACCGGGCGCCGGCTCGGACGCTCGGGCGATCCGCGCCTCGGCGCACCAGGACGGCGCCGAGTGGGTGATCAACGGCGAGAAGACCTTCATCACCCAGGGCAACGAAGCCGACTTCGTGATGGTGTTCGCCGTCAACGACAAGGAGAAGGGCGCCAACGGCGGGGTGACCTGTTTCCTGGTGGACCGGGACATGGGCTGGAAATCCGAACCGATCGCGACCATGGGCGAGTGGGGTCCGGCGGCGCTGGTGTTCGACAACGTGCGGGTGCCCGAGAAGAACGTGCTCGGCGAGGTCGGCCGCGGCTTCGAACTGGCCATGCAGTGGATCGGCCGGGGCCGCTACCTGCTGCCGGCCCGCGCGATCGGCTCGTGCGAGCGACTGGTGGAGATGGCCATCGAGCAGTCCAAGACCCGGGTCACCTTCGGTGAGCCGCTGGCCGACCGGCAGGCCATCCAGTGGATGATCGCGGACTCGGCGGTGGAGATCGAGGCGTTGCGACTGCTGGTGTTGCAGGCCGCCTGGCAGGTCGACGCCGGCCTGGACTCGCGCCAGGCGCAGTCGATGGCCAAGCTCTATGGCGGTGTCAAGGCAAACGAGATCGTGGACCGGGTGCTGCAGATCCACGGCGGCATGGGCTACACCAAGGAACTGCCGGTCGAGCGGTGGTACCGGGAACTTCGGCTGCTGCGCATCTACGAGGGCACCGACGAGATCCAGCGCCGCACCATTGCCCGCAATCTGATCAGGGGGCACGCCAGCGTCCGCGGCGTGCTTGGCTGAATCCCGATCACTCAACGGCAACCACCACCAACAAACCCACAGGGACGGTCATGGCACTGGATCGCGGCATCGTCGGCGTCGAGCAGGGACCGTGGACTCGCACGTGGAGCAGCGACGACGCGCTGATCTACGCACTCGGCGTCGGCGCCGGCCAACTGGACCCGACGAAGGAACTGGCGTTCACCACCGAGTACGCGCACGGCGTCACCCAGCGGGTGCTGCCGACCTACGCGATCGCGCTGGGCCAGTTCGGTGGCCCGCCGCTGAAGTTGGGTGACGTCGACTACACGCAGCTGCTGCACGCCGAGCAGACGCTGACCGTGCACCGGCCGTTGCCGGTGGCCGGCACGATCGAGCTGCGCCGGGTGATCACCGACGTGTACGACAAGGGCAAGGGCGCGCTGGTGGTGACCGAGACGACCGGCTCGGACCCGGCCGACGGCCAGCCGCTGTTCGCCACCCGCTCGTCGGTGTTCATCCGCGGTGAGGGCGGTTTCGGTGGCGACCGCGGCCCGTCCGTCGACTTCGCGGTGCCCGACCGCGCGCCGGACGCCACCCTCCGCTTCCCCACCGCGCTCAACCAGGCGCTGATCTACCGGCTGTCCGGCGACCGCAACCCGCTGCACGCCGACCCGGCGTTCGCCGCGGCGGGCGGCTTCGAGCGGCCGATCCTGCACGGCCTGGCGACCTACGGCATCACGGTTCGGCTGCTGCTGGGCGAGTTCGCCGACGGCGACCCGGATCAACTGGCCACAGTGGACGGACGGTTTACCAAGCCGGTGCTGCCCGGCGAGGAGCTGGTGGTCAGTGCCTGGCGGGATGGGGACAGCGTGTTGTTCCGAACCGCCAACGGCGCCGGGGACATCGTGTTGGACCGTGGCCGGCTGGGCCTGACCGGCTAGTGTCCTGCCGGCGAGTCGGTCGAGGATCTGCTCGGCGCTCTGGTGCCAGGTAATTGGTTCGGGGGTTGTCGCTCGGACGGCTAGGCTGGTCGGGATGTCAGGGCCGACCACAGAAAGCGCCGCACCCGTACGCAGGGCGCGCACGCTCGCCCAGGTGTACCGACACTTCGGTGAGGTCGACGCTGCCGAAACATCGCCGCTGTACGAGCGAGTCGCCGTCGCCCTGAGTGAGTCCGACGAGGCACTGCGCGCCATCGAGGCGGCGCCGGCGCGCAAGCGGCACCCCACGGTGATCCTCGCCGCGCTGCACGACCTCGCCCTCGCCGGACGCGCCCCGGCGCTCGCCGCGGCCTATGCGGCCGCGGACCGCGAAGCCGCCGCCGACGCGGCGATCGACACGCTGCTGCGCCTGACCGACTCGGTCGTGGCCATCGCCGCGCGCCGGCGGACGCTGACGAACGAGATCGGACGCGGCGCCGTGCTGTATCCGGCCATTGCCGAGGCGGCGCGCCGGGCAGGCGCGAATGCGGTTGGGCTGATCGACGTGGGCTGTTCGGCCGGACTCAATCTCACTGTCGATCGTGTTGGCATCACCTACAGCAACGGGCAGTCGTTGGGTGACCCGTCATCGCCCGTGCAACTGTCGTCTTCAATCGTGGGAGACCGGTTCTTGCCGACGCGGGCGATGCCCAAGGTTGTCGCCCGCGTCGGCGTCGACCTCGATCCGGTCGACGTGACCGACGCGGATGACGCCCGCTGGTTGCGCGCCTGTCTCTCGCCGGATCAGCCGGA